>NZ_JBXANI010000035.1:0-80858 GCF_058801495.1 Cupriavidus sp. GW822-FHT03E04
CGCGCCTTTTTTGCCTACTTTTTTGGCAAGACAAAAAAGTAGGTCGCCGCCCCGCAGGGGTGGTGAAACTGCAGTTGCTTTTGATGTTAAGCCGTTGAAGTTGATTTTGACTTTAGAACCGACCAACCCACTCCCCTGAAAGGCCCGCCCCCAGCCCCACCCAATCATGACCACCCTCCCCACCCCCCTGGCCACCCCCCCGATCACCGCCCTGAACCACCTGCTGGAACAGGAGCCCTGGGCAACCACCATGCTCCAGCCCTTCGCCGGGCGCATCATCCGCTTTGACGCGGCCGCGTTCACGCTCGCCTTGAAGGTGACGGGACAGGGCCTGACGGAGCTGGCCGCGGTGGATGAAACCCCGGCGGTCACGCTGACCGTGCCGCTGCAGCTGTGGCCGCTGGTGGCTTCGGATGTGGCGGGCGGCGGCCAGGCGGCGGCGATGAGGCATGTGCGCATCGAGGGAGATGCCGAGCTGGCCAACACGGTCTCCACGCTGGCCCGCAACCTGCGCTGGGATGCGGCCGAGGACCTGTCGCGCGCATTGCGCGGCATCCTGGGCGGCCCGGTGAGCGACAGCGTGGCGCAGCGGGTGGTGGACGGCGTGCAGCAGGTGCATGCCCAGGCCACGCGGGTGGGCCGCGCGCTGGTCGATAACGTGACCGAATACCTGCTCGACGAGCAGCCGACCCTGGTGCGCCACGCGGCGCTCGACGAGTTCGGCGCCGGCGTGAGCGCGCTGCGCGACGACCTCGCCCGGCTGGAAAAGCGGCTGGAAAAGCTGGAGCAGCGCACCCGCTCCGAGCGTGGCGCCGGCACGCTGCCGTCCGCCCATCGCTGATCGCCCGCGGCCTGCCGCCGCCAGAACCCTGCTCAATTGCGCATCCACGGCTTTATCCATTGCCAGACCGGCCAAGCAGCACGGCCCCAACACTGAAGAACCTGCATGACCCGCTTCCTGCGCCTTTGCAAGATCGTTTTCGTCATCCTCTACTACGGCCTCGACGAGCTCGTGCTGTCTGGTTTCAAGAGCCGCCGCATCCGATTCCTGGTGCGTGTCATTACCATTGGCCGCAAGCTCGACATGCCCCGGGGCGAACGCCTGCGCCTGGCGCTGACGCGCCTGGGGCCGATCTTCGTCAAGTTTGGCCAGGTGCTCTCCACCCGGCGCGACCTGATGCCCGAGGACATCGCCGACGAGCTCGCCAAGCTGCAGGACCAGGTGCCGCCGTTCGATTCAGTCGTGGCGGTCAAGATCATCGAGCGCTCGCTGGGCCGGAAGCTGGCGACGCTGTTCGAGAGCTTCGACCACAAGCCGGTGGCCAGCGCGTCCATCGCCCAGGTTCACTTCGCCATCCTGAAGGGCGGTCCCAACCACGGCCGCGAAGTCGCCGTGAAGGTCCTGCGCCCGGGCATGCTGCCGGTCATCGACAGCGACCTGGCGCTGATGCGGGACCTCGCCGCCTGGCTTGAGCGTTTCTGGGCTGACGGCAAGCGCCTGAAGCCGCGCGAGGTCGTCGCCGAGTTCGACAAATACCTGCACGACGAACTCGACCTGATGATCGAGGCCGCCAACGCCAGCCAGCTGCGCCGCAACTTTGCCGACACCAAGCTGCTGCTGGTGCCAGAGGTGTTCTGGGACTGGTGCAGCAGCGAGGTCTTCGTGATGGAGCGCATGCATGGGATCCCCATCTCGCGCACCGAGTCGCTCAGGGCGGCTGGCGTCGACATGCACCTGCTGGCGGAGGAGGGCGTGGAGATCTTCTTCACGCAGGTGTTCCGCGACGGGTTCTTCCATGCCGACATGCACCCGGGCAACATCCTGGTGTCGGTGGCGCCGCAGAGTTTTGGACGCTACATCGCGCTGGACTTCGGCATCGTCGGCGCGCTGTCCGAGTTCGACAAGAACTACCTGGCGCAGAACTTCATTGCCTTCTTCCGCCGCGACTACCATCGCGTGGCGCTGCTGCACGTGGAGTCGGGCTGGGTGCCGGCCCATACGCGGGTGGAGGAACTGGAGAGCGCGGTACGGGCGTGCTGCGAGCCCTATTTCGACAAGCCGCTCAAGGAGATCTCGCTGGGCATGGTGCTGATGCGCCTGTTCCAGACCTCGCGCCGCTTTAACGTTGAGATCCAGCCGCAACTGGTCCTGTTGCAGAAGACCTTGCTCAATATCGAAGGGCTGGGACGCCAGCTCGATCCGGACCTGGACCTGTGGAAGACCGCCAAGCCCTTCCTCGAGAAATGGATGCACGAGCAGGTCGGCTGGAAGGGTGCCTGGGAGCGCATCCAGGTGGAGGCCCCGCAATGGGCCAAGATGCTGCCCGACTTCCCGCGCCTGGCGCACCAGTTCCTCGAGCGCCGCGCCCTGGTCGACAATGGCCAGCAGGAGAAGCTGCTGGCCGCCCTGGTCGCCGAGCAGCGCCGCACCAACCGCCTGGTCGGCACGGCCTTGTTGCTGGTTGGCGGATTCATCGCCGGGGTGGTGCTGACCGAGCTGCTGGCCTGGGTTGGCTACTGGTAGCGCACGGGATCGTGCCCCGAATCGCCTGGGTGGCGAGTGCAAAGTTGATGAAATGCAATGCAGTGGAGGCCAGCTTGACCAAATCCGATAACGCGCCGATCAAGGCCGCAGCCCCGCCAGTCTTTGCCACGCGCAACGCGGGGGACCCGGCTTTCTGGGATGAGCGCTTCGAGAAGGGCTTCATGCCCTGGGACCTGGGCGGCGTGCCGGCCGATTTCGAGGCCTTCGCCAGCGCGATGGCACCGTGCCCAACGCTAATCCCTGGCTGTGGCAACGGCTGGGAAGCGGGGTGGCTCCATGCGCGCGGCTGGCCGGTGACCGCCATTGATTTCTCACCCGAGGCCGTAGCCAGCGCGCGCCGCGCGCTGGGGCCGGCCGGGGCTGTCGTGCACGAAGCGGATTTCTTTGCCTTCGCGCCCGAGCCTGCCTGCCAGTGGATCTACGAGCGGGCTTTCCTGTGCGCCTTGCCGCCAGCCATGCGGGCCGGCTACGCCGCTCGTGTGGCGCAACTGCTGCCGCCGGGCGGGCTGCTGGCCGGCTACTTCTTCCTGGACGAGACGCGCGGCGGGCCGCCTTTTGCCATCCCCGAGGCAGAACTGCGCGCGCTGCTTGAGCCGGCCTTCGAGCTGGTGGAGGCGCGGGCCGCCACTGGCTCGCTGCCGATATTTGCCGGCCGCGAGCAGTGGCAGGTCTGGCGCCGCAGGGCTTAGGTTTCAGGGTTCAGCGTTCAGCCGCAGGCGCCAGCCTTTGCGTCAGCCGCGCACGCGGGCGTTGTGCTTGTCGTGGTAGATCGCCCGGCTGTCGCGGTTTTCGGCACGCTGGATTCCACGCTGCGCGCCCGCACCAACATGGCCGTTGGCGCCGGCGCGCGCTTCGCGCCGATCCACGTGAGCCTGGCCGCGTTCGAGGCTGCCGGCCTCGCGGTTGGTGAGCGAGCCATTGGCCACGCCGTTCTTGATGCGCTGCTCTTGGTTGATATTGCGCTGCACGTCGGCCTGCATGCGCTGCGATGAGGCGCTGGCGGGGTTGCCGGTGATGCCGTTGTGCGTGTCATGCGCGATGTCGCGGCTCACGTTGTTCTCGGCACGCTGGATGGACGCCTGCTCGCGCGGCGAGACCGAGCCGTTGGCCAGGGCGTGCGCTTCCATGTGGTCCACGCGGGCGGTCTGCTTTTCCAGGCTGGCCGCTTCGCGCGTGCTCAGGCTGCCGGATTTCAGGCCGTTCTCGATGCGCTGTTCCTGGTTGACGTTGCGCTGCACATCCTGCGAGACCGCCGCAGTCTGGGCGCTGGCCAGGCCGGCGCCGAGCAGGCCTGCGGCAATCATCAGGGTCTTGAGCATCTTGGTTTGGCGGTTCGACATGGTGTTCTCCTTTTCCTCATTGGGCCGTGGTGCGGCAGCGTGGCTCGTGGGCGCGGCGCCCGATGTTGCTGCCTTGGCTTCCTTAATGCGCGCCGGGCACGGCGTGCTGACGCAGGGTTTGTAAGCTGTGTAACCGCGCGTAAGCCCGCGCGTAAGCCCACGCGTAAGCCGCAAGCCTTGCGCACCACGGCGGGGCGCCGCGGCCGTGGCGGGCATCCACGGCGCAGTCCACGTCACCTGTGGCGCCGGGGCTGCACCGTCCCGGGCAATTTCCGCGTGGTGGCGGGTTTTTTTCTCGCCGCGCGGCAGGCGTCGCTATAATCCGCGTTTTGATTCGGCTACGACCGCAGGCTAGCTCAGCCACCCATGCGGCCCCGACCGATGAATTGGACTCCGGGCAAGGCTGGCCGCAAATCCCGCCTCACCGGCAACCGGTTTCTCGCCGCAAGGGCACTTTGGGATAGGGCAGCAGCATGCTGATCTGGTTCGTCATCATCTATTGGGTAATCTCCGTCGGCATTGGCCTGTGGGCCGCGCTGCGCGTGCGCAACGCCACCGACTTCGCGGTCGCCGGCCGCAGCCTGCCGTTCTACATCGTCACCGCCACCGTGTTCGCGACATGGTTCGGCTCGGAGACGGTGCTGGGCATCCCCGCGGTTTTCCTCAAGGAAGGCTTGTCCGGGGTGGTGTCCGATCCTTTCGGTTCCTCGCTTTGCCTGATCCTGGTCGGCCTGTTCTTCGCGCGCCCGCTGTACCGGATGAACCTGCTCACCATCGGCGATTACTATCACAATCGCTACGGGCGGCTGGCCGAGGTGCTGACCACGCTGTGTATCGTGATGTCCTACCTGGGCTGGGTTGCCGCGCAGATCAAGGCGCTCGGGCTGGTGTTCTTCACCGTCTCGGACGGCGCGCTGTCGCAGGAAACCGGCATGATGATCGGAGCCGCCAGCGTGCTGGTGTACACCCTGTTCGGCGGCATGTGGGCCGTGGCGGTGACCGACTTCATCCAGATGATCATCATCGTGATCGGGATGCTGTATATCGGCTATGAAGTCAGCGGCCAGGCCGGCGGCGTGGCCGCGGTGGTGTCGCATGCGGCGGCGGCCGGCAAGTTCGAATTCCTGCCCTCGCTGGACCTGATCCAGATCATCGGCTTCGCGGCCGCGCTGTTCACCATGATGCTGGGATCGATCCCGCAGCAGGATGTGTTCCAGCGCGTGACCTCGTCGCGCACCGAGAAGATTGCCGGGCGCGCTTCGGTGCTGGGCGGCGTGCTTTACTTCTGCTTTGCCTTCATCCCGATGTTCCTGGCCTATTCGGCCACCATGATCGACCCGGAGATGGTGCAGAAGTACATCAACACCGATTCGCAGCTGATCCTGCCCAAGCTGATCCTGACGCACGCGCCCATGTTCGCCCAGGTGATGTTCTTCGGCGCGCTGCTGTCCGCCATCAAGAGCTGTGCCTCGGCGACGCTGCTGGCACCGTCGGTCACCTTTGCCGAGAATATCCTGCGGCCCTATTTCCGCCATCTCGACGACCGCCGCTTCCTGCGCGTGATGCAGGCTGTGGTGCTGGTGTTCGCCGTGCTGGTGACGCTGTTCGCGCTGAACTCGCATCTGTCCATTTTCCATATGGTGGAAAATGCATATAAGGTCACTTTGGTCTCGTCATTCGTCCCGCTGGCCTTTGGCATGTTCTGGAAGCCGGCCACGCGCCAGGGCGGCCTTGCCGCGATCATCCTCGGGTTGGTTTCCTGGCTGTGCTGCGAAATCGCCTTCGCCGACGCGGCGGTGCCGCCGCAGATGGTCGGCCTGCTGGTCTCCATCGGCGGCATGGTGTTCGGCTCGCTGCTGCCGCAGTGGATCAACGACCATCCGCGTGTCAAGGAAGTCCATCTGGCCTGAGCGTTGCGGGCATCCGGCGGGTCACGCGTGGCTTCGAAGGCACCCCGGCCTCTTTTTCCGCCGGCCCGGCGTTCTCAGAACGGTTTATAATTCAAGGCTTTGCACCGCAAGGTGCGCGCACGGGAGTGGCAACTTCCCGCTCGGCGCGGCCTCGCGGTTCCATCCAATTTCCGTTCCAGACTCCTTGCGGAGAGCCACTATGCCGATCTATGCCTATCGTTGCGACGCCTGCGGCCACGGGCGCGATGTGCTGCAGAAAATGAGCGATGCCCCGCTTACCGACTGCACATCCTGCGGCGCGAAGGGCACGTTCAAGAAACAACTGACCGCCGCGGGCTTCCAGCTCAAGGGGTCGGGCTGGTACGTCACCGATTTCCGCGGTGGCAACAGTGCCACGTCCGCTGCGCCCGCCACGGCGGCCGCCGGCAGCGCCACCGAGGGCAAGAGCGAAGCAGCGGCACCGGCCTCGTCCGGCGCAGCCACGGAATCCTCCAGCACCGTCAGCACGGCGCCGACCAGTACTGCCGGCGGTTCCGGCAGTGCCGTCGCCAGCCATTGAAGGCAGAACGCATCGTGCCGGCGAAGAAGACTTCCGCCCTCAAGACCTGGTTCCTCACCGGGCTATTGGTGCTGGTGCCGCTGGGCATCACGCTGTGGGTGTTGAACCTGGTCATCAGCACCATGGACCAGAGCCTGGCGCTGCTGCCTGAAGCCTGGCAGCCGGTCCAGCTGTTCAAGGTGCGCATCCCGGGCCTGGGCGCCATCCTGACGGTGGTGTTCATCCTGCTGGTCGGCCTGCTGACCCACAACTTCATCGGCCAGCGCCTGGTGCGCTGGTGGGAAGCGCTGCTGCGCCATATCCCGGTGGTCGGGCCGATCTACACCAGCGTCAAGCAGGTCTCGGATACGCTGCTCTCCTCGTCCGGCAATGCCTTTCGCAAGGCGCTGCTGGTGCAGTACCCGCGTGAGGGTTCGTGGACCATCGCATTCCTCACCGGCCGTCCCGGCGGCGATGTGCAGAATCATCTGCAGGGCGAGTATGTCAGCGTCTACGTGCCGACCACGCCGAATCCGACCTCGGGCTTCTTCCTGATGATGCCCAAGGCCGATACCATCGAACTCGACATGACCGTCGACGCCGCGCTGAAGTACATCGTCTCGATGGGCGTGGTGGCGCCGACCGAGCTACCGCGCAAGAGCGGCTCCGTGCGCGCCGGCGAGGCGGAGGCAGAAGCCCTCGCCGAGTCCACCGGCTCATCGCATTCAAATTGATCGCCGGCCGCATCGGCGGCCGCGTTATTCCGGGAATTCCCTTATGTCCTCCATGCGTACTCACTATTGCGGTCTCGTGACCGAACAACTGTCGGGCCAAGAAGTGGCTCTCACCGGCTGGGTGCAGCGTCGCCGCGATCACGGTGGCGTGATCTTCATCGACCTGCGCGACCGCGAAGGCCTGGTGCAGGTGGTGTGCGACCCCGATCGTCCCGAGATGTTCAAGGCTGCCGAAGAGATCCGCAACGAGTTCTGCGTGCGCATCACCGGCAAGGTGCGCCCGCGTCCGGCGGGCACCGAGAACGCCAACCTGACCTCCGGCAAGATCGAGGTGCTGTGCCATGAGCTGACCGTGCTCAACCCGTCGGTCACACCCCCGTTCCAGCTCGATGACGACAACCTGTCCGAGACCACCCGCCTGACGCACCGCGTGCTGGACCTGCGCCGCCCGCAGATGCAGTACAACCTGCGCCTGCGCTACAAGGTGGCCATGGAAGTGCGCAAGTACCTGGACGCGCAAGGCTTCATCGACATCGAGACCCCGATGCTGGGCAAGAGCACGCCCGAAGGCGCGCGGGACTACCTGGTGCCGTCGCGGACCAACCCGGGCCACTTCTTCGCGCTGCCGCAATCGCCGCAGATCTTCAAGCAGATGCTGATGGTGTCGGGCTTCGACCGCTACTACCAGATCACCAAGTGCTTCCGCGACGAGGACCTGCGTGCCGACCGCCAGCCCGAGTTCACGCAGATCGACTGCGAGACCTCGTTCCTGAACGAGCAGGAAATCCGCGACCTGTTCGAGGACATGATGCGCACGGTGTTCAAGAACGCCATCGACGTCGACCTGGACGCCAGCTTCCCCGTGATGGAATTCCGCGAGGCCATGGCCCGCTTCGGTTCGGACAAGCCTGACCTGCGCGTCAAGCTCGAGTTCACCGAACTGACCGACGCCATGAAGGACGTCGACTTCAAGGTGTTCTCCGGCCCCGCCAACAGCGAGAACGGCCGCGTGGTCGGCCTGTGCGTGCCGGGCGGCGCCGCCATCTCGCGCAGCGAGATCGATGCCTACACCCAGTTCGTCGCCATCTATGGCGCCAAGGGCCTGGCCTGGATCAAGGTCAACGAAGTGGCCAAGGGCCGCGACGGCCTGCAATCGCCGATCGTCAAGAACCTGCACGACGCAGCCATCGCCGAGATCCTGAAGCGCACCGGCGCCAAGGACGGCGACATCATCTTCTTCGGCGCGGACAAGGCCAAGGTCGTCAACGACGCCATCGGCGGCCTGCGCCTGAAGATCGGCCACTCCGAGTTCGGCAAGACCCACGGCCTGTTCGAGGACGTGTGGAAGCCGCTGTGGGTGATCGACTTCCCGATGTTCGAGTACGACGAGGAAGATGCCCGCTGGGTCGCCATGCACCACCCGTTCACCAGCCCCAAGGACGAGCACCTGCAATACCTGGAAACCGATCCGGGCAAGTGCATCGCCAAGGCCTACGACATGGTCCTGAACGGCTGGGAAATGGGCGGTGGCTCGGTGCGGATCTTCCGCGAGGACGTGCAAAGCAAGGTGTTCCGCGCCCTGAAGATCGGCGAGGAAGAAGCCCGTGCCAAGTTCGGCTACCTGCTGGACGCGCTGCAATATGGCGCGCCCCCGCACGGCGGCCTGGCCTTCGGCCTGGATCGCATCGTCACCATGATGGCCGGCGCCGATTCGATCCGCGACGTGATCGCCTTCCCCAAGACCCAGCGCGCGCAAGACTTGCTCACGCAAGCGCCGAGCTCGGTCGATGAGAAGCAACTGCGCGAGCTGCATATCCGCCTGCGTGCTGCGGAGCCGAAGACGGCCTGAGCCGGGGTTCGGACTGCTTGAAAAGGCCGCGCGACAGCGCGGCCTTTTTGCATTGGCGGCCGCGATGCATGCCAAGTGCCACAGCCGGCACCCAATCCCTGGTTTCCAATTGTTACATCGCGGAACGAAGCCCCCTCCCGTCCAGTCTTCTCCCTTTATAGCGCCAAGCCGCAAGCCCAATTCGAAGGCACGACGGCCGCGCGGGAGGAATTTGCCGTGCACCTGGATGTAGAACTGATTCGCCAGTTTTTACTGGCCCATGCCGAGACCATCCTCACCTGGCTGGCGGCCGGGCTGGTGATGATGCTGCTGGCGCGTTTCGAGCTGCGGCGCGCGGTGCGCCGCTCGGCGGTGGCCATGTCGGAGTCCGTGGCCACCACGGTGGCGGCTTGTGTGCCGGATATCGCGCATGCTGCGAAGACCGGCGGTGGGGGCGTGCCAATGCTGGAGCCGGTGGAGATGCAGCGCGCCGAAGCCCTGCGCCGGGTGGCGCTGGATACGGTGGGCACCGTCATGGCGCGTGGGCGCTGGCTGGAGGACCTTGGCAACCTGAGGCTGCCCGATGACGCTTTGCTGCAGGGCAGCCGCGCGGGCGGCGCGGATCCGTTGCTGGTGGTGGCGCCGCAGCCGGTGGTGCAGTCTTACCTGACGGCCCAGCGCAGCTTCGATGAGTACGTCGTGAAGCTGCGCGACGAGCGTCGCGAAGCGCTGCGGCTGCAGGACGGCTTGCAGGCGCTGGCCGCGGAGGCCATGCATATCGAGCAGGAGACTGGCAGCATCGTGATGCGCTTCGAGCAGGTCAACGCACAGGCCGCCCAAGGTGTCGAAGCCGGTGACTACCAGCGCTTCCTGATCCAGAAGTACAACACGCTGGGCGTGCGCGAAAAAGAGATCGCGCACGAGCGCGCGCAGCTGCAGGCGCAGGTCCAGCAATGCGCGGACCGCCTGGCCGCCCATGCGCAGGTGGCTTCGCGCGAGTACACACGCGCGCTGACGCCGTTGATGCAGCAACTACGCGCTGCGTGGGGACACGGCGACTCGCCTGGCGTATTCGAGACCTGGTTGCGAGAAACGCCGGCTCAGTCCAGCGTCCACGCAGCATGAAGGGGCCTGGGCGGCAAGGCCGCCGCATCCGTCATTTCCGCCATGTTTCCCATGGTGCCCGGGCGCATCTGCGGTAAGCTTGGGGACGCCGTTTGTCCTATCCCCATGCCCTACAAAATCCCTGAATCCGTCCTGGTTGTGATCCACACGCCAGACCTGCAAGTGCTGTTGATCGAGCGCGCCGACCGGCCGGGCTACTGGCAGTCGGTCACCGGCAGCCTGGACACGCCCGACGAGCCGCTGGCGCTGACAGCCGCGCGCGAGGTGGCCGAGGAAACCGGCCTGGTCGCCGCCGAGCACCGGCTGGACGACTGGAACCACACTATCGAGTACGAAATCTACCCGCAGTGGCGCCACCGCTACGCGCCGGGCGTGACGCGCAACACCGAGCACTGGTTTGGCCTGCGTGTCGCGCAGCCGCTGCCGGTGACGCTGGCGCCGCGCGAGCACTTGCAGTATCAGTGGCTGCCGTGGCGGGAGGCCGCCGCGCTCTGCTTCTCGACCAGCAACGCCGAGGCGGTGCTGCAGTTGGGCTGGCGGGTGCGGGGGCAGCGTGCGGCTTGCGGAGCGGACCTATGAGGCTGCGCGTCGTCACCTACAACATTCACAAGGGCGTGACCGGCATCAAGGGCAAGTCGCGTATCCATAACGTGCGCGATGGCCTGCACGTGGTGAATGCCGACATCGTCTTCCTGCAGGAGGTGCAGGATCGCAATGACCGCCTGGTGGCGGCGGCCTTGTTCGACCCGGATTACACCCAGCTCAACTATTTGGCGACCGACGCGTATCCGCATTCGGTCTACGGCCGCAATGCGGTGTACGACCATGGGCACCACGGCAATGCCATCCTGTCGCGCCATCCGATCCTGATGTCGGAAAACCTCGACATCTCTGACCATCGCTTCGAGCAGCGCGGCCTGCTGCACGCGGTAGCGGATATGAACGGGGTCGAGGCCCACCTGATCTGCGTGCATTTCGGCTTGTTCGCGCGCAGCCGCGCGCGCCAGGCGGAGGCGCTGGTCAAGCGCGTGCAGGACGTGGTGCCAGCCGGGGCGCCGCTGTTGATCGCGGGGGATTTCAACGACTGGAACCACCGGCTCGACAACCTGATCTGCACCACGCTTGGCGCGACGGAGGTGTCCTCCGCCGGTGGCGCGCGGCTGCACACCTTTCCCAGCCACATGCCCTGGTGGCAACTCGACCGCATCTATGTGCGGGGCTTCGAGATCGAGCACGCCAGCGCGCTGACCGGCCGCGACTGGGCCCAGCGCTCGGACCATGTGCCATTGATGGCGGAGCTTGCCCGCATTGCCGTGCCGGAGCGGCCGGTTGTCCACAAGGCCAAGGCAGGCACGACTTCCTGAGGCCCATCCTCAGGCCCCCATTTTCTCCAGCATGACGTCAACAAAGCAGGCCTGCTTGGGCAGCGGCCGCGGGTCGCGCGGATAGAGCAGGTGGACCGGCCTTGGCGCTGGCATGGCGTCTTCCAGCAACGGGACCAGCAGCCCGGCGGCGATGTCCGCCGCCAGCAGCACTTCCGGCTGCATCACCACGCCACAGCCAGCCAATGCCGCGCGCCGCAGCGCCTGGCCGTTGTTGGCCGCCAGCGGCGCCGATGCCTTGGGCGCCCCGTCATCCTCGGGGGCCGGCCACCCCATGCCTGGCGGCCACAACAGATGGTTCAGGCAGCGGTGCCCGGCCAGCTCCGCGAGCGTGCGCGGATGGCCCGCTTGCGCGAGGTAGGCCGGCGCCGCGCAGATCGCCATGCGATACGGCCGCAACGGCCGCGCCACCAGATGGTCGGAGCTGGCCAGCGTGCCGATGCGCACGGCGGCGTCGAAACCATCGGCAATCAGGTCGGTGAAAGCGTCGTCGAGCACCAGTTCCACCGTGACTTCCGGGTAGCGCAGCAGGTAGGCCGATACCGCTTCGGCGACCGCCGTCTCCCCCAACGTCACCGGCGCGGTCACGCGCAGGCGGCCGCGTGGCTGGCTGTGCAGACGTTCTGCCACGGTCTCCGCTTTGCGCACGCGCTCCAGGATCTGCCGGCATTCCTCCAGGAACAGGTGGCCGGCTTCGGTCAGGCTTTGGCGGCGCGTGCTGCGTTGCAGCAGACGCACGCCCAGATGCCGTTCCAGCTGGACGACATGCTTGCCTACCATCACCGCCGACAGGCCCAGTGCATCGGCGCAGGCGCTGAAGCTGCCGGCTTCGGCAGCGGCGGCAAACACTTCCATGCTGCGCAGCTTGTCCATGGATTGCTAATTAAAAATTAGGGATATGCAAAATCCTAGCCCATTTATCCATCCCGAATCCACTTTCACAATGCATTCCTGATGGCGGTGGAAGGAATGCCGTCTTCCTAGACAACCAGAACCATGGGGAATGCGATGAAGATTGTTGTGATCGGAGCCAGCGGAACGCTCGGCCAGGCGGTAGTAGAGAACCTGTCGGCTCGCCACGACGTGGTGCGGGTCGGCAAGTCGCGCTGCGAACATCGGGTCGACCTGACCCGGCCGGAATCCGTGCAGGCCTTGTTCGATGCGACCGGCCGGGTGGACGCCATCGTCGCCACGACCGGAAGCCTGTTTTTCGGGCCGCTCGCGCTGATGCGGGCCGAGGACTTCGAAATCGGGCTGCAGGACAAGTTGCTCGGGCAGGTGCGGCTGGCGCTGGTTGGCCAGCATTTCCTGAACGATGGCGGCTCGATCACGCTCACCAGCGGCATTGTCGGCAGCGAGCCGATCCGCATGGGCGCCAATGCCGGCAGCGTCAATGCGGCGCTGGAGGGGTTCGTGCGTAGCGCGGCGCCCGAGCTGGAGCGCGGCCTGCGCATCAATGTGGTCAGCCCCACGGTAGTGCAGGAGTCATGGCCCGCGTATGGCGATTACTTCCCCGGCTTTGAGCCGGTGCCGGCGGCGCGCGTCGCGCTGGCCTTCCAGCGCAGCGTGGAAGGGCCGCGCAGCGGGCATGTCTATCGGGTCTGGTGAGGCTGCGCCAAGGCGGCGGCTAGCGCGGGCGTGAGTTCGAGCGCGCTGTCGCGGATGATCTGGCAGATCGCGTCAAGGTCCGCCAGGTCCAGCACGGGCAACGCGGTGAGCGCGGCCACAGCCTGCGGCTGGTCGCTGGCGACGGCCATGATGCTCGGCACTTCCGGCCATAGCGGCGGCCTGCCCAGGTCAGGGCGGAACACTTCCAGCTTGGGGAAATCGCTGCGCTTGTAACCTTCCACCAGCACCAGGTCCGTGTCGGCGGGCAGCACGGCCAGCGCATCGGCCAGCTCAGGCGAGGCCTCGGCTTCGGGATAGTGGCGCATCAGCGTGAGGTGCCGCGCACCCACCAGCACGACGTTGGCGCAGCCGGCCTGGCGCATACGCCAGGAGTCCTTGCCCGGGGTATCCGGGTCAAAGCCATGGTGGGTGTGCTTGACGCCGGCCACGCGCAGGCCGGCGGCGGCGAAGCGCGGGATCACTTGATCCAGCAACGTGGTCTTGCCGCTGCCGGACGCACCGGAGATGCCGAAAACCTTCACGATGTCGGGGGTTGCGAGGGGATGAAGCGGCGACGATAGCAGAGAACGGCCGCCGCGGCGCGCATGGCCCCACACGCTGTGTGCGCCGCGCGCGTCGCCTGGCGCACGCACAGGACATCGGCGTGCCTGATAATGTGGCTCATGTCATCGATTCCGCCCCCACGCCCGCCCCGCGCGCCGCCTCCCGCGCTTACCGCAAGCCGCGACGATGCCCCCGCACGCGCGCCGCGGCATGCCGGCCCACTGCGCTCCGAATGGCGCCGCGGCAGGCCTCTGGGCGGCAACGCGGTCCGTTTGCTGCGCGGCGGCAATGAGTTCTTCCCGGCCTTGGTTGCCGCGATCGACCAGGCTGTATTCTCGGTTTCGCTCGAGACCTACATTTACGCCGATGATGCGGTCGGCGCAGCGGTGAGCGATGCGCTGATCCGTGCCGCCGCACGGGGCGTGGCCGTGCACCTGGTGGTGGACGGTTTCGGCGCTGGCGACATGCCGGCCGGGCTTGCCGAGCGGCTGCGCGAGGGCGGGGCTTGCCTCAAGATCTTCCGTCCGCTGCGCCGCTTCAGCCTGGCACGGCGCAACCTGCGCCGGCTGCACCGCAAGCTGGCCGTGATCGACCAGCAGATCGGCTTTGTTGGCGGCATCAACATCATCGACGACTACAACCATGGGCCCTTCGAGAGCGCCGGGCTCGGCCCCCGCTACGACTTCGCGGTGGAGGTGCGGGGCCCGCTGGTCAACCAGATCGCGCTGACCGCCGAACGCCTGTGGTGGCAGCTATCGCTGCGTGGCGAAATGCGCAGCGTTGGCCTGGCGGGGGTGGCGGCGGATTTTCCGCTGATCACCGACCTGCCGCTGCCGCGCCAGGACCAGGCCGGCGGCATGCGCGCCGTGCTGCTGCTGCGCGACAACCTGCGCAACCGCCGCGCCATCGAACGCCAGTACCTGCAGGCGTTGGGCGGCGCGCGGCGGGAAGTGATCATTGCCAACGCCTACTTCCTGCCTGGGCACAAGATGCGCCGCGCCCTGCTGGCATGCCGCAAGCGCGGCGTGCGCGTGCGGCTGTTGCTCCAGGGCAGGGTAGAGTACCGTTTGCAGCACTATGCAACCCATTCGCTTT
Organism: Cupriavidus sp. GW822-FHT03E04; assembly: GCF_058801495.1. NCBI lineage: Bacteria > Pseudomonadati > Pseudomonadota > Betaproteobacteria > Burkholderiales > Burkholderiaceae > Cupriavidus > Cupriavidus sp. GW822-FHT03E04. Next base: position 14,670 of record NZ_JBXANI010000035.1, read on the forward strand.
ATGCGACCTTGCTCGGCGCCGGCGTGGAAATCTTCGAATACGCCGATAGTTTCCTGCACGCCAAGGTGGCTGTGGTCGACGATGCCTGGGCCACGGTGGGCTCCAGCAACATGGACCCGTTCAGCCTGCTGCTGGCCCGCGAGGCCAATGTCGCGGTCTATGACGGCGCGTTCTGTGCCGAGCTGCGCCAGGAGCTGGAGCACGCCATTGCCTCGCGCAGCATCGAGGTCAAGGCCGCCACGCATGCGCGCCGTTCGGCGGTGCGCCGGATGGCGAACTGGGCCGCCTATATGGTGCTGCGTGTCGGCGTGATCATCGCTGGCGTGACAGGGCGCTACTGATCGCGGGACAATACCCGGTGGGGCGATGCTGCTGTGCATCACTCGCGGCAACAATGATCGTTATCTCGCCGCGTCGCGGCATGTTGCGGCGCACGAGCGCGGCCGCCGCGTTTAGAAACCCCGATCTAATTAAAAGCTTGCTGCCAGCGGGCGCGATCACAATAATCTGAACGGTCGTTCTTTTTTGCCTTAGACTGCGTGCATTCGGGTCTGCCAGGCGGTGAAGCAGTCAGCCGGGCAGCGAAATAAATATGCATTACGTCAGGGTCATAGGCGGCGCGATCCGTTTCGCGCCGCGAAGAACGGAGAAAAAATCATGCGACACCAGTCAGCTCGTCTCGAATCCGCCACTTCCGCGTCCCCCGCGCCCATGCGCAAGGGGGAAATGACGCGCGTGGCGATTCTGGATGCCGCGCTGGAGCTGTCGTCCCGCGACGGGCTCGAAGGCTTGACCATCGGCTTGTTGGCGGAACGCATGCAGATGAGCAAAAGCGGCGTGTTCGCGCATTTCGGTTCGCGCGAGGACTTGCAGGTGGAGGTGGTGCGCGAGTATCACCGCCGGTTCGAGCAGGAGGTTTTCTATCCCTCGCTGCACGAGCCGCGTGGGCTGCCGCGCCTGCAGTCCATGGTGCGCCGCTGGATGGAAAAACGCATCCAGGAAGTGACCACGGGATGCATCTACATCAGCGGGGCGGTGGAGTACGACGACCGCGCGGAAAGCCCGGTGCGTGACGAACTCGTCAAGAGCGTCACCATCTGGCGCGCCGCGCTGACGCGCGCCATCGACCAGGCACGGGAAGAGGGGCACCTGCGCGCGGATTGCGATCCGCGCCTGATGCTGTTCGAAATGTACAGCCTTGAACTAGGCTTGCATCATGACGCCCGCTTCCTGCGCTTGCCCGCGAGTGCCGAGCTTGCCATGGTCGCGCTCAATAAACTGATTCAGTCCTACCGTACCTGACGCCGCCGCGGCGTCCCGTGCCGGATCGTGCACGGGCGGCGTAGCGGCTTTGCAAACCTCCAAGGAGTCTTTGATGGGCCAGTACACCGCACCGTTGCGCGACATGCAGTTCGTGCTCCATGAATTGCTCGGCGTGGAAGCCGAACTCAAGGCGTTGCCGAAGCACGCCGACGTTGACGCGGACACCATCAACCAGGTGCTTGAGGAAGCCGGCAAGTTCTGCTCCGAGGTCGTGTTCCCGCTCAACCAGAGCGGCGACCGCGAAGGCTGTACCTACGTCGGCGATGGCGTGGTGACGGCGCCCAAGGGCTTCAAGGAAGCGTACAAGCAATACGTGGAAGCCGGCTGGCCGGCACTGGGCTGCGACCCCGAATACGGCGGCCAGGGCCTGCCTATCCTGGTCAACAATGCCTTGTACGAGATGCTGAACTCGGCCAACCAGGCGTGGACCATGTACCCCGGCCTGTCGCACGGCGCATACGAAGCGCTGCACGCGCACGGCACGCCCGAGCTGCAGAAGGTCTACCTGCCCAAGCTGGTCTCCGGCGAATGGACCGGCACCATGTGCCTGACCGAGCCGCACTGCGGCACCGACCTGGGCATCCTGCGCAGCAAGGCCGAGCCGCAGGCCGATGGCTCCTACACCATTACCGGCACCAAGATCTTTATTTCGGCCGGCGAGCACGATCTCTCCGCCAACATCATCCACCTGGTGCTGGCACGGCTGCCGGATGCACCGCAGGGCACCAAGGGCATCTCGCTGTTCGTGGTGCCGAAGTTCGTCCCCGATGCCAGCGGCAACCCGGGCGAGCGCAACGGCATCAAGTGCGGCTCGATCGAGCACAAGATGGGCATCCACGGCAACGCCACCTGCGTGATGAACCTGGACGGCGCGCGCGGCTGGCTGGTGGGCGAGCCCAACAAGGGCCTGAACGCCATGTTCGTGATGATGAACGCCGCCCGCCTGGGCGTGGGCATGCAGGGCCTCGGGCTGACCGAAGTGGCCTACCAGAACTCGCTGGCGTATGCCAAGGACCGCCTGCAGATGCGCGCGCTGACCGGTCCCAAGGCTCCGGACAAGCCGGCCGACCCGATCATCGTGCACCCGGATGTGCGCCGCATGCTGCTGACGCAGAAGGCCTTTGCCGAAGGCGGCCGCGCGTTCAGCTACTGGACCGCGCTGCAGATCGACCGCGAACTGTCGCACCCGGACGAGTCCGTGCGCAAGGAAGCGGGCGACCTGGTTGCGTTGCTCACGCCCGTGATCAAGGCCTTCCTGACCGATAACGCGTTCACCGCCACCAACGAAGGCATGCAGGTGTTCGGCGGCCACGGCTACATCGCCGAGTGGGGCATGGAGCAGTATGTGCGCGACGCGCGCATCAACATGATCTACGAAGGCACCAACACCATCCAGGCGCTGGACCTGCTGGGCCGCAAGATCCTGGGCGACATGGGCGCCAAGATGAAGGCCTTCGGCAAGATCGTGCAGGCGTTCGTCGAGGAAGAAGGCACCAACGAAGCCATGCAGGAGTTCGTCAACCCGCTGGCCGACCTGGGCGACAAGGTGCAGAAGCTCACCATGGAAATCGGCATGAAGGCCATGGGCAACCCCGACGAAGTCGGCGCTGCTGCCGTGCCTTACCTGCGCGTGGTGGGCCACCTGGTGTTCTCGTACTTCTGGGCCCGCATGGCCAAGATCGCGCTGGAGAAGCAAGCCAGCGGCGACAAGTTCTACACCACCAAGCTGGCGACCGCACGCTTCTACTTTGCCAAGCTGCTGCCGGAGACGGCATCGCAGATCCGCATGGCACGCGCTGGTTCGGCCACGCTGATGGCGCTGGACGCGGATCTGTTCTGATCGGATTGTTTATCCTGAATTCATGCGGTTGTCTTAGCGCGGGCGCAGGCTACTGGCTCTGACGGTGTCGATGCCAATGGTGTGCTCCCCTCTCCCATGAAATGGAAGAGGGGACGGGGGAGAGGGCCGACGGTTCAACGAGCGATACCGCTTGATCGACCGCTCACCCTCTCCCCCGACCCCTCCCGCAAGCGGGAGAGGGGAGCACACCAGCGTCACCACCAGCATCAACGCCGGCGCCACGCGCAGCCAGCCCACCTCATCTCAACGCTCACTTTCCTAGGAGCGCGCATGTCCAATTTCATCGTCAAGAGGGTCGCCGTGCTGGGTGCCGGCGTCATGGGGGCGCAGATCGCCGCCCATCTCGTCAATGCCCGCGTGCCCGTGGTGCTGTTCGACCTTCCGGCCAAGGAAGGCCCCAAGAACGGCATCTCGCTGCGCGCCATCGAGAACCTGAAGAAACTCTCGCCGGCGCCGCTCGGCATCAAGGACGAAGCCGGCCTGATCCAGCCCGCCAACTACGAGGACGACCTCGCGCTGCTCAAGGAGTGCGACGTGGTGATCGAGGCCATCGCCGAGCGCATGGACTGGAAGCACGACCTGTACAAGAAGGTCGCGCCACACCTGGCATCGCACACGATCTTCGCTACCAATACCTCGGGCCTGTCGATCACCGCGCTGTCCGATGGTTTCGACGCGGATCTGAGGTCGCGCTTCTGCGGCGTGCACTTCTTCAACCCGCCGCGCTACATGCACCTGGTGGAGCTGATCCCGACCGCGACCACGCAGCCCGCGATCCTGGACCGCCTGGAAACCTTCCTGACCTCCACGCTCGGCAAGGGCGTGGTGCGCGCCAAGGACACACCGAACTTCATTGCCAACCGCGTTGGCATCTTCTCGATCCTGGCGGTGTTCGCCGAGGCTGAGAAGTACGGCATCCCCTTCGACGTGGTCGACGACCTGACCGGCGCCAAGCTGGGCCGCGCCAAGTCCGCCACCTTCCGCACTGCCGACGTGGTGGGCCTGGACACCATGGCCCACGTGATCAAGACCATGCAGGACACCCTGCTGGACGATCCGTTTGCGCCGGTGTACAGGACGCCCGCCGTGCTCAAGGGGCTGGTGGATGCGGGCGCATTGGGCCAGAAGACCGGCGCTGGCTTCTACAAGAAGGAAGGCAAGACCATCAAGGTGCTGGACCCCAAGACGGGCCAATATGTCGACTCGGGCAAGAAGGCCGACGAGATCGTGGTGCGCATGCTGAAGAAGGAACCGGCCGAGCGCATCAAGCTGCTGCGCGAATCCAGCAACCCGCAGGCGCAGTTCTTGTGGGCCGTGTTCCGCGACGTGTTCCACTACATCGGCGTCTACCTGGAGCAGATCGCCGGCTCCGCCGCCGATATCGACCTGGCGATCCGCTGGGGCTTCGGCTGGAACTCCGGCCCCTTCGAGGACTGGCAATCGGCCGGCTGGAAGCAGGTAGCCGAGTGGGTGAAGGAAGACATCGACGCGGGCAAGGGCTTGTCCAGCGCGGCGCTGCCGTCGTGGGTGTTCGAAGGCCCCGTCGCTGACAACCAGGGCGTGCATGGCGCGCGGGGTTCGTGGTCGCCCGCCGCGCAAGCCTTCGTGCAGCGCAATGCGTTGCCGGTGTACGAGCGCCAGGTGTTCCGCGCCGCGGTCAAGGGCACCGCCGCAACGGATCCGCGCAAGGCTGGCCGCACCGTGGAAGAAAACGATGCGGTACGCATCTGGGTGAGCGAGGGCCAGGACGATGTGCTGGTGGTTTCGTTCAAGAGCAAGATGAACACCATCGGCCCGGACGTGATCGATGGCCTGACGCGCGCCATCGACTTGGCCGAAGCCGAGTACAAGGGCCTGGTGGTGTGGCAGCCGACGTCGCTGCAACTGGGCGCGCCGGGCGGCCCGTTCTCCGCGGGCGCCAACCTGGAAGCCGCGATGCCGGCCTTCATGATGGGCGGCGCCAAGGGCATCGAGCCCTTCGTCAAGAAATTCCAGGACGGCATGATGCGGGTGAAGTATTCCGCCGTGCCGGTGGTGTCGGCGGCGTCCGGCATCGCGCTGGGCGGCGGCTGCGAGCTGATGCTGCATTCGGCCAAGCGCGTGGCCGCGCTGGAAACCTATATCGGCCTGGTGGAAGTGGGCGTGGGCCTGGTGCCGGCCGGTGGCGGCCTGAAGGAGGCTGCGCTGGCTGCCGCACGTGCTGCGCAAGCCGCCGGTAGCACCAACTACCTGCAGTTCCTCACCAACCGCTTCCAGGCAGCGGCCATGGCCAAGGTCTCCTCCTCGGCGCTGGACGCGCAGAAGATGGGCTACCTGCAGCCGTCGGACACCATCGTGTTCAACGTGCACGAGCTGCTCTACGTGGCGCAGAACGAAGTGCGCGCGCTGTCCAACGCTGGCTACCGCGCCCCGGTACCGGGCACGCTGATGCCGGTGGCGGGCCGCTCCGGCATTGCCACCATCAAGGCGTCGCTGGCCAATATGCGCGACGGCGGCTTCATCTCCGCGCACGACTTCCTGATTGCCAGCCGCATTGCCGAGGCGGTGTGCGGCGGCGACGTGGAAGCCGGCTCGCTGGTCAGCGAGGAATGGCTGCTGGCGCTGGAACGCAAGGCCTTTGTCGACCTGCTCGGCACGGGCAAGACCCAGGAACGCATCATGGGCATGCTGCAGACCGGCAAGCCGGTGCGCAACTAAGGCAAGCGAGGAACCGACATCATGAAACAACTGCAAGACGCATACATCGTTGCCGCGACCCGCACGCCGATCGGCAAGGCTCCCAAGGGCGCGTTCAAGAACACCCGCCCGGACGACCTGCTGGCCACCATCCTGCGCGCGGCCGTGGCGCAGGTGCCTAACCTCGATCCCAGGCTGATCGAAGACGCCATCGTTGGCTGCGCCATCCCCGAGGCGCAGCAGGGCCTGAACGTCGCGCGCATCGGTGCGCTGCTGTCGGGCCTGCCGAACACCGTGGGCGGCATCACCGTCAACCGCTTCTGCGCCTCCGGCCTGTCGGCCGTGGCGATGGCCGCCGACCGCATCCGCGTGGGCGAGTCCGACGTGATGATCGCCGCCGGCGTGGAATCGATGAGCATGGTGCCGATGATGGGCAATTCGCCGTCGATGTCGCCGGCGATCTTCGAGCGCGACGAGAACATCGGCATCGCCTACGGCATGGGCCTGACCGCCGAGAAGGTCGCGCAGAAATGGCAGGTCAGCCGCGAAGACCAGGATGCTTTCTCGCTCGCTTCGCACCAGAAGGCGATCCGTGCCCAGCAGGCCGGCGACTTCAAGGACGAAATCACCCCGATCGAGATCGTCGAGAAATTCCCCAACCTGGCCAGCGGCCAGGTCGACGTGAAGACACGCACCATCTCGCTGGACGAAGGCCCGCGTCCGGAGACCTCGGTCGAAGGCCTGGGCAAGCTGCGCCCGGTGTTTGCCAACAAGGGCAGCGTCACCGCCGGCAACAGCTCGCAGACTTCGGATGGCGCTGGCGCGCTGATCCTGGTTTCGGAAAAGATCCTCAAGCAGTTCAACCTGGTGCCGCTGGCGCGCTTCGTGTCGTTCGCGGTGCGCGGCGTGCCGCCCGAGATCATGGGCATCGGCCCCAAGGAAGCGATTCCCGCGGCGCTCAAGGCAGCCGGCCTCACGCAGGACCAGATGGACTGGATCGAGCTGAACGAAGCCTTCGCCGCGCAGTCGCTGGCGGTGATGCGCGACCTGCAGTTGGACCCGGCCAAGGTCAACCAGATGGGCGGCGCGATTGCACTGGGCCACCCGCTGGGCGCCACCGGCGCGATCCGTTCGGCCACCGTGGTGCACGCGCTGCGCCGTCACAACCTGAAGTACGGCATGGTCACCATGTGCGTCGGCACCGGCATGGGCGCCGCAGGTATTTTCGAGCGCGTCTAAACGCGCCGCGGGGCAGGCAGCATGGGCGCCAGGTGCGTTCGTGCTGCCTGCCCCGACTCTCGATCAGGTGAAGAAAGGAGTGCCATAACAAGGAGACAGCTGCCGCCTCGACGCGGCTCACCTGACCGGGAGGAAACAACAAGATGCAGGAGACACTCATCCTGGCCGACGCCGCGTGTGACATGCCGCGCGCGCTGATGGCCGAACTTGGCGTGCGCACGGTGCCGTTCCGCATTCGCGCGGGCGACCGCTTTGTGGCCGACGTGCGCGACGAGCCGGCCTTGCCGTCGCTTTACGAGCAGTATCTGGTCGGCAAGCAGGACCACTACGCCGAATCCATCCCCTTGCTAGAGCGCGAGATCGAAGACCACCTGCTCAAGCATGTGGTGACCTCATGCGACCGCGCGCTGCTGCTCACCATCGCCAGCAGCCGCAGCAAACTGTATGCGCACGCCTCGGGCGCCGTGGTCGGCACCGTGGCCAGGAGCTTCAAGGCACGCAAGGACGCGGGGCGCACGGGGTTGTTCGAGCTGAAGGTAATCGACACCGGCGCGATCGGCCCGGGCCAGGCGCTGATCGTGCGCGAGGCGGCGCGCCTGCTTGGCGGCGGCGCCAGCGCGCAAACGGTGGTGCAGGCCGTGGAGACACGCCTGCGCCACGCCGCGCACATGTTCCTGGTGCCCGACGAGTTGCTCTACATGTACACGCGGGCCAAGCACAAGGGCGAGAACAGCATCACCTGGGGCCGCTACATGCTCGGCAGCGCGTTCAATATCCGCCCCGTCGTGCATATGCATCGCGGCCAGACCGAGCCGGTGGCCAAGACACGCGGCGCGGACGAAGGCATGCGCCGCGTGATGGCGCATGCGCAGCAGTGCATCCGCAGCGGCCGCTTGCTGAGCCCGGCGGTAGCGCTGAGCTATGCCGGGCCACCCGGGGCGATTCAAGTGTTGCCAGCCTATCAGTCGCTCGCGCGCACCGCGCAGCAGCATGACGTGGAGCTGATGCTGGCGCCGATGAGCCTGACGGTGGCGCTCAACGTCGGCGCAAAGGCGTTCGGGATGAGCTATCTTTGCGAGAATCCGCCGGCGTTCGAGTGAACGTGTTTCGGCACGGCGGACAAGTCAACCAAGCAGTGAGGAGAACACGATTTCATGAGCATCCTGACCACCATCGAGCAAGGCATCCTGACCCTCGAGTTCGATCGCCTCGACAAGAAGAACGCCATCACGGCGGCGATGTACCAGGCCATGGCCGATGCGCTGCGCGCCGCCGATGCCGATCCCGCCGTGCGCGTGATCGTGATCCGCGGCAAGCCGGAAGTATTTACCGCGGGCAATGACCTGGAAGACTTCATGCAGCGTCCGCCCACCGCGGGCGAGGGTGACCAGCCGGCACCGGTATTCCAGTTCCTGCAGCAGATCAGCCAGGCCAGCAAGCCGCTGGTGGCGGCGGTGAGCGGCCCGGCGGTGGGCGTGGGCACCACCATGCTGCTGCATTGCGACCTGGTCTACGTTTCCGAGACGGCCAAGCTGTCGCTGCCGTTCGTGCAACTGGGCCTGTGCCCGGAGGCGGCATCGAGCATGCTGTTGCCGCGCCTGCTGGGTCACCAGCGCGCTGCCGAGAAACTGATGCTGGGTGAGGCCTTCAGCGCGCAGGAAGCGCTACAGATCGGCCTGGCCACGCGCGTGCTGCCGGTGGCGGAGCTCAATGAGTTCGTGCTGCAGCAGGCGCGCAAGCTGGCGGCGCTGCCGGCTTCGTCGCTCAGGGAAACCAAGCGCCTGATGAAGGGCGGCGATAAGGCGGCCGTGCAGGCCAGGATGGCGGAGGAGGGAGAAGTGTTCCGGCGCATGCTGCAGGCGCCGGAAGCCAAGGAGGCGTTCAAGGCGTTCTTCGAGAAGCGCCGCCCGGACTTCTCGCGCTTCAGCTGAGCCTGCGGACATCCCTGGCCGATACGGCGGATGGGCCGCCCCCGCCGCTGCCGCCATTTGCGCGACATCGAGGCGAGGCCAAGGTCAGGGCGTCGCCCATTCGCGCAGCAGGTTGTGGTAGACGCCGGTGAGGCGTACCACGGTGGCGTGTCCATGGCCAAGCGCATGCCCGATTTCCTGGATAGCGGTATCCAGGTCGAACAGGAGGGCGCGCTGGCGGGCGTCCCGCAGCAGGCTCTGGATCCAGAAGAACGCGCAAAGCCGCGTGCCCCGGGTCACCGGGCTGACACGGTGCAGGGTGGAAGCCGGATACAGGATCATGTCGCCGGCGGGTAGCTTGACCTCGTGCGTCCCATAGGTGTCCTCAATGATCAGTTCGCCGCCGTCGTAGTCGTCGGGCTCGCACAGGAAGAGCGTGGCCGAGATATCCGTGCGGATGCTGTCCGAGCCGTCGGGAAGGTAGCGGATGGCATTGTCGACATGGGTGCCGAACGATTGCCCGCCCGCATAGGCGTTGAACAGCTTGGGGTAGATCCTGGCCGGCAGCGCCGCCGAGAAGAACAGCGGATGGCGCCGCAAGGCCTGCTCGATCATCGCGGCGATGTGCTTGCCCTGCGGGGAGTCGTGCGGCAATTGCAGGTTGTCCTTGGCGAGCGAGGACTGGAATCCCGCAGTCGCCTTGCCGTCGGCCCAGTCGGCCTGCGTCAGCAGGCTTACGCTTTCCCGCACCTGTTCCGGCGTCAGCACGCCGGGTATGTGAATCATCATTTGGCTGACCCTGGCGCGTGGCGTTAGAAGGAGTAGACGGCCGACAGCACCGCGGAGCGGCCATCGCCGTACTCGATCGCGGACGAGCGCGATGCGCTGCCCAGCGTCTGGCGCACCCGCTCCACATAGGCCTTGTTGAACAGGTTGTCGACGTTGAGCTGGAACTTGAGGTTCTTGCTTGGCGCATAGCCGAGCATGGCGTTGTGCACCAGGTAGGCACCAAGCGTGCCGTCCCCCACCGACGTCACGTTGCGCCTGCCGATGAAGCGCGCGCCGTAGCCCAGCGTCCAGCCCGCGGGCAGCTGGTAGGTGGTCCACAGGCTGAAGGAGTGCGCCGGAGTGTTGGCCAGCGCCTTGCCTTCGCGCTCGGGCAGCGACAGTGACTTGAGTGTCTTGCTGTTCAGGTAAGTGTAGTTGGCGAAAACGTCCCAGTTCGGCGTCACCTTGCCAGCCGCGCCCAGCTCGACGCCGCGCACGCGCTGCTCGCCGGCCAGCGCATAGCTGCCATCGGAGAGGCGTTCGCGCGTGTTGTCCTTGTCGACCTGGAACAGCGCCGCGTTCAGCCCCAGGCGCCGCGCCATGAACTCCCATTTGCTGCCGAGCTCATAGGTCTTGTTTTTCTCGGGCGCCAGTCCCCCCGTGGCTTTGTTCACGCCCGAGCCGGTGCTGACCAGGAACTCGGCAGACGGGTTGAAGGAGGTGCCGTAGGCGAAATAGATCCTGCCATTGTCCGTGGGCTTGAACACCAGGCCCGCCCGGCTGCTGAGCTGGTTGGTAGTGCTGTCCGCGCGGTCGGTCGCCTTGCCCAGCGGCGTGCTCTCGGCGCTGCCATCTATCCAGTCGTAGCGCAGGCCGAGGTTCAGGTCCCAGTGCTTGCCCAGGGCGATGGTGTCAAGCGCGTACAGCGCCTTGACGTCAAGCCATGTCTTGTTGCGCGCGCTGTCGCGCCGGTCGGTGGGCGCGCTCCAGTAGCCTGGCGGGCTGGAGAGATCGAAACCGTTGGCGGGATAGTATTTGGAGAGATTGTAGGAATAGGTGGTCCGGTCGTAGGTCTCGCGTGAGATCTCGAAGCCACTGACCAGGATGTGCCCCAACCCCAAGGTGTCGAAGCGGCTGGTCAGGTTGGTCTGGTTGATCCACAGCTCGGTGGCCGAGTCGCGGCCATAGCCCTGCGGTCCCGCCGGCAGGTAGCGGCCTGGCGGTAGCCCCCTTTGGTTCACGTGCGAGGCCGAGATCACGGTGTCGCGGTGCAGGTGCGAATAGCGGGTCAGGTTCTGTAGCTTGAGGTTGTCGTTGAACTCGTGTTCGAACTTGACGGTGGCCGCGTCGGTGGTGATGTTCTCCCGGTCCACGTTGCGCCAACCGAAGTAGCCGTGCCGGCTGACGCCGGCGAGCCGCTGGCCGTTCAACGCTGGCACGCCGTAGTCGGGCAGGTTGTCGTCGCGCTGGTGGAAATAGCTCAGCGTCAGGCGCGTCGGCGATTGCATGCCGAAGGTGATCGACGGCGCGATGCCCCAGCGGCGGCGTTCAAGGGCGTCGCGCCCCGGCACGTCGTTGCCGTGCGCCATCAGGTTCAGGCGGACGACCGCTGCGTGCCCGTCCCACGGCAGCGGCTGGTTGGTATCCAGGGTCAGGCGGTGGAAGCTGGCCGTGCCGAGCCCGCCGCCGACGTGCGTGAACCTGTCCGCCTTGGGTTGCTTGCTGATCATGTTGATGCTGCCACCGGTGGTGCCGGCGCCGCCGAAGACCGAATTCGGTCCCTTGATCACCTCGACCGCTTCGAGATTGAAGAGGTCGGAGCGGTTGTTCTGCCCGCTGTCGCGCAAGCCGTCGATCTGCATGTTCGCGTTGGCGCTGAAGCCGCGGATATTGATGCTGTCGCCGGAGCCGCCGCCGCCCTCGCCGGCGTTGAAGGTGATGCCCGAAACGTTGGAAAGCGCCTGCCGCAAGCTCAAGGCGTTCTGCTCCTCCAGCACATGCTGTGGTACCACCGTGATGGTCTGGGGCGTATCGAGCAGCGGTGCCGCGTATTTGGCCGAGCCGGAGGCTTCAACCTTGGAGCTGGGTGCTTGCGTTCCCGTAACCGTGACTGGCGCCAGTTCGATGGGTTTGCCTTGCCGTTGCAGATCGTCTGCCAGGACTGGTGTGGCGCAGGCCGCGGCCAGGACGACGGAAGCGAGAGGGCGCCGTGGCGGCAGCGCGGCAGACCTGATGTACGAACGCATGCAATTCTCCTTAAATGAAAATGATAATCATTAGCATTTAAGGTTGTGGGGCGAGGCGGAGCAATCAGAAACGGCTGCATGTGCTTGCGGAAATTTCCGATTTTCCTCGCGCCGGCGCCCCGCCAGGAATGCCTGACAGGGGAGCCGGCTTCAGGCGGCCGCCTTATATCGCTGGCAACACCCGCGGTTGCCTTGTATCGTCCGTCGCCACATAGGTCAGGGTGGCTTCGGTCACCTTGACGATCTCGTTGCTGTGGCGCATGCGTTGCGCATAGACCTCCACCGATACGGTGATCGAGGTGCGGCCCGTCTTCTCGATATCGGCGTAGAAACTCACCAGGTCGCCGACAAAGACCGGATGCTTGAAGAGGAAGGAGTTCACCGCCACGGTGGCCACGCGGCCTTGGGCGCGCTCCACCGCCGGAATCGAGCCGGCGATGTCCACCTGGGCCATGATCCAGCCTCCGAAGACGTCGCCATGCACATTGGCATCCGCCGGCATGGGGACCACGCGCAGTGCGGGATTCTTGCCAGGGGGCAGGCAGGGGAGGACGTTGGGTTGATTCATGATGGCTGCTTGATGAGGCTGGATAGGGTTGGGGCGGGGTAGCAAGGGCTGCGGCGGGGTGCTGGCGCGCCGGTGCGCATGCCGGAGTGACCTTGCCGGCGTGCGGTCCGGGCGTCGAGGCGGTTCCGTGACGGGGATAAGCGGCGTGGCGCCGGCTAATTATGTCGATCTCTGCCACAATCGCATATTCGCCCGAATTCTAACGTATGCGACGCTACTCTACGTCGGCCGAGCCGTCCCCCGCCCAGCCTTCCTCCCTCTTCGGCAAATCCAACGTTCCCCGCAGCGATTGGCAGACCGTGCGCAACCTGTTGCCCTACGTCTGGCATTACAAGTGGCGAGTGATCCTGGCGCTGGTGTGCCTGGTGGCGGCCAAGGTGGCCAACCTGGGCGTGCCGGTCCTGATGAAGAAGCTGGTGGACAACATGAATGTTCCCGCCGGCAGCGCGAGCGCGCTGCTGGTGGTGCCGGTGGGGCTGATCGTCGCCTACGGGATACTGCGCTTGTCCGGCACGCTGTTTACCGAGTTGCGCGAGATCCTGTTCTCCAAGGTCACGCAGAGCGCGGTGCGCGAGATCGCGCTGCAGGTGTTTCGCCACCTGCACGCGCTGTCGCTGCGCTTTCACCTGGACCGCCAGACCGGCGGCATGAGCCGCGACATCGAGCGCGGCACGCGCGGCATCCAGTCGCTGATCTCCTACTCGCTCTACAGCATCCTGCCGACCCTGGTCGAGATGGGGCTGGTGATGGGCTTCTTCATCCTGCACTACGACATCTGGTTCGCTGCCATCACGGGCTGCGCGCTGGTGAGCTACATCGTGTTCACCATCGTGGTGACCGAGTGGCGCACGCACTTCCGGCGCAAGATGAACGAGTTGGATTCGCGCGCCAACCAGAAGGCGATCGATTCCCTGCTCAACTTCGAGACCGTCAAGTACTTCGGCAACGAGGAGTACGAGGCCGGCCGCTATGACGAGAACCTGCGCAAGTACCGCACTGCGGCGATCCGCTCGCAAAATTCGCTGTCGTTCCTCAACTTCGGCCAGCAGGCCATCATCGCCACCGGCCTGATCCTGATCCTGTGGCGCGCCACCGTGGGCGTGGCGGCGGGCAAGCTCACGCTGGGCGACCTGGTGCTGGTCAATACGCTGATGATCCAGCTGTACATTCCGCTGAACTTCCTCGGCGTGATCTACCGCGAGATCAAGCAGGCCACCACCGACATGGACCGCATGTTCGTGCTGCTGGGCACCAACCGCGAAGTGGCCGATGCGCCGGACGCAGCGGCCTTGCACGTGCAGGGCGCGGCGGTGCGTTTCAACCATGTCGGCTTTGGCTACGAGAGCAATCGCGTGATCCTGGACGAGGTGGACTTCGCCATCGCCGCCGGCACTACTACCGCGGTGGTAGGCCACAGCGGCTCGGGCAAGTCCACGCTGGCGCGGCTGTTGTTCCGCTTCTATGACGTGAGCAGCGGCGGCATCGAGATCGACGGCCAGGATATCCGTACGATCACGCAGGACAGCCTGCGCCGCGCCATCGGCATCGTGCCGCAGGACACCGTGCTGTTCAACGACAGCATCTACTACAACATCGCCTACGGCCGCCCCGACGCCAGCCGCGACGAAGTCATCGAGGCCGCGCGCGCGGCTCAGATCGACGGCTTTATCCGCGAGCTGCCGCAGGGCTACGACACGCCGGTGGGCGAGCGCGGCCTCAAGCTGTCGGGCGGGGAGAAGCAACGCGTCGCCATTGCCCGCACGCTGCTGAAGAACCCGCCGATCCTGGTCTTCGATGAAGCCACCTCGGCGCTGGATTCCCGTACCGAGCAGGCCATCCAGGCCGAGCTGATGCGCCTGGCGCAGAACCGCACCACGCTGCTGATCGCGCACCGGCTCTCTACGGTGGTGCATGCCGACCAGATCCTGGTGATGGACCGCGGCCGCATCATCGAGCGCGGCACCCATGCCGAACTGATGCGGCTCGACGGCCGCTACGCCGAGATGTGGCACATCCAGGCGCGCAGCGCGGCACAGAGCGAGGCCCCCGTGGAGGATGCCGCGCTGGCCATCGAAGCCGGCGACGCAACCCAGGACGCCTGACACGGCAATCGCCAGGGCCGCAATGGATTGTTGACAATCTATTGCGGCAAATCGTCCCGAAACATCCGGTTGCACGAATTTGGTTCGACAATAGGTGGCGTATCAGCCCCATCGTGGTGCGTGTTTGCATGGCATGCGCCTTGCAGACGAACTATCCAGGAAGACGACTAACTGGAGAGAGTTCAATGCCGCTATTCCGTGCCGCCACCCCGTTCGAGGCCACTGCCGCTCACGCCGGCGCCCAGCCCGCCCACACCGCGTCCGGCGCTGCCGCATCCACCGCGCGCCGCCGCTGGCTGCAGCTTGGCATGGCGCTGGGCACCGCCCTGGTGCTGTCGACACAATTTGCCGGCGAGGCGCACGCCCAGACCAAGGTCCGTTTCCAGCTCGACTGGCGCTTCGAAGGCCCGTCGGCGCTGTTCCTGCTGGGCGAGCAGAAGGGCTACTACAAGGCCGAGAAGCTCGATGTGTCGATCGACGCCGGCAACGGATCGGGCAACGTGGTCAACCGCGTGGCCTCCGGCACCTACGACATGGGTTTTGCCGACCTGGCCTCGGTGATGGAGTTCTACGGCAACAACCCGGATGCCAAGAACAAGCCGGTGGCCGTGATGATGGTCTACAACAACACCCCAGCCGCCGTGCTCGCGCTGAAGAAGTCCGGCATCAAGACCCCGCACGACCTGGCCGGCAAGAAGCTCGGCGCACCGGTATTCGACGCCGGCCGCCGCGCCTTCCCGATCTTCGCCAAGGCCAACGGCCTGCAGGCATCGAGCTTCAACTGGCAGGCGATGGACCCGACCCTGCGCGAGACCATGCTCACGCGCGGCGACCTCGACGCCATCACGGGCTTCTCGTTCACCTCCATCCTCAACCTGAATGCGCGTGGCGTGAAGGACGAGGACATCGTGGTGCTGCCTTACCCGCAATACGGCGTGAAGCTGTACGGCAACGCCGTGATCGCCTCGGAGGACTTCCTCAAGAAGAACCCGGAGGCCGTCAAGGCCTTCCTGCGCGCCTTCGCCAAATCGGCCAAGGACGTGATCGCCAAGCCGGAAGAGGGCATCAAGGCGGTCAAGGCGCGTGACGGCATCATCGACGAGAAGCTCGAGACCAAGCGCCTGAAGATGGCGCTGGACAGCGTGGTCAAGTCGCCCGACGCGCGCGCCGAGGGCTTTGGCCGCGTCAACAAGCCGCGCTTGTCGCTGATGGCTTCGCAAGTGGCTGACGCCTTCGGCACCAAGGGCCGCATCAACCCCGACAACCTGTGGACCGACGCCTACCTGCCATCCGCTGCCGAACTGGATGTGCTGCGATGACCGCCGGCACGATCTCCATGCGCACAGGGGCCGTGGCCCCGTCGGACCTGCCGGCCGAGCCGGCAGCGCAGCCCTTCGTCGAATTCAACCGGGTCTGGCTCGCCTATAACGACGAACTCGCGCGCCAGGGCGAGTTCGCGATCGAGGACATCTCGCTGCAGGTCGAGCCGGGCGAGTTCATCGCCATCGTCGGGCCTTCCGGCTGCGGCAAGTCCACCTTCATGAAGCTGGCGACCGGGCTCAAGCCGGCCACGCGCGGCGTGGTCAAGATCGCCGGCGAGAAGGTCGCCGGCCCGCTCAAGATGGTTGGCATGGCCTTCCAGGCGCCGACGCTGCTGCCCTGGCGCACCACGTTGCAGAACGTCATGCTGCCGCTGGAGATTGTCGAGCCCTACCGCTCCACGCTGCGCCAGAAGCGCGATGAGTACACGGCGCGCGCACGCGAGCTGCTGCGCACCGTGGGCCTGGCCGGCTACGAGGACAAGTACCCGTGGCAGCTCTCCGGCGGCATGCAGCAGCGTGCCTCGATCTGCCGCGCACTGATCCACGAGCCGCGCATGCTGCTGCTCGACGAGCCCTTCGGCGCGCTCGATGCCTTTACCCGCGAGGAGCTGTGGTGCGTGCTGCGCGACCTGTGGCAGGCCCAGCGCTTCAACGTGATCCTGGTCACCCACGACCTGCGCGAGGCCGTGTTCCTGGCCGACACCGTCTACGTGATGAGCCAGCGCCCGGGGCGCATCCTCACGCGCAAGGAGATCGACCTGCCGCGTCCGCGCGACCTCGACCTGACCTATACCGAACCCTTTGCCGACCTCGTGCATTCGCTGCGCGAGAAGATCGGCCACGTACGGCAGCACTGACCATGAGCACTTTTTCTTCCTCGATGAGCGCGGCTCAGCAACGCCGCGTGCAGCGCGTGGCGCCATGGCTGTTGCTGGGCACGTTCCTGCTGCTGTGGCAGGGCGCGTGCCTTGTGTTCAATGTGTCGGACTTCATCCTTCCCAGCCCCAGCGCGATCGTCACGTCGCTGTTCGAATACTGGGATGTGATTGCCGGCCACGCCTGGCGTACCTTCTGGACCACCATGGTCGGCTTTGGCCTCGCCATCATCGTGGGCGTGGTGCTGGGTTTGCTGATGGGCTCGTCCAAGCTGGCGTACGCCGCCGCGTATCCGCTGATGACGGCGTTCAATGCGTTGCCGAAGGCAGCCTTCGTGCCAATCCTGGTGGTGTGGTTTGGCCTGGGTGCCGGCCCGGCGATCCTGACCGCCTTCCTGATCTCGTT
Organism: Cupriavidus sp. GW822-FHT03E04; assembly: GCF_058801495.1. Classification (NCBI taxonomy): domain Bacteria; kingdom Pseudomonadati; phylum Pseudomonadota; class Betaproteobacteria; order Burkholderiales; family Burkholderiaceae; genus Cupriavidus; species Cupriavidus sp. GW822-FHT03E04. Next base: position 31,966 of record NZ_JBXANI010000035.1, read on the forward strand.
CTTCCCGATCATGGTCAATATCGCCACGGGGCTGGCCACCTTGGAGCCGGAACTGGAGGATGTGCTGCGCGTACTTGGTGCAAAGCGCACCGATGTGTTGCTCAAGGTCGGGCTGCCGCGGTCGATGCCTTACTTCTTTGCTTCGCTCAAGGTGGCGATCACGCTGGCTTTCGTCGGCACTACCGTGTCCGAGATGAGTGCTGCCAATGAAGGCATCGGCTATTTGCTGGTGTCCGCCGGATCGGCGATGAAGATGCCGCTGGCGTTTGCCGGGCTGGTGGTGATTGCTGTGATGGCGATGGTGATGTATGAGTTTTTTGCTGTGGTGGAGAGGCGGATGACGGGGTGGGCGCATCGGGGGTGAAGGGGGATGAGGGGGGATGAAGGGGTTGCGTCTTTGGCTGTTTCTTTGAGCGGCGTTGGTTTTTGGACCCAAAGGCCATACGACATCCCCCTGCGGGGGCTGCCGGTCACTCTTCTTTGCGTCGGCAAAGAAGACTAACGAGAAGAAAGCCGACCCTGCCGGGGGCAGAGCAATCGCGGGGGCGCAGGGCGCTGGTTTCGTCGTATGGCCAGTGGTACTGCTGGTATCTGCCGTTACCGGCTCACAGATCACCGCAATGGCATGACCCATGGGTTTCGTCGTGGGGCCCCTGACCTCGGGCGCGGCGCCCATTCCCACATCTGCCGTTCGCGGGGCGAAGTGCTGCGCCATTTCGGGTGTGGCTGGTTTCGTGGTTTTGTCTCGGAGGACGAGCGTCGTGATATGCGAGCGCTGCCCCCGCGAACCGGGCCACGGTGCCCACCACGAAACCAGGGGCGTTAAGAGCAAGGAACCGGCAGCGCCTCAAATGGCCGGGCGCCCGCCGCTAGAGACAAAACCACGAAACCACCAATGCAGGCAGCGTCGTGGCGCTCGGCACCGCGAACGGCAGATGGCCGAACGCTCACCGAGCACGAGGTCAGGGGCACCACCACGTGACCATTGGGTCATGCAGTTACGATGCCCTTCAAGCCGGTAAGATACGCCAGCCAATACTCAGGGCCGTACGACGCAACCACCGAGGCCCACAAGCCTGATTGCTCTGCTCCCGGCAGGGTCGGCTTTCTTCTCGTTAGTCTTCTTTGCCGACGCAAAGAAGAGTGACCGGCATCCCCCGCAGGGGGATGTCGTACGGCTGTTGGGTGCAAAAACCAACACCGCTCAAAGAAACAGCAGACCAACCCCGCAGGGCGATGTCATATGGCACCGTGGGCGCAAAAACCAACACTGCTCAAAGAAACAGCAACCAACCCCAATCACGCATAATCCAAAGGCAAAGCCGTCGTGTACTTGATCTGCTCCATAGCAAAACTAGAACTAACATCCGCCAGCTCAGCCCCCTGAATCAGCTTCTTGTAGACCCGGTCATAGGCCGCGATATCCGGCACCACCACGCGCAGCAGGTAATCGGTATCCCCGGCCATCCGATAGAACTCAGTCACCTCGGGGATCGAGGCGACCAGGTCATGAAAGGTCTTGAGCCATTTGACGCTGTGCTGGCTGGTGCGGACCGAGACGAATACCGTCACGCCCACATTCAGCAGCGCAGGGTCCAGCAGCGCCACCCGCTTGCGTATCACGCCGCTTTCCTCGAGCTTCTGCACGCGCCGCCAGCACGGCGTGGAGGTGAGGCCCACCCGCTCGCCCAGCTCGGCCACCGGCACGGTGGCGTCTTCCTGGAGAGCGGCAAGTATCTGGCGGTCGTATCGGTCCATGGCAAATCCTGTTGGCGCGCAGCGTCGTTCGGGTGCCTGGCCGCCCGCAAGACTCAGGCCGCGTCCACCAGCAGGTTCACACCGCTGCAGATGTGTTCCTGGTCCACCCCATAAATATGCAGCGACACGGCCACCGCGTCGCTGTCGTTGCCGAGCGCATGGATATGGCGCAGCCCAGCCGGCACGCTGAAGGTATCGCCCACCGTGCGCGTGATCTCGCCGCACGGATGCGCCTGCCGCGCTTGCGCGTCCCAGCGGTAGTGGCGCTCATGCAGCGTGCCGCGCAGCACCCGGTAGGCGCACCAGGTCTGGTGTCCGTGCACCGGGCTGTGCTGTCCCGGCCGCCAGACGATCAGCATGGCGGAGAAGCGCGCCAGCGGATCGGCGTGCACCAGGTGGCGCACATAGCCCTCAGCCGAGCCTTCGCGCAGCGATTCCGGCAGCAGCGCCAGCAGCGTGGCGGCGTCCGGCAGGCTGGCTTCGATGCCTTGCGCCACCATGCGCGCACTGGCGGCAAAGGCGGACGACATGCCGTCGGACAGCGGGGCAAAGAGATCCGGCTGGCCGTCGGCCGTGTCGAGGGTGCCAAGCACGCCAGCGCTGCGTGCGTGGCTGGCAATATCGGTAACGGCGGCTTGTTGGGTGGCCATGAAGGGCTCCTTGTTGGTTTGCGACCATCATAGCGTCCGTCCCGTAGCAAGCACGTGCGTCTTGTCGTGCAAATCTGGGAGTGAGTGTAATCACATTCTAATAAAAATCAAATAAATAGAATATTGTTCCTGGCGGTGGCGAAACGGCGGGCAGCCGGTGGATAATGCCGCCTCATGGAAATCAAGTGGCTTGAAGACTTCGTCAGCCTGGCCGAGACGCACAGCTTCTCGCGCTCGGCCGAGCAGCGTCATGTGACGCAGCCCGCGTTCTCGCGCCGGATCCAGTCGCTGGAGTCCTGGGTGGGCACGGAGCTGATCGACCGCTCCAGCTATCCCACCAGCCTGACGCCGGCGGGCAAGGTGTTCTACGAACAGGCCCTGGCCATGCTGGCGCAGGTCAGCGAGACCCGCGCGCTGATGCGGGGGCAGCGTTCGGCCAATGCCCAGGTGCTGGAATTCGCGGTGCCGCACACGCTGTCGCTGACGTTCTTCCCCGAATGGCTCAAGGCGGTGGAGCGCGAGATCGGCACGCTGCCGTGCCGGCTGCGTGCACTCAACGTGCATGACGCCGTGCTGGCGCTGGTCGATGGCGGCTGCGATTTAGTGATGGTCTACCACCATGCGCGCCAGGCCATCCAGCTCGATCCCGCGCACTACGACATGATGGTGCTGGGCACCGAGCGGCTGTCGCCATACAGCGTGCCGGACGCCACCGGCAAGCCTCTGTACCGGCTGCCGGGCACGGACAAGAAACCGGTGCCCTTCCTCAGCTATACACCCAATGCCTTCCTTGGCCGCATGGTCGACATGCTGCTGTCTGAGACCACCGACGCGCTCAAGCTCGACAAATGCTACGAGACCGATATGGCCGAGGCGCTCAAGGTGATGGCGCTGTCCGGGCATGGCATGGCCTTTCTGCCGGAGAGCGCGGTGCGCGAGGAACTGCTCCAGCACCGGCTGGTGCGCGCGGAGGCCGCGCGCGGCGCGCCGTTGTCGATCGACATGGAAATCCGGCTTTACCGGGAGAAGCCGGGTGAACACGTCAACGAGCGGCGCAGCGCGCAGGTTCGCAACAAGCGCCAGCTGGTGGAGCGCGTGTGGTCTTCGCTGGCAGCGCAGGCCTTGCCCGCACAGCCGAAACCCTGAAGGCGTGCAGCGGGTGCGCCGGGCACACCGCCACAGAGCAGGTAAGGCTGGCACAGGGCAGCATGGGGCCTTGGTCAAAGGTTATGCAAAGCATGCATAACGGGATAATCAAACGGCATTGGCTTCGGCGGGGCCGCCTCCCCTAAGCTGGCGGCACCTTCACACCGGAACCAAACGATGTCTTCCGCAGCGCCGTCCAATCCTGCCGTCAAGAACCACACCTTGCCTTCGTACCTGAACGCCGATGCGCTCGGGCCCTGGGGCATCTACCTGCAGCAGGTCGATCGTGTCACGCCTTACCTGGGCTCGCTGGCCCGCTGGGTCGAGACCCTGAAGCGCCCCAAGCGCGCGCTGGTGGTGGACGTGCCGATCGAGATGGATAACGGCACCATTGCCCACTTCGAAGGCTATCGCGTGCAGCACAACATGTCGCGCGGCCCGGGCAAGGGCGGCGTGCGCTTCCACCAGGATGTGACCCTGTCGGAAGTGATGGCCCTGTCGGCCTGGATGTCGGTCAAGAACGCCGCGGTCAATGTGCCGTACGGCGGCGCCAAGGGCGGTATCCGCGTCGATCCGCGCACGCTCTCGCGCTCGGAGCTGGAGCGCGTCACGCGCCGCTATACCAGCGAAATCAACTTCATCATCGGGCCCAACAAGGACATCCCGGCGCCCGACGTCAACACCAATGAACAGGTGATGGCATGGATGATGGACACCTACTCGATGAATTCCGGCAGCACCGCCACCGGCGTGGTGACCGGCAAGCCGATCTCGCTGGGCGGCTCGCTGGGTCGCCGCGAGGCAACCGGCCGCGGCGTGTTCGTGGTGGGTTCCGAGGCGGCGCGCAACCTCGGCCTTGAGATCAAGGGCGCACGCATTGCCGTGCAGGGCTTCGGCAATGTCGGCGCCGTGGCCGCCAAGCTGTTCCATGAGGCAGGCGCCAAGGTGGTGGCGGTGCAGGACCACCGCACCGCGCTGTACAACCCGGCTGGCCTGGACGTGCCCGCCATGATGGAATATGCCTCGCACAGCGGCACCATCGAAGGTTTCCAGGGCGAGACCATCTCCGCCGAGCAATTCTGGCAGGTGGATTGCGAAATCCTGATCCCGGCCGCGCTGGAAGGCCAGATCACAGCCCAGAACGCGCCCCACATCAAGGCACGCATGGTCATCGAAGGTGCGAACGGCCCGACCACGCCCGAGGCCGACGACATCCTGCGCGAGCGCAATATCCTGGTGGCGCCCGACGTCATCGCCAATGCCGGCGGCGTTACGGTCTCCTATTTCGAATGGGTACAGGACTTTTCCAGCTTCTTCTGGACCGAAGAGGAAATCAACCAGCGCCTGGTACGAATCATGCAAGAGGCATTCCGGGCGATCTGGCAGGTCGCTCAGGACAACAAGGTTACCTTGCGCACGGCCGCTTTCATCGTGGCGTGCACGCGGATTCTTCAGGCGCGCGAAATGCGCGGTCTCTATCCCTGATGCCTGACGCGGCTTGGCGCCGCAGCGTCGCTACCTGGCGATGCTGCGGCGCAACAAGCCTATCCAGGATTGGTAACGCGGCTGCCGGGCTTCCCGGCAGCCGCGTTGTCGTATGCGCTCGCCGCCCAGCGCACGCCAGGGGGCTCCCGGGCTGGCGAGGCGTTGCCGCAAGGCCGGCCCGACGCGTTAGCGCAACGGCTTTACGGCAGTGGAGGCATGCCTCGTTTGCCTTGCAAACCATGCCTTAGATGGCGCTGTTAGGGGAAAAACCCGTTGTCTTGAGTGCTTGCCTGCGCAATACTATTTCGTCGGCGGGTGGTTTTTTGTTAGAGTCCCGCCTTTCTCTTCATGGTCAAGGAGATGTTATGAATGTTGCCAAGTTGGCTTCCCTGATGATTGCTGCTGGCGTGCTGTGCGGTACCGCGCAAGCTGCCGAGCAACTGACGGGCACGCTGCAGAAGATCAAAGACACCGGTGTGATTACGCTTGGCGTTCGTGAGTCGTCGATTCCGTTCAACTACAACCTCGGCGGCGTGCGCCAGGTCGGTTATTCCTACGACATCAATGTCAAGATCGTGGAAGCGGTCAAGGACCAGCTGAAGCTGCCGAACCTGCAGGTCAAGGAAATCCCGATCACCTCGCAGAACCGCATCACCCTGCTGCAGAATGGCACCATCGACATCGAGTGCGGCTCGACCACCAACAACCTCGAGCGCCAGAAGCAGGCATCGTTTACCACCAGCATCTTCATCATCGGCACCCGCATCATGGTGAAGAAGGATGGCGGCATCAAGGACTGGGCCGACCTCAAGGGCAAGAACGTGGTGACGACCGCCGGCACCACCTCGGAACGCCTGCTGCGCAAGATGAACGATGACCAGAAGCTGGGCATGAACATCATCAGCACCAAGGACCATGGCCAGTCGTTCCTGACGCTGGAATCGGGCCGCGCCGTTGCCTTCATGATGGACGATGCACTGCTGTATGGCGAACGCGCCAAGGCCAAGAACCCGGCCGACTGGATCGTGGTGGGCAAGCCGCAATCGCGCGAGTCCTATGGCTGCATGATCCGCAAGGACGATGCGCAGTTCAAGAAGCTGTCGGACACCGTGATCACGGGCATGATGAAGGATGGCTCGATCAACACGCTGTACACCAAGTGGTTCCAGCAGCCGGTCCCGCCCAAGGGCCTGAACCTGGACTTCCCGCTGTCGGAAGACATGAAGGCACTGTTCAAGACGCCGAACGACAAGGCGCTCGACTGATACTGGGATTCCGGTTGTGTGAAACGGAAGGCATGTCCTTCCGTTTCTTTTTGAGGACACATCATGAACTACAGCTGGCATTGGGGTGTATTCCTCGAACAAGCGGCCCAGAACGAGACCTACCTGGACTGGATGATTTCCGGCCTGAAGGTCACCATTGCACTCGGGCTCTCGTCGTGGATCATCGCCCTCGTCATCGGCTCCGTACTCGGCGTACTGCGCACGGTGCCCAACAAGTGGCTGTCCGGCCTGGCTGCCACCTACGTAGAGATCTTCCGTAATATCCCGCTGCTGGTGCAGTTGTTTATCTGGTATTTCGTCATGCCCGAGCTGTTGCCCGGTGGCGAGGCGATCAAGCAGATGAACCCGTTCGCGCAGCAGTTCATTGCAGCCATGCTTTGCCTGGGCACGTTTACCGCAGCCCGGGTCTGCGAGCAGGTGCGCTCGGGGATCAACTCACTGCCGCCGGGCCAGCGCAACGCCGGCCTGGCGATGGGTTTCACGTTGGCCCAGACTTACCGTTACGTGCTATTGCCGATGTCGTTCCGCGTCATCGTGCCGCCGCTGACCTCGGAGTTCCTGAACATCTTCAAGAACTCCGCTGTGGCGTCGACCATCGGGCTGCTGGAGCTGGCGGCGCAGGGGCGCCAACTGGTGGACTACACGGCGCGCCCGTATGAGTCCTTCATCGCGGTGACCATCATGTACGCGTTGATCAATATCGTGGTCATGCTGCTCATGCGCTGGGTCGAAGGCCGCACCCGCGTGCCCGGCTTCATCGGCGGCAAGTAAGAGGACAAGTCATGGCATATACATTCGATTTCAGCTCGATCAACGCGACCACGCTGGACGTGCTGGGCGAGGGGATGCTGGTCTCGCTCAAGATCACCGTCACTGCGGTGGTGGTCGGCATCGTCTGGGGCACCATCCTGGCGATGATGCGGCTGTCCTCCGTCAAGGCGCTGAACTGGTTCGCGCAGGGCTACGTCACCATCTTCCGGTCGATTCCGCTGGTGATGGTGCTGTTGTGGTTCTTCCTGATCATCCCGCAGCTGCTGCAAAAGGCGTTCAACCTGTCGCAGGCATCCGACCTGCGCATGACCTCGGCGCTGATTGCCTTTGCCTTGTTCGAGGCGGCGTACTATTCCGAGATCATCCGCGCGGGTATCCAGAGCGTGTCGCGCGGGCAGATGTTCGCCGCGCAGGCCATGGGCATGACCTACGGGCAGTCGATGCGTCTGGTGATCCTGCCGCAGGCCTTCCGCAACATGGTGCCACTGCTGCTCACGCAAGGCATCATCCTGTTCCAGGATACGTCGCTGGTCTACGTGAGTGCGCTGGCGGACTTCTTTGGCCAGGCCTACGGCATCGGCGAGCGTGACGGCCGCATCGTGGAGATGCTGCTGTTCGCCGGGCTGGTGTATTTCATTATCTGTTTCTCCGCATCGCTGCTGGTCAAGCGTTACCAGAAAAAGGTGGCCGTATGATTGAAATCAATAACGTCTCCAAGTGGTATGGCGCCTTCCAGGTGCTGACCGATTGCACCACCAAGGTCGCCAAGGGCGAAGTTGTGGTGGTGTGCGGCCCCTCGGGCTCGGGCAAGTCGACGCTGATCAAGACCGTCAACGCGCTGGAGCCCTTCCAGAAGGGCGACATCACGGTGGACGGCACCTCGGTGGGCTCACCCAAGACCAACCTGCCCAAGCTGCGTTCGCGCGTGGGCATGGTGTTCCAGAACTTTGAGCTGTTCCCCCACCTGTCGATCACCGAGAACCTGACCATCGCGCAGATGAAGGTGCTTGGCCGCTCGAAGGAAGAGGCAACGGCGAAGGGCCTGAAGTACCTGGATCGCGTGGGCCTCAAAGCCCAGGCGGCCAAGTTCCCGGGCCAGCTGTCGGGCGGCCAGCAGCAGCGCGTGGCAATTGCCCGCGCGCTGTCGATGGATCCGATCTGCATGTTGTTCGACGAGCCGACCTCCGCGCTGGACCCGGAGATGGTCAACGAAGTGCTGGATGTGATGGTGCAGCTGGCGCAGGAAGGCATGACCATGATGTGCGTGACCCACGAAATGGGTTTCGCGCGCAAGGTCGCCAACCGCGTGATCTTCATGGACCAGGGTAAGATCGTCGAGGACTGCGCCAAGGAAGAGTTCTTCGGCAATATCGAAGCGCGCTCCGAGCGGGCCAGGCAGTTCCTGTCGAAGATCCTGCATCACTGATGCGGGTGGCCGCCTCGCCGCGCTGATGGGTGGCAGGCAGGATGCAAAAAGGGACGCCTCGGCGTCCCTTTTTGCATGGCTTGCCCGCAATGGCTCAGGTGCAGTCGCTGTTGGCCGCGTTCTTGGCCTGGACTTCCGGCGGGATCGGCACGGTCAGCGTCATCACCGAGCGGCCTTCCTCGAACATCATCAGCTCGCCGGGCGCGAAGGCGGTCCAGGTTTCGTTGTCGGTCAGTGGCGCGGTGGCGATCACCGCCACGCGGTCGTCGGGCGTGGTGACCTGGGCGAAGTCGATCGACAGATCGGCATCGATCAGGTGGGCGGTGGAGAAGGGCCACTGGCGCACGATGTAGTACAGGCGCGTGGAGCAGTGGGAGAACAAGGCCTGGCCATTGGACAGCAGGTAGTTGAACACGCCGTGCTGCGTGATCTCGCGCGTGATGTCCGCCAGCGCGTGGCACAGCTCGTTGAGCGGCGGCTGCGAGCCGGGGAAGCGCTTGCGCAGCCCCTGCATCAGCGTGCAGAAGGCGAGTTCACTATCGGTGTCGCCGACCGGCTGGTAGACCCCCGACAGGAAAGGCGAGAAGTCCTTCAGGTCGCCGTTGTGGGCGAAGATCCAGTGCCGCCCCCACAGTTCGCGCATGAAGGGGTGGCAGTTTTCCAGCCGCACCGTGCCCTGGGTCGCCTTGCGGATATGGGAGATGACGTTCTTGGACTTGATCGGGTAGCGCTTGACCAGCTCAGCCACGGGCGAGGTGCCGGCGGACTGGTTGTCGATGAACAGGCGGCAGGCCTTGTCCTCGAAGAACGCTACGCCAAAGCCATCGGCATGGTGATCCGTGACGCCGCCGCGGGCGGCGAAGCCGGTAAAGGAGAACGTCACGTCGGTCGGCGTGGCGCAGTTCATGCCGAGCAGCTGGCACATGGCGGGCACCGGACCGGCAGCAGGCTGCCGGATTGCAATAGAATGTTCCATTATCCGGCCTGCCCGGGTTATCTGCCAAGCGCAGCGCGTTTTTCCCCGATTTCAATACCATTCAGCGGGCCCTCGAGACATGAGCAAATACAAGATCGCAGTCATCCCCGGCGATGGCATCGGCACTGAAGTGATGCCTGAGGGCCTGCGCGTAATGGACGCCGCCGCGCGCCGGTTCGGCATCGACATGCAGTTCGATCACTTCGACTTCTCCAGCTGCGACTACTACGCCCGCCACGGCAAGATGCTGCCGGACGACTGGTTCGACACCCTGGTCAAGTACGACGCCATCTACTTCGGCGCGGTGGGCTGGCCGGACGCCGTGCCCGACCATGTCTCGCTGTGGGGCTCGCTGCTGCAGTTCCGGCGCTCCTTTGACCAATACGTCAACCTGCGCCCGGTGCGGCTGATGCCCGGTATCCGCAGCCCGCTGGTGGACCGCGACGGCAATGCGCGCAAGCCGGGCGACATCGATTTCTACGTAGTGCGCGAGAACACCGAGGGCGAGTACTCCAGCATCGGCGGGCGCATGTTCCCCGGCACCGAGCGCGAGGTGGTGATCCAGGAAACGGTGATGACGCGCACGGGCGTGGACCGCATCCTCAAGTTCGCCTTCGAGTTGGCGCAAAAGCGTCCGGCCAGGCATCTGACCTCGGCTACCAAGTCCAACGGCATCTCCATCACCATGCCGTACTGGGACGAGCGGGTGGAGGCCATGGCTACCCACTACCCCGGCGTGAAGGTTGACAAGTACCACATCGACATCCTCACCGCGCACTTCGTCCAGCATCCGGACTGGTTCGACGTGGTGGTCGCCAGCAACCTGTTCGGCGACATCCTGTCCGACCTGGGGCCGGCCTGTACCGGCACCATCGGCATCGCGCCCTCGGGCAATATCAACCCCGACCGCACCTTCCCCAGCCTGTTCGAGCCGGTGCATGGCTCTGCGCCGGACATCGCAGGGCGCGGTGTGGCCAACCCGATCGGCCAGATCTGGTGTGGCGCCATGATGTTGGAACATCTGGGCCAGCCGGAAGCCGGCGCGGCCGTGCTGGGCGCCATCGAGAAGGTGCTGTCGGCCGGGCCGGAGCATGCCCCGCTGACCCGCGACATTGGCGGCAAGGCTGGCACGGCCGACCTGGGCCAGGCCATCGCGCAAGCGCTGTGAGCACGACCGCCCAACCTTTGCCGGTCGCCGCGGCCGACGCGCGTGCCCTGCTGCTCGATAGCTTCCATGCCGCGGTGGCGGCAGCGGATCCGCTGCGCATCGTGGCGGACCACCTGCCGTCGCCCCAGGCTGGCGGGCGTACCCTGGTGGTAGGCGCCGGCAAGGCTGCGGCCTCGATGGCGCTGGCCGTGGAGCGGGCATATGCCAGCCAGAACAGCGCGGTGCAGCTCGACGGGCTGGTGGTGACGCGCTACGCCCACGGCCTGCCGACCGAACACGTGCGCGTGATAGAGGCCGGCCACCCGGTGCCGGACGAGGCCGGCGAGCGCGCCGCGGCCGAGATCCTGGCGCGGGCGGGCGAGCTCGGGCCGGATGACCGGCTGATCGTGCTGGTGTCCGGCGGCGGCTCCAGCCTGCTGTCGCTGCCGGCCGAGGGCATCGGCATGGCGGACCTCAAGGCCACCACGCAGGAGCTGCTGCGCTGCGGCGCTCCCATCACGGACATGAATATCGTGCGCAAGCACCTGTCGCGCATCCAGGGTGGGCACCTCGCCCAGGCTTGCCGCGCGCCGGTGACCACGCTGATCGTGTCGGACGTGGCCGGGGATGACCCCAGTGCCATCGCCTCCGGCCCCACCGTGCCCGATGCCAGTACCTACGCCGATGCCCTGGCGGTCCTGCGCCGCTACGGTGCGGTGGTCCCGCCCGTGGTGCAGGCTTACCTGGAGCGCGGTGCGCGCGGCGAAGTGGCGGAAACGCCCAAGCCTGGCGATCCGCTGTTCGCGCGGGTTGAGAATCGTGTGATTGCTACCGCCCACGGCAGCCTGATGGCGGCAGCGGATCACTTCCGCGCGCGCGGCATCCAGCCGGTGGTGCTGGGCGACACGGTGACTGGCGAGGCGCAGGAAGTTGCCCGGGTCTACGCGGCGCTGGTGCGCGAGATACGCGCGTACAATGCGCCATTCGCGGTGCCCGTGGTGCTGATTTCCGGTGGTGAGTGCACCGTCACGTTGCCGCAGGGCGGTGGCGGGGCGGCTGGAAAGCCCCGTGGCGGACGGTGCTCGGAATTCCTGCTGTCGCTCGCCCTGGAGCTGGATGGCGTTGATAATGTGTACGCCATCGCGGCGGACACCGACGGCATCGACGGCTCCGAGGATAATGCCGGCGCGTTGCTGGACCCGTCCACGCTCGCGCGTGCGCAGGCTGCCGGTGCACCGGCGCGCGCCCGGCTCGATGCGCATGATGCCTGGGGTTTCTTCGAAGCCGCCGGCGACCTCGTGGTGACGGGCCCCACGCGGACCAATGTGAATGACTACCGCGCCATCCTGATTCTGTAATCCCTGATAAGCGCCAGCCGCGACTGCCGGCCGGCCCCCGAAAGCCATGACCCAGACTCTCACCATTACCCGCCCGGACGACTGGCACCTGCACCTGCGCGACGGTACGGCCCTCGCCGCCGTCCTGCCGGATACCGCCCGCCAGTTCGCCCGCGCCATCATCATGCCCAACCTGAAGCCGCCCGTGACCACGGTGGCGCAGGCCGCGGCCTACCGCGACCGCATCCTGGCCGCGCTGCCGGCGGGCATGGCGTTCGAGCCGCTGATGACGCTGTACCTGACCGACAAGACTACCGCCGAGGAGATCGTCGCTGCCAAGGCCAGCGGCTTCGTGCACGGGGTGAAGCTGTATCCGGCCGGTGCCACCACCAACAGCGATGCCGGCGTGACCGACCTGCGTCACTGCGCGGCAGCGCTGGAAGCCATGCAGCGCGTGGGCCTGCCGCTGCTGGTGCACGGCGAAGTGACCGATCCGGCGATCGACATCTTCGACCGCGAAGCCGTCTTCATCGACAAGGTCATGACGCCGCTGCGCCGCGATTTCCCGGCGCTCAAGGTGGTGTTCGAGCACATCACCACCAAGGATGCGGCCGAGTACGTGCGCGACGCGGAAGGCCCCGTCGCCGCCACCATCACTGCGCATCACCTGCTGTACAACCGCAACGCCATCTTCACCGGCGGCATCCGCCCGCACTATTACTGCCTGCCGGTGCTCAAACGCGAGACCCACCGCGAAGCCCTGGTGGCCGCGGCCGTGTCCGGCAGCGAGCGCTTCTTCCTCGGCACAGACAGCGCGCCGCACGCGCGCGGGCTGAAGGAACATGCCTGCGGCTGCGCCGGCTGCTATACCGGGCTGCACGCCATGGAGCTCTACGCCGAGGCCTTCGAAGCCGCCGGTGCCCTGGACAAGCTGGAAGCCTTCGCCAGCTTCAACGGCCCGGCGTTCTACAGCCTGCCGCGAAATAGCGGCACGCTCACCCTGGTCCGCGAGGCGTGGGAACTGCCAGCCGAACTGCCCTATGGCGACACCACGCTGGTGCCGCTGCGCGGCGGCGAGACGCTGCATTGGAAGGCCCGCTAAGCCGCACTGGCGAAGTGCAAGTGCAAGCAGAAAGCCAGGTCCGGCTGGCGCTGGCTGCGGCGGTGGCGCAGATCGACTGGGCACAGCCGTGGTTCCGGCCGTTCGCCACCATCGGCTCGGCGCTGGGCAGCGCGTTGCGAGGCGGCGCCGACCTGCGCGCCGTCCTCAGCGAAGTGGCCACGCAGCGCGCGCTGCGCAACGCCCGCGGTGTGCCGCTGCGTTTCGTTGCGCAAGCCGAATTGCCCGCCGGCACGGCCTACGAGGCACATATTTACGCCACCGGCGCCGTGCCGACGCGCGACAACTTGCACGATTTCTTCAATGCGCTCATCTGGCTGCATTTTCCCCGTTCCAAACGCGTGCTGAACCGGCTGCAGGCCCACGCTATCGCGGTGGCGGGCGTGCAGGGCCGCCGTGGCAGCCTGCGCGATGCCGCGACCTTGTTCGACGAGAACGCCATTCTGTTCCTGAGTGCCGACAGTGGCCTGGAGTTCGTTTTGCGCGGTTTCGGCTGGGAGCACCTGTTCGTGGCGCGGCGGGATGTCTGGGACGGTAGCGAGCATGCCGGCAGCCGTGACAGCACCGCCCGCTGCAGCGTGGTGCCCTTCGGCCACGCCTTGCTGGAGAAGCTGGTGCGGCCCTATAAGGCCCTGACCGCGCATGCATGGCCGCTGGCCGTCCCGCCGGCTGCAGGCGCCGCGCTCCCCGGCTCGCTCGACGATTCCGTGTGCGCCTCGTTGGAAGCGGCCGAGCTGCACAGCGGCCGCTTTGCGCCGTTGCCGGTGCTGGGCATTCCCGGCTGGTGCGAAGCCAATCGCGATCCGGCCTACTACGCGGATACCACGGTGTTCCGTCGCGGGCGCCGCGCGCAGGCCGCATGAGGGTGGCCGGTTCGTGGCCAAACGGTGTTAGACTGCGGGCCGCAAAGCAGGCCAGACAATCGCTGCTTGCACCCTCGTGGTGCAAGGGGAGGAAAGTCCGGACTCCATAGGGCAGGGTGTTGGCTAATAGCCATCCACGGCAACGTGCGGAATAGGGCCACAGAGACGAGTCTTGCCATCGGGTTCGCCCGATGGGAAGGGTGAAACGCGGTAACCTCCACCTGGAGCAATCCCAAATAGGCAGGCATTGAGGCGGCCCGCTGAGCCTGCGGGTAGGGAGCTTGAGCCGGTCGGTAACGACCGGCCTAGAGGAATGATTGTCACGTGCCGGCAACCGCAAGGAAGCCGGCGCGCACAGAATCCGGCTTATCGGCCTGCTTTGCTTCTGATTCTTTAGCGTGGCGCGCACCCATCCCAATTGGGCGCGCCACCGCCGGCTCCCCCGGGGCTGGGCAGGCGCCAGGCGCCTACACCTCTACAATTTCCATCGTGTGCGTGATTTCCGCCGTCTTGGCCAGCATGATGGAGGCCGAGCAATACTTGTCGTGCGACAGGTGGATGGCACGCTCGACCGCGCCGGGGTTCAGGTTGCGCCCGCTCACCGTGAAATGGAAGTTGATCTTGGTGAACACCTTCGGGTCTTCGCTGGCGCGCTCCGCTTGCAGCTTCACGCTGCAGCCGCGCACATCCTGCCGGCTCTTCTTCAGGATCAGCACCACGTCATAGGCGGTGCAGCCGCCGGTACCCAGCAGAACCATTTCCATCGGACGCGGGGCAAGGTTGTGGCCGCCGCCCTCGGGCGCACCGTCCATCGCCACGATATGGCCGCTGCCCGTCTCGGCCACGAAGCTCATGCCGTCGGTGCCCATCCAAGTTACTTTGCATTCCATTTTGTTCGATCCTGCGTTCTAGTGAGTGCGTATTCGATCATGAACACGCGATTTCAAAGCTTGCTTTTTGAGTATAGGCCACTTAGCTAGAAGCGCCGTAACTCGACATTTTTCCCGAAAACTGAAGCTTTCTTCTAAGATGACAGTGCTGTGACAACATGATCAATCATTAAGTTGTTGATTTTATTATATAAAAAATCTCCCTATGCCTCTTGATGGTTTTTCACAATGCGGAACAACATTTCGCACTGCAAATTTCCTTGCGCTGGGAGAGTGCTCATGTATAATTTGAATCATTGAACGACGGCGCACAACACGGCGCAGAGTGCGAAAGCGAATCGGATGGTTTCAGCCACATTCGCCGGCCCGCACCACGATCCAGCCCCGTCGATCTCCCGGTGTCTCCTCCACCCTCCTCCTTTGGTGGATTCAAACCCAAGCTCAATAGCTTGGGTTTTTTTTATTCTGCGCCAGCCAGGCCGGATGCACATCCTGCTGTGAAGTGCTTCATGGCTTGCTTTTATGCTGTTTGCTGCCATTCCGGATGGCGAGCAGCGCACGGAGCGGCACCATCTTGGCGTTCTTCCCTAACTTTCCTTGCGCTCCGGCCTCAGTCCGCAGTATACTCGTAGGCTTTTCCGTCATGCCCGCGGGAAGGAATTCAGGGAGAGCCTGCACATACAAGCAGGAAGGTCAGATCCTAAGGGTCGGCCGACGACGTAAAGTCAATGTTTCGGGCAGGTTCTACAAGTCTCAGGAAAAATCATGAAGACCTTTTCCGCAAAGCCTGCAGAGGTTAAGCGCGACTGGTACGTGATTGACGCGACGGACAAAGTCCTCGGCCGTGTTGCCAGCGAAGTGGCACGCCGACTGCGCGGCAAGCACAAGCCGGAATTTACTCCGCACGTCGACACGGGTGATTACATCATCATCGTCAACGCAGGCAAGCTGCGTGTCACGGGTACCAAAGAAACCGACAAGAAGTACTATCGTCACTCGGGTTACCCGGGCGGCATTTACGAAACGACGTTCGGTAAGATGCAGCAACGTTTCCCGGGCCGTGCCCTGGAAAAAGCTGTGAAGGGCATGTTGCCGAAGGGCCCGCTGGGCTATGCGATGATCAAGAAGCTGAAGGTTTACGCCGAAGCCGAGCATCCGCATGAAGCGCAGCAGCCTAAAGCGCTGGAAATCTAAGGGGGCCATCCATGATCGGAAATTGGAATTACGGTACTGGCCGCCGCAAGAGCGCAGTGGCTCGGGTCTTCATCAAGTCGGGCAAGGGCGATATCATCGTCAATGGCAAGCCCATCAATGAGTATTTCGCTCGCGAAACCTCGCTGATGATCGTGCGCCAGCCGCTCGAACTGACTGCCAACGCACAGACCTTCGACATCAAGGTCAACGTCACTGGCGGCGGTGAAACGGGTCAAGCCGGCGCAGTGCGCCACGGCATTACCCGTGCACTGATCGACTACGATGCCACCCTGAAGCCGTCGCTGTCCAAGGCCGGTTTCGTCACGCGCGATGCGCGTGAAGTGGAACGTAAGAAGGTCGGTTTCCACAAGGCGCGTCGTCGGAAGCAATTCTCGAAGCGTTAATGTGTGTTCGGCGGGTCCGGTTCAACCGGATCTGGCCGTTCAGAAAAAACCGCACGGTTCGCCGTGCGGTTTTTTTTTTCGCCGCTAGCGCCGGTGAAGGCGTGTGCAATGCCGCGCAACGGCAGGCTATCACCACGTTTTACAAATACTTTGCATCTCCCCGGATACAATCCCTGCTCTTGCCGTCCGGAGAACCCGACCATGATGCATTGGATGCGATGGCCTGCCGACCTGCACCGCGCCCGCCTGACGGTGCCGCGAGCCCGCGGCGCATGAAGTATCGCGTGCTGCGCCCGCGCCGGGGCTCGCTATCCGGGAGCCTGGCGGTGCGTTCGCATCTGCCGTGGCCGCTGCGCGTGCTGGGCGCCGCCGCGGCGCTCGTCGTCGTGCTCGTGGTGGTGGTGGTCGCCGCGCGTTGGGCGTACGACGCTGGCCGGCGGCTGACGGGTGCGCCGGATATGACGGCGGAAAACAAGGCGCTGCGCGAGCAGGTGGCGGAGATGACGGCTCAGCACGAGCGCTTGCAGGCGGTGGCCAACACCGCCGAGGCGCAGTTGCAGATGGCCCGCAGCGCCCAGGAGGCGCTGGCCGGGCAGTTGAAGACGGCGGAAGGCGAGGTCGCTCAACTCAAGGAAGACCTGGCATTTTTCGAGGGCCTGCTCCCGGCCAGCGGCAATACGTCCGGCATCCATGTGCGGAGTTTTCGCGTGGGTCTTGATGAAGCCGACCCACTGAAGATGCACTATCGATTGCTGATAATGCAGGGTGGATCCAAGGCTTTTTCATCCTTGCCGGAGTTCCGCGGTGAGTTACAGTTGGTCGTTTCGCTGTTGCGGGATGGCAAGCCGGTCACCCTGAGCCTGCCGGAAAATGGCGCCGGTTCGTTGCCTGGCCTGCAGGTCACGCACTACCAGCGGATCGAAAGTGCCTTTGCGCTGCCTGCCGGCGCCACAGTGCGGGCGGTCACGGTACGAATTTTGCAAAACGGTCAGTTGCGCGCGACCCAGACGGCCATGCCGTGAGGGTGCGCTGGGCCAGCAACGAAAAAAGGGACCTATGTTGTTTTCCAAAAAGAAGGGCTTGTCGATCGATACCCTGATTGGCCAGCACAGCGTGATCCAGGGCGACCTGACGTTTTCGGGTGGCCTGCGCCTGGATGGCCGGGTACGCGGCAACGTGACGGCGGCTGCCGACCAGGCGAGCATGCTGGTCATCAGCGAAAAAGGCGTGGTCGAGGGCGAAGTCCGGGTCGGGCACCTGATTCTCAACGGCACGGTCACCGGGCCTGTGCACGCGACCGAGCTGCTGGAGCTGCAACCGCACGCCCGCGTGCAGGGCGAGGTGCACTACGCCGCGCTGGAAATGCACCAGGGGGCATTGGTGGAGGGCCGTCTCGTGCCGCTCGGCAATGCGCAACCCAAGGCGCTGCCCAACCTGGTTCTGGCATCCGGCACGCAAGAATCCGCCTGATACGGCACCCGTGGCCTGGTTGCATCAACAGAACCCCTTGAATTCACGGGGTTTCGGCACGATCTTCCCGGAGCGCTTAAAATACAGGCGTATCTACATAGGAGAACCCCATGAACGCAGTCGCAGAGGCACCCGTTACCGAGGACATGCCGGCCCCGTTCGTCTTTACTGACAGCGCTGCCGACAAGGTCAAGCAGTTGATCGAGGAAGAGGGCAATGCCGATCTGAAACTGCGCGTGTTCGTGCAGGGCGGCGGCTGTTCCGGCTTCCAGTATGGCTTCACCTTCGACGAAGAGGTGAACGAGGACGACACCACGCTGGACAAGAATGGCGTCACGCTGTTGATCGATTCGATGAGCTACCAGTATCTGGTGGGCGCCGAGATCGATTACAAGGAAGACATCAACGGCGCACAGTTCGTGATCAAGAACCCCAACGCAAGCACCACCTGCGGTTGCGGCTCTTCGTTCTCAGTATAAGGCTCGCAAGGGCGCCGCGGCTTCCGACAGGTTCTCGCGGCAATAAAAAAGCGCACTTTGGTGCGCTTTTTTATTTATGCGTCCCGGCGCCAGACCACCGGGAACCAGTCCTCGCGCATCCGCTCGCCGCTGGCCAGGCCGATTCCGGGGAAGGGCGGCGAGGTGCGGCCAGGCCGCTCCAGGTAGCGCACGTCGTCGCCCAGGAAGCGTGCCGAGAAGGCGCGGCGGCGTCCCGTGCCGGTATTGCCCGCGGCACCATGTACCGTGCGGAAGTCGAACACCACGGCATCGCCCGGCTCCAGCTCCGGTATCAGGATTGTGTGGCTGCCGTCGTCCACGTCCGGCATCTCCATGAAGCGGTCGCTGCCAGCATAGAAATTCTCATTGCTGGCCCAGCGCTTGGGCCTGACCAGTTTGGGCCAGCGGTGCGAGCCCAGCACCACGCGCAAGGTATTGGCGGTGGTGACAGGGTCCAGTGGGATCCAGTAGCTCGCGGTCTGCAGGCCATCCACGCAGTAGTAGGGCAGGTCCTGGTGCCACGGTGTGGGCTTTGCCGTGCCCGGTTCCTTGACCAGGATGTGCTCGTGGAACACCTGGACGGCCTCGGCCTGCATGATGTGGCCGGCGATGGCTGCGGCCGGTGAGCGCCGGATGAAGTCGGCGAACGGCTGGATGCGCTCCCAGTTGCAGTAATCCTCGAAAAAGCGGCCGCGCTCACCGCTGCCGACGTTCTCGATGGCAAAAGGGCCCGGCTTCGCGAGATTCTGCTCGAATCCTTCGCGCAGCGGCGTCACCCAATGAGTGAAGGCGCCGCGCAACACCAGGGCGCCGTCGCGCTGGTAGGTCTCGATTTCGGTTGCGGTGATGTGCATGAGGGTCCCGTGGATGGCTGGCTTGGGACGAGTATCGGGGCAGCATGGCAATAGGAAAAGAATATATTTCCTATGCTGTAGTATAGGAAATCATGATTGGATTCTCCTTCCGCCAGCTCGAGTATTTTGTCGCGGCCGCCGAGCACGGCAGCATCAGCGCGGCTGCCCGTGCGCGCCACGTATCGCAGCCTTCCGTGTCGCAGGCCGTGGCGCAGCTTGAGGAAACGCTAGGCGAGACCCTGTTTCGCCGCCAGGTCAGCCGCGGTCTGGAGCTGACGCCGGCTGGCCAGCGCCTGCTGGGCCGCGCCCGCGACATCCTGGCGCTGGCCGCCGGCCTGGCAACCGATGGCGTGGACCAGGCACAGGCGCGCGGCCTTAGCGGGCAACTGTCGCTGACGTGCTTCCAGGATCTTGGCGCTTACTACGCACCGCGGCTGCTGGCCGGCTTCCGGCGGCTGCATCCGCATGTTGCCGTGACGCTGTTCGAGGCCGACCTGGCCACGGTGCATCGCACGCTCGCTGCCGGCAAGGCGGAACTGGCGCTGACCTACGATCTCGGCTTCGACCAGCGCATTGCGCGCTGGATACTTGCCCGGCTTGCGCCTTACGCGCTGCTGCACCCCGGCCATGCGCTGGCCGCCCAGCAAAGCGTAAGTCTGAAAGACCTTGCTGGCGAACGGCTGATCCTGGAGGATATTGCGCAAACACGTGAGTACTTCCTCTCGCTGTTCTGGGCGCACGGCTTGCGCCCGCAACTGCACCAGTACACGCAGACCTTCGAGATGCAGCGCGGCCTGGTGGCGCACGGCTATGGCGTGGCGCTGTCATGCACGCGCCCCGCGGGCGACCACAGCTATGACGGGCAGCCCATCGTTTGCTTGCCGCTGCGCGAGGCCGTGGCGCCGCAGCGCGTGGTGCTGGCGCGTTCGCCAGCCATGCGGCCTTCGCCCGTCGCGCAAGCGTTTATCCAGTGGGTTTGCGAGGCAGGCCACGCCGAGCCGGCGTGAGGGTGGCGAGGTGTGGCTATCGAGGGTAGAGCGCGCCCAAGACACGCGGGCCGGCCGCGCCAGTGACGGTAGGCACATTGCCCGGCGCCCCGTGCAGCATCTGCCGCGCCAGCCACGCAAAAGCGATGCCCTCCACCTGTGATACCGGAACGCCCAGTTCGTCCGAGCTTTGCACCGTGACAGCGGGCAGCGCCTGCGCCAGCAACGCCATCACCAGGCGGTTGCGGGCGCCGCCGCCGCACACAATCAGCCGCGCCGCGTCGGGCGCGTGCTGCTTGACATCGCGGGCGATGGCTTCGGCGCTCAGCGCGGCCAGCGTGGCCTGCACGTCGGCGGGATCGAGTGCCGTGCCGTGCTGGGAAAGATGATTTTCCAGCCAAGCAGGATGGAACAGGTCGCGGCCCGTGCTCTTGGGCGGGGCCACGCTGAAATAAGGCTCGGCCAGCAGGCGCGCCAGCAGCGCCTGGTCGACCTTGCCGCTGGCGCCCCAGGCGCCGTCGGCGTCGTAGGCCAGGCCGTGATGCCGGTCGATCCAGTAGTCGAGCAGCACGTTGCCCGGGCCGCAGTCGAAGCCGGTGACCGGCCGCGCCGCGCCGCCTTCGCTGGCGGCGGGCAGCACGCTGATATTGGAGATTCCGCCGATATTGCAGGCCACCCGTGTCTGGGCGGCGTCGCCGAACAGCGCCTGGTGCACCGCCGGTACCAAGGGTGCGCCCTGGCCGCCGGCCGCCACGTCGCGGCTGCGGAAATCCGCCACCACGTCGATGCCCGTCAACTCTGCCAGCAGCGCGGGTTGCTGGCTCTGGCGGGTATAGCCGATGCCGTCGTACAAGCCGGGCCGATGGCGCACGGTCTGGCCGTGCGCACCGATTGCCGCGATGGCCTCCGGCGCCAGCCCGGCATTGCGCAGCAGGGTTGCCACGCAAGCCGCATAGACGCGCGCCAGCCCATTGGCGGCCAGCGCCTCGCGGTGGATTTCATCATCGCCGGGCTGCTGCAGCGCGCTGAACGCGTCGCGCAGTTCGGCCGGGAAGGACTGGAAGGCCGCCGCCAGCACCGTGGGCCGTGGCCCCGAGAAATCGACCAGCACGCCGTCCGCGCCGTCCATGCTGGTGCCGGACATGATGCCGATAAAGCAGTCTGGGGACGAAGTTGGCATGCTGGGCAGGCTCGATGGATCAATTGCTGGCCGAAGCCACGTTGTAGGTACGCAGCGCGTTGATGCGGCTGAGCATCTCGCTGGTATAGCTCAGGAACTGCTGGCGCGCCGGGCCGGACAGAGCGGGCGTGTCGAGCGCGGCGATGGCCAGCGGGTTCAGCGGCACATCGTTGACGCGGAACTCGTAGTGCAGGTGCGGGCCGGTGGCCCAGCCGGTCTGGCCGACGTAGCCAATGACCTCGCCTTGCGACACATGCTGCCCGCGCTTCATCGTGGCAAAGCCGGACAGGTGCGCGTAGTAGGTGGAGTAGCCGCTATGGTGCTTGAGGATGACGATGTTGCCGTAGCCGTTCTGCTGACCGACAAACTCGACTTCGCCGTCGCCGGTGGCCATCACCTTGGTGCCCGTAGGTGCGGCAAAGTCCACGCCCTTGTGCTGCGCCCAGTGGTGGTGCAGCGGATGGTCGCGCCCGCCAAAGCCCGACGACACGCGCGAGAACTCCACCGGCGAGCGCAGGAACGGCCGCTTCATGCTGCGCCCGTCAAAGGTGTAGTATGCGCCCTGCTTGCTGCCTTCCGGTGCGTACCAGAGCGCCTGGTGCAACTGGTTGTGGTTGATCAGCTCGACCGCCATCACGCGCCCGTTGCGCACGAACGCACCGTCGCGGAAGCCCGCTTCGTAGACGATGCGGAAGCGGTCTCCGCTGGTGATGTCATGGTGGAAATCGATCACGCCGGAGAAGATCGATAGCATCTGCTGGACGATCTCGTCGGGCACATTGGCCGCGTCCATGGCCTTGAAGAAGCCACCCGAGGCAATGGCGCCGGACAGCATCTCATAGTGCAGCTCGTTCTTCACCGACTGCACGCGGGCCTTGTAGACCGGATCGGCAGGGTCGCCCGCGCGTTCGATCACCAGTTCGCGGGAGGCGTTTGCGTCACCACCGAGATTGGCTTGCAGCGACACCAGCAGGTTGTTCTCGTCAACCTCGGCCTGCACCGTCTGGCCGGGATTGAGGTCGAACAGGCCGCGCGCGGTGGTGTTGCGGCGGATAAAGGCCTGCGCATCGGGGTCGTCCACACCGAGCCGCTTGAGCAGGCTGGCAATGGTGTCGCCGCGCTGCATGCGCTCTTCGCGCACAAAGGTGGCGTCGGTTTCGGTAAGCTGTTCGAGTTGTGTGCGTAGATCGGGCAGGCGTATCGCCTCCCGGACACGCGGAGCCTGGGGGTCGTCGAAGGCGCTACGGGGGGCCACGCCCATGGCGGCTGCCATGCCCAGCGTGAACACCGTACCCACCGCCGCTGTCAACTGCTTGCGCCGACGGGCGTGCAGGGCATTGGTAGGATCGACCAGAACCACCAGCTCCCGCGCGAAAACTTCGCGGAGTCTGGACCACATCACGTAAAATTCACTCTTTGTTTCGGGCTGCGTTGCCGCGACGATTTTTTGCCTCGTCTGCCTTCCTCCCCGGAGGGGCGGCGCCTGCCATATTGGTTTGCCGCCTAGAATGGCGGTTGGCCCACGGGAACAATCCCGTTTGCACAAGAAGCGCGGATTATACCAAAACCGGCCGCAAGCCGTTTTGTGCCGCGGTCTGAATTCTCATGTTTTTCAAAGACTTACGTCATGACTGAAGTTTCCTCCGGCGCTGCCACTTCCTACCCCCTCACGCCCACCGTGATGCACGCCCTGGAGGTGTCCAAGCGCGGTTGCGACGAACTGCTGGTCGAATCCGAATGGCTGGCCAAGCTCGCGCGCAGCGAGGCCACCGGTGTGCCGCTGCGCATCAAGCTGGGGCTGGACCCGACCGCGCCCGATATCCATATCGGCCACACGGTGGTGCTCAACAAGATGCGTCAGTTGCAAGACCTGGGCCACCAGGTCATCTTCCTGATCGGCGATTTCACCTCCACCATCGGCGATCCGTCCGGGCGCAACGCCACCCGTCCTCCGCTCACGCGCGAGCAGATCGAGGCCAACGCCCAGACCTACTACAGCCAGGCGAGCCTGGTACTGGATCCGGCCAAGACCGAGATCCGCTACAACAGCGAGTGGTGCGATCCGCTGGGCGCGCGCGGCATGATCCAGCTGGCGGCCAAGTACACCGTGGCGCGGATGATGGAGCGCGACGACTTCACCAAACGCTTCCGCACTGGGATTCCGATTTCGGTGCATGAGTTCCTTTACCCGCTCATGCAGGGCTACGACTCCGTCGCGCTCAAGGCCGACCTGGAACTGGGCGGCACCGACCAGAAGTTCAACCTGCTGGTGGGCCGGGAGCTGCAGAAGGAATACGGCCAGGAGCAGCAGTGCATCCTGACCATGCCGCTGCTGGTGGGCCTGGATGGCGTGGAGAAGATGTCCAAGTCCAAGGGCAACTACATCGGCGTGACCGAAGCCCCGAGCGAGATGTTCGGCAAGCTGATGAGCATCTCGGATGACTTGATGTGGAAGTACTACGAGCTGCTGTCGTTCCGCCCCATGAGCGAGATCGACCTGATGAAGCAGGAGATCTCGCTGGGCCGTAATCCGCGCGACTGCAAGGTGATGCTTGGCCAGGAGATCGTCACGCGCTTCCACAGCGCGGCCGATGCCGACCGCGCGCTCGAGGATTTCAACCACCGCGCGCGCGGCGGCGTGCCCGACGAAATCCCCGAGGTCAGCCTTTCCGGCGCACCGCTGGGCATCGGCCAGTTGCTCAAGCAGGCCAATCTGGTGCCGTCCACGTCGGAAGCCAACCGCAATATCGAACAGGGCGGCGTCAAGATCGACGGTACCATCATCAGCGACAAGGGGCTGAAGGTCGAGGCCGGCAGCTACGTCGTGCAGGTGGGCAAGCGCCGCTTCGCACGCGTGACGCTGGCTTGAGGCCGGGCAGGAACGGCTCATGATTGCGTTGATCCAGCGGGTCGCCCAGGCCCGCGTCACTGTCGATGGCCGCACCACCGGGGAGATCGGCGCCGGGCTGCTGGCGCTGGTCTGCGCCGAGCGCGGCGACGCCGAAGCGCAGGCCGAACGCCTGCTCGCCAAGCTGCTGGCCTACCGTGTGTTCTCCGATGAGGCCGGCAAGATGAACCTGCCCGTGCAGGACATCGATGGCCGCGGCACGCGCGGTGGCCTGCTGGTGGTGTCGCAGTTCACGCTGGCCGCCGATACCAACAGTGGCACGCGGCCCAGTTTCACCCCGGCCGCGGCGCCCGCCGATGGCGAACGCCTGTACAACCATTTCGTGGCGCGTGCGCGCGCCGCGCACGGCGAGGTGCAGACCGGCGAGTTCGGCGCCATGATGCAAGTCAGCCTGGTCAACGACGGTCCGGTCACCTTCTGGCTGCGCGTGCCGCCGGCCGCGCCGTCCGCCCACTCCCAGCCAGCCCAGGCCAGCCGCTGATGCGGCGACGGCCTGACCGGACATGACCCAGGACATGACCCAGACAGTCACCCTCTACATCGCCACCAGCCTCGACGGCATGATCGCTTCGCCGGATGGCAGCGTGGACTGGCAACTGGCGGCGCACCGCGCCTTCGACGACGGCCTGCTGCAGCTCAGCTACCGCCGCCGCACGTCACCGCCGGGACCGGCCTTGGCCTGATCCCGCATGCCGCGCAGTGCGCGGCGCAACCCAGCAAGGAGAGAAACATGAAGCTCTGGAGCAAGGCATTCAGCGACAACGGGCCGATTCCGATCGAGTTCGCTTTCGGTGCGATCGACCCCGCCACCCACGTGACGCTGTCGAGCAACCGCAATCCCGACCTGCACTGGGACGAGGCCCCGGCCGAGACGCGTTCCTTCGTGCTGATCTGCCACGATCCGGATGTGCCCAGCCGTGGTGACGACGTCAACCAGGAAGGCCGCGAAGTGCCCGCTTCGCTGCCGCGCGTGGACTTCTTTCACTGGGTGCTGGTGGATATTCCGATGGGGCTGCGCACCATCTCCGCGGGCACCCACAGCGATGGCGTGATCGCGCGTGGCAAGCCGGGCCCCGAGGCCACCGGCGGCACGGCCGCGGCAGGTGGGCTGCGCCACGGCCTGAACGACTACACCGGCTGGTTCGCCGGCGACCCGGACATGAAGGGCGACTACTACGGTTACGACGGCCCTTGCCCGCCGTGGAACGACAGCCTGGTGCACCACTACGTGTTCACCGTCTATGCGCTCGACCTGGACCGCCTGCCGCTAGAGGGCACCTTCACCGGCGCCCAGGTGCGCGAGGCCATCCAGGGCCATGTGCTGGCGCAGGCTGCCTACACCGGCACCTATACCCTCAACCCGAATCTCGCCGGCCAGCCGGCGAAGTAAGCACGGGCCGCGCGGCGCGCAAGCGCTGCGCGCCCGGGGGCGCCATGACAGCACAGCGTAGCGCCGCCAAGATCGCCTAAAGGAAACGGCATGTCGCAATTGCCCGGGCCGCATTCGCTGGCCTTCACCCACCTGATCCTGATCCGCCACGGCGAGACAGCATGGAACCGCGAGCGGCGCCTGCAAGGCCAGCTCGACATTCCGCTCAACGCCACCGGCGTGGCGCAGGCGGATGCCCTGGCCCAGGCGCTGGCGGTCGAGCCGATCGATGCGGTCTACGCCAGCGACCTGTCGCGCGCGATGCAGACGGCGGCGCCGCTGGCCGAGGCGCTCGGCCTGGCGGTGCAGCCCGATCCCCGCTTGCGCGAGCGCTGCTACGGCTCGCTCGAAGGCATGACCTACGCGGAAGTGGCCGAGCAGCTGCCCGAGGATTTCGCCAGGTGGCAAGCGCGGGTTCCCGACTACGCGCCCGATGGCGGCGAGTCCTTGCTGGCGTTTCATGAGCGCGCGGTGGAAGCCGCGCTGGCGCTCGGGCGCCGCCATCCCGGCGAGCGCATTGCCCTGGTGGCCCACGGCGGCGTGCTGGACTGCCTGTACCGCGAAGCCAATGACATGACGCTGGAGGCGCCGCGCCGGCACGAATTGCTCAATGCCAGCATCAACCGGCTGCGCTGCGACAGCGTGCGGCTCACGGTCATGCAATGGGCGGACGTGGGCCACCTGGAAGCGCTCACCCTCGACGAAGTCGACCGCAGGGTGCCCTGAGCCGCGCTGGCTGCGCCAGGCGCGTCTTACACCCGCAGGCGGAAGGGCGTGAAATCGGTATTGCGGTCGTAGTAGTCTTCGCGCTCGGCGCGCTTGAGGAAGTTCACCACCTTGTAGGTGACCGGCGTCATCACCACTTCCCACGTGGTCTTGAGGAAGTACTGGGCAATGGCGACCTGGATCACTTTCTCCAGCGGCCAGATGCCGTAGAAGGCGATCACGTAGAACAGCGAGGAATCGACCAGCTCGCCGGCCAGCGTGGAGCCGATGGTGCGGGTCCACAGCCAGCGGCCGTTGGTCCACAGCTTCATCTTGGCCAGCACATAGCTGTTGGTGAAGCTGCCGCAGCAGAACGCGATCAGCGAGCCCAGCGCGATGCGCCAGGTATTGCCGAAGACGTCTTCCAGGCTCTTTTGGTAATCGCTCATGAAGGGCGCCACCGGCATCTTCAGCACCACCAGGCTCATGAAGGTGGCGAACGCCAGCGCCGCGAATCCGGCCCAGACCACGCGGCGATCGCGCCCGTAGCCGTAGACCTCGGTCAGCACGTCCCCAAAAATGTACGAAATCGGGAAGAACAGCACGCCCGCGCCGAAGGTCACCGGACCGATCACCGGCAGCGTGACCTGGGCCGCCTTGGCCGCGCCGATCAGGTTGGAGCACAGCAGGACCGTGACGAAAGCCACCATCACGAGATCGTAGTAACGATAGACGCGCCCGCTGTGGGCGGGCGTGGCGCTTGACATGGTCATCGGGGTGTTCCAGGGGCGATTTTTGGGCGATTATGCCAGCCGCGCCGCCACCTTGCCCCGCCACACTGTAGACGAGCGCGTGCCCTGGCCGGGTCGCCCCGGGCCAGGGCTGCCTGCGCGGGCTGCGGCTAGATGTTCAGCTTGCTGATCTTGGAGCCGTCCAGCGACACATCGAACATCAGCCCGGCATTGGTCTGCACGAAGCCGATCACAGGCTGCTGCCCGGTGATCGTATCGAGTTTGCCGTTGGCACCGACCTTGGCTAGCGCCACGCCGGCATCCGCACCGACCGTCCAGCCGCTGCTGTTGACGAACTTGTTGTAGGCATCGGGCGTCATGAACATCAGCACCACCGATTTGGACTGGCCGCCGGCGGTCGCGCCGACCGAGGCCGAGGTGGTGCGGTAATAGCTCACCGAGGCGCCCTTGGAGCGCAGCACGCCCTCGCCGTATTCGCCGCCGACCACCAGCCCTGCCGACAGCACTCGCGGGAACACGAGGATGCCCTGGGCGCGTGAGGCCAGCTCGCGCGAGCTGTCGACCGTCGCGAACAGCCGGTTGAGTGCCCCGTCGGCACCCGCGTCGATCTCTTTCTTCTTGGCCGCCGCGTCGGTTGGCGCATTGGTGCCGGTGGTGGTGCAGCCAGCCGCGAACGCGGTGGCCACGACCAGGCCCGAGCCCGCCAGCCGGCTGACAAAGTGGCGTCGATTCATGTGCTCTCTCCTGTCTGGGATCAGTTAGCCGGCCGTCGGGCATCTGCCGTCAGTTGTCGCCTTGCCTTGGCGGTCGGGGCTAAGTCATTGTGGACAAGGAGGAAGCAGCCAGCAATGCACGACAAAAGAATTGTCTGCGGGCCTCGAAACTACTTAATGCGGGTTTCGATGTGCGGGTTTCGATGCCGCTCAGGCCGGGGCCGAATCGCTCTCGCCGGGCGCCGCCAGCCCGAAGTGCCGGTAGGCGGCGGCCGTGGCCATGCGGCCCCGCGGCGTGCGCTGCAGGTAGCCCTGCTGGATCAGGAAGGGCTCGAGCACGTCCTCGATGGTGTCGCGCTCCTCGCCGATGGCAGCGGCCAGGTTATCCACGCCCACCGGGCCGCCGCTGAACTTGAGCAGGATCGCTTCCAGCAGCTTGCGGTCCATCAGGTCGAAGCCGACCGCGTCCACGTCGAGCATGGCGAGGGCGGCGTCCGCGATAGTGCGAGTGATGTTTCCGTCTCCTTTGACTTCCGCGAAGTCGCGCACGCGGCGCAGCAGCCGGTTGGCGATCCGTGGCGTGCCGCGCGCGCGGCGTGCGATTTCCAGCGCGCCCAGCGGGTCGATGCGGGCACCCAGCAGCTGGGCGGAGCGCGTGACGATGCGCGACAGCTCCTCGGCGGTGTAGAACTCCAGCCGCGCCACGATGCCGAAGCGGTCGCGCAGCGGGTTGGTCAGCATGCCCGCGCGGGTAGTGGCGCCGACCAGCGTGAAAGGTTGCAGGTCCAGCTTGACCGAGCGTGCGGCCGGGCCTTCGCCGATCATGATGTCGATCTGGTAATCCTCGAGCGCCGGGTACAGGATTTCCTCGACGACCGGGGACAGCCTGTGGATTTCGTCGATGAACAGGACGTCGTTGGCTTCCAGGTTGGTCAGCAGCGCCGCCAGGTCGCCCGGGCGTTCCAGCACCGGGCCGGAGGTCTGGCGCAGGTTGACGCCCATTTCGCGAGCGATGATGTGCGCCAGCGTGGTCTTGCCCAGCCCCGGCGGCCCGAACAGCAGCACGTGATCGAGCGCTTCGCGCCGGTTGCGCGCGGCGTGCATGAAGATGTCGAGCTGGCCGCGCACTTTTTCCTGGCCGACATATTCGTCGAGCAGCTTGGGACGCAGCGCCCGCTCGAAGGCCTCCTCGTTGGGGGAGACGGCGGTGGGGGCGATCACGCGATCGGCGCCCCGCTCGGTGGCTAGCTTGTCGGTTTCGATCATGTTACGGATGCGGGCAAAGTGGTTGGATTGTAGCCCTTCCGGGCATGGCGCCGGACGCGCGAGCCCTGCGCCGGCCGCGCAGGCTCAGCGCCGGGAGCCTCCTTGGCCCGGCCGGGTCAACCCTTGGATAGCGATTTCAGCGCCATCTTGATGCCGTCGGACACGCCGGTGCCTGCGGGCACCTGCTTGATCGCCAGCGCCGCCTCTTTCTCCGAGTAGCCGAGCGCAAGCAGCGCGTTGAGGATGTCGACGGCGTTGTCGTGCACCGGCGTGCTGCCGGGTGCTGCCCCAAGCTCGGCGCCCAGCTTGCCTTTGAGTTCGAGCAGCAGGCGCTCGGCGGTCTTCTTGCCGATGCCCGGCACGCGCGTCAGCCGTCCGGCTTCCTGCAGCGTGATGGCCTGCGCTAGTTCGCTGACCGACATGCCGGATAGCACCGCCAGCGCCATGCGCGCGCCGATGCCGGTGATCTTGATCAGCTCGCGGAAGGTGTTGCGCTCGGTGGCGCTGCCAAAGCCGTACAGCAGGTGCGCGTCCTCGCGCACGATCTGCTGGGTCAGCAGGGTGACGGGATGGCCGACGGCGGGCAGGTTGTAGAAGGTGCTCATCGGCACGTCAATCTCGTAGCCGACGCCGTGGCAATCGACCAGCAGGTGCGGGGGATTCTTCTCGATGAGGGTGCCGGCGATGCGTCCGATCATGGTGTAGTGTCTGCAGCGAATTACGGCGCGCGCGCCGGGATGGGAAGGGAGTGCGGCGGCCAGCGCGGGGAAAAGGCCCGCCATCGCGAAGGCCGCCAGTGTAGCCCAGCGTGCGGCGTACCGGCGCGGCCGGGCTGCATTAGCTATTGGCTATCTGCTATCTGCTATTGGCCCAGCGTGTCCACCGCCTGGCGTCCCAGCGCGGGATCGTCGGTGAAAAAGCCGTCGATGCCGGCGGCGAGGAAGGCTTGCACCTCGCGCACCATGCCGCTGGGGCTGCGCGTGGCATCGTCGCCGCCGGTGCGCAGGTTGCGCGGCAGGAAGGTGTTCTCGGGACGGAAAGTATAGGGATGAACCAGCAAGCCTGCCGCATGCGCGTTGCGCACCAGCGCGGTCGGCGTGCCGAGGTTGCCGTTGGCGTCGCGGGGCACCACGCTGGACTTCTCCGGGCCGATGCCGTTGGCGTAGCTGGCCACTTCGCGCAAGCCGATCGGCGTCATCATGTCGGCGTAGGTGCGGGTGTCGCCAGCCAGGCGCCAGTCGGCAGGCCGGTTCTTCGCGCCGCCCATCAATTGGATCAGCTTCACATTCGGCATGCCCTGGGCCAGGCGCTGGCGCATCTCGCGCAAGTTGCCGGTCTCGAAGGACTGCACGAACACCGGCGCGCTGCGCGTGTACGCATGGGCTTGCAGCGTGGCCACCAGCTTCTCCTCCAGCGGCAGGCCAATGCCGCGGAAATAGCTCGGGTGCTTGGTTTCCGGGTACAGGCCGATCACGCGGCCGCTGCGTTGCGATGCCTTGGCCACCAGATCGATGATTTCGTCGAAGGTGGGAATCTCGAACTTGTCGTTGTACTGGGTATTGGCCTTGCGCACCTGCGCAATACGCTCGCGCGCGCGCAGCGTCTTGAGCTCGGCCAGCGTGAAGTCTTCGGTGAACCAGCCATCCAGGCGTTCGCCGTCGATTACCTTGATGCGCTTGCGGCTGGCGAACTGGGGCAGCTCCGCCACGTTGGTCGTGGTGCCGATCTCGTTCTCGTGCCGGGCCACCAGTACGCCGTCGCGCGTCATCACCAGGTCTGGTTCCACCACGTCGGCACCGTCGTCGATGGCGCGTTGGTAGGACGCCAGCGTGTGTTCAGGGCGCAGCGCGCTAGCGCCGCGATGCCCGATCACCAGCGCCTTGGGCACGGCCGGGGCTGGGGCCGGGGCCGGGGCTGCCGGGACAGTGGCCACGGGCGGCGGCGCGGCGCAGCCGGCGAGAACCGCGGCGGCCAGCGCGGACAACAGCGCCGGCAGGCGAGCGGAGCGAGGCGGATTCAAGGCGCGGAACGCGCGAGGCGAGCGGAGCATGCGGCATCCTTTGACGGGCGATCGCTCGATTGTAAGAGACTTGAAGGTGCAAGCGGCTGCCTGGCCGCCTGGGCTCGCTCAGCCGATCAGGCGCCCACGCCGTACCCGCATGCCCTTGCGCACCAGGTCCGGGGCCAGCCCGGTCAGGGCGGTGAGCGTGTTGCTGCCATTGGCATGGCAGATTGCCATGCCCAGGGCGTCCGCCGCATCGGAACTGGGGCGTCCCGTCAGGCTCAACAGGCGCATCACCATTTCCTGCACCTGCTCCTTGTTGGCGCGGCCGTAGCCGACCACCGCCACCTTCAACTGAAGTGCCGTGTACTCGAACACCGGCAGGCCATGCGTGACCAGCCCGCAGATCGCCGCGCCGCGGGCTTGGCCCAGCAACAGCGTGGATTGCGGGTTGACGTTGACGAATACCTTCTCGATTGCAGCGCAATCGGGCGTGTAGGTGCGGGTGACTTCGCTGATGCCGTCGAAGAGGGTTTTCAGCCTTGCCGGCAGGCCGCTGTCGCCGTCGCTCTTGATGGTGCCGGAGGCGATGTAGGTTAGCTTGTTGCCGTGCTTTTCCAGCACGCCGAAGCCGGTGGTACGGAGGCCGGGGTCGATGCCGAGGATACGCATGGGGGTCGGGCTCGGCTTTTAATGGGTGATGGGGGATTGTAACGTTGGGAGGGGAGGGGCGACTGTTACTGCTACTGCTACTTCGATTGCAACGGCCTGAAGTCAAAAGCAACTGCAATTGCAACTGCAGTTTCACCACCCCTGCGGGGCGGAGACCTACTTTCTTGTCTTGCCAAGAAAGTAGGCAAAGAAGGCGCCCCATACGGCCTTGGCACACCTTCACGGCTCGCTTCGCATCGCGCTTGGGTGATTTCCGCCCCTCGGGCGGGAATCACGGCTACACCGAATCCTTCACCTTGTCCGCTGGTTGGCTCCCCTCTCCCGCCTGCGGGAGAGGGGCCGGGGGAGAGGGCGGGCGCTCGCGATGCCGCGATGAGTTCGTTTGCCAAGCCCGCTGCAACCGCACGGACCAGGCCCGGACCTCAATGGCGGAAGTGGCGCACGCCGGTCAACACCATTGCGATATTGCGCTCGTCGGCCGCGGCGATCACTTCGTCGTCGCGCATCGAGCCGCCCGGCTGGATGACGCAGGTGGCACCTGCGTCCACCACTACGTCCAGGCCGTCGCGGAACGGGAAGAAGGCGTCCGATGCCACGGCCGAGCCCGCCAGCGTGAGGCCGGCGTTCTGCGCCTTGATGCTGGCGATGCGGGCCGAGTCCACGCGGCTCATCTGGCCGGCGCCGACGCCTAGCGTCATGCCGCCGCCACAGAACACGATGGCGTTCGACTTGACGAACTTGGCCACGCGCCAGGCGAACATCAGGTCGTCCATTTCCTTGGGCGTGGGCTGGCGCTTGGTCACCACGCGCAGTTCGTCCCGCTGCACGTTCCTGGCGTCGGGGCCTTGCACCAGCAGGCCGCCGCCGACGCGCTTGAAGTCATACGGGTTGAGGCCGTTGCCCAGCGGGATTTCCAGCAGGCGCACGTTCTGCTTGGCAGCAAACACGGCGCGCGCGCCGGCGCTGAACGACGGGGCGATCAGCACTTCGACGAACTGCTTGGCCACGGCTTGGGCGGCGGCTTCGTCCAGCTCGACGTTGAAGGCGATGATGCCGCCGAAGGCCGAGGTCGAGTCGGTCTTGAGGGCTTTTTCGTAGGCTTCCAGCGCATTGGCGCCGATTGCCACGCCGCACGGGTTGGCGTGCTTGATGATCACGCAGGCCGCGCCGGTGGCAGCGCCGAAGGTCTTGACGCATTCCCATGCCGCATCGGCGTCGGCGATGTTGTTGTACGACAGTTCCTTGCCTTGCAACTGCGTGTAGTTGGCCAGCGCGCCGTCGGAGGCTTTCAGGTCGCGGTAGAAGGCGGCTGACTGGTGCGGGTTCTCGCCATAGCGCATTTCCTGCACCTTCTCGAAGGCCAGGTTCAGCGTCTGCGGGTAGGCGCTGCGGGTCTGGTGCGCCTTGTCCGCGCCGAGGCTGGTCAGGTAGTTGGTGATGGCGCCGTCGTACTGCGCGGTGTGGGCGAACACCTTGGTGGCCAGGCGGAAGTTGGTGTCGTAGCCGACGCTGTTGGCGTTGGCGCGCATTTCTTCCAGCACCGGCGCGTAGTCGGCCGGGTCCACGATGACGGTGACGTCGCGGTGGTTCTTGGCGGCCGAGCGCAGCATGGTGGGGCCGCCGATGTCGATGTTCTCGATGGCGTCCGGCAGGGAGCAGTCATCCTTGGCCACGGTTTGCTGGAACGGGTACAGGTTCACGACCAGCAGGTCGATGGTGGGGATGTTGTGCTCGGCGAGAGCCGCCATGTGCTCGGGCAGGTCGCGGCGGGCCAGGATGCCGCCGTGCACCTTCGGGTGCAGGGTCTTGACGCGGCCGTCGAGCATTTCGGGGAAACCGGTGTAGTCGGCCACCTCGGTGACGGGCAGGCCGGCATCGGCCAGCAGCTTGGCGGTGCCGCCGGTGGAGAGCAGCGCGACGCCGAGCGAGTTGAGCTCGCGGGCAAATTCGACGATGCCGGTCTTGTCGGATACGGAGAGGAGGGCTTGCTTGATCATGGCTATGGGGAGACGCTTCAAAGTAAACCGTGCTGCTGCAACTTCTTGCGCAGCGTATTGCGATTGATGCCCAGGTAGGCGGCCGCGAGCGACTGGTTGCGCTCGGCGCGCGCCATCACTGCTTCCAGCAGCGGCCGTTCCACGGCTTCGAGCACCATGTTGTACATATTCGACGGCTCTTCACCGTCCAGGTCGCGAAAGTAGGCACCCAGGCT
Organism: Cupriavidus sp. GW822-FHT03E04; assembly: GCF_058801495.1. Classification (NCBI taxonomy): domain Bacteria; kingdom Pseudomonadati; phylum Pseudomonadota; class Betaproteobacteria; order Burkholderiales; family Burkholderiaceae; genus Cupriavidus; species Cupriavidus sp. GW822-FHT03E04. The sequence continues at coordinate 66,065 of NZ_JBXANI010000035.1, forward strand.
GTCCCGGATGCACTGGTCGATAGCGTTGCGGCTCATGCGGCAAGCAACTCCCCGTTATTGTTGTTGTTCGACTTGTTGCATTTCTCGTCGTCGGCGTCATCCGTGCCGTCCGCGCCGTCTTCCACATAGACCAGGCGCTCGGACAGCAGCGCCTGCTCATCGAAGAATTCGTTGACCGCGGCGAGCTGGGCCGTGGTGCTGTCCAGCGTGTTCATGCGGTGGCGGAACAGGTTGGCGCCGGCCAGGCCGCGCGTGTACCAGGCAATGTGCTTGCGCGCGGTGCGCACGCCGGTGAACTCGCCGTAGAAGTCGTAGTGGTCTTCCAGGTGCGCGTTCATGATGGCGCGGATCTCGGCCACTTCCGGTGACGGCAGCAGCTCACCGGTGGCCAGGTAGTGCTCGATCTCGCGGAACAGCCAGGGCCGGCCCTGCGCCGCGCGGCCGATCATGATGGCGTCGGCGCCGGTCACGGCCAGCACATGCTTGGCTTTTTGCGGCGTGGTGACGTCGCCATTGGCGACCACGGGGATGGAGAGCGCTGCCTTGACCGCGGCAATGGTCTCGTACTCGGCTTCGCCCTTGTACAGGTCGGCGCGCGTGCGCCCGTGCACGGTGAGCATGCTGATGCCGGCGTCTTCCACCATGCGCGCGATGCGAAGCGCATTGCGGTTCTGGCGGTCCCAGCCGGTACGGATCTTGAGCGTGACGGGCACGCGCGGATCGACCTCGGCCACGGCGGCGACCACCGCCTGGACGATGCGCACCACCAGCGGCTCGTTTTGCAGCAGCGCCGAGCCGGCGGCCACATTGCACACCTTCTTGGCCGGGCAGCCCATGTTGATGTCGATGATCTGCGCGCCGCGCTCCACGTTGTGGCGCGCGGCCTGCGCCATCATGGCCGGCTCGGCGCCGGCGATCTGCACCGCGATGGGCTCGACTTCGCCCGTGTGGTTGGCGCGCCGCATGGTCTTTTCGCTCTTCCACAACTGTGCGTTGGAGGCGACCATTTCGGACACCGCATAGCCCGCCCCCAGCCGTTTGCACAGCTGGCGGAATGGCCGGTCCGTCACACCGGCCATGGGCGCGACGAACAGGTTGTTGCGGAGTTGGTGCGGTCCGATTTGCACGATAGAGACTGGTAGCGACTGTAGCGACTGACGAGGGGCCGCAAGGCGGCCCGCAACTAGACAAAAATGAAAATGGCATGCCCTGCCGAAACAGTGCTCGGCGTCATTCAGTGGGCATGTGTGAGGGCAGGATTTTACCGCCAAACGCCCCGGGTTGCTCAAGATTTGAGCAAATATTGCACCGGGCCGGATTGCAAACAATGTTGACAACAGGGCCGCCGGCGGCCCTTGGCAGCCTTTAGCGGCGCATGCCGTACATCATCTGGTGCGCCAGCGTGTCCTTGAGCGGTCCCAGGCAAGCGAGCGCCGCCAGGGACGCCCCACGCGCGTGGGCAGCGAGCGGGTAGGAAACGCCAAACACGCGCGGCAGCAGGTCGGTCACGCCGATGGTGACGGCCCGATCCAGCTTTTGTTGCGCCGCAAACGCCTGCAAGGCCTGCGGGCTGCAGTCGGCGCGCAGCGCGAGCGCCAGGGCAAAGGCGTCGCGCAGGCCGAGGTTGAGACCCTGGCCGGCTACCGGATGTAGCGTCTGCGCCGCATTGCCGACCGCTACCACGCGGCCCTGCACGGTGACGGGCGCCGCGTTCAGCCCAAGCGGGAAGGCATGGCGCTTGCCAATGCCGGTGAAGCGGCCCATGCGCGGGCCGAAGGCTTGTTCCAGTTCAGCCAGGAACTCCCCTTCGGGCAGCGCGAGCCGGCGCGCCGCTTGTTCCGGCGGGCAGCACCAGACCAGGGCGTAGCCGGGTGTGCCGTGCTCTTCATGCGGCAGCAGTGCCAGCGGGCCTTCCTCCGTAAAGCGCTCCCAGGCCCAGCCGGGCTGCGGGCGCGAGCAGGCCACGTGGGCCACGATGGCGGTCTGCCCATAGTCGCGCCGGTATTTCCGCCCCTGCACGCCACGCTCCGCGCGGGTGGACTGCTGGTGGAACAGGCCGCCTTCGGCCTGCACCACCAGGCGCGCGCCGAAGGCGGCGGGCTGCTGGTCATGCCCATGGCCGCAGAGGCGCACCAGGCTGGCTGCAGCCGTATCGGGACCAGATTGCTCCAGCTGATCGATGCGCGTCTCGTAGACCCGTCGCAGGCGTTCGCCAGCGGGGGCGGGGCTGGCCTGGACGGCCTGGGCCAGCGCACGCTCGAGTGCCTCGCACAATTCGCCGTAGCGCACCACATAGCCCAGCGCAGGTACGTCGTAGTCGTGGCTGTGGAGCTTGACGTGGCCGAACCGCCCGCGTTGCGACACATGGATATGCTCGATCGGGGTGACAGCGCGGGGCCACGCGCCGATCTGCTCAAGCAGCTGGCGGCTGCCGTACGACAGCGCGATGGCGCGCGGATCGCGGGACGCGCGCGCCGGCGTGGCGGCGTCGATCAAGGTCAGGCGCCACGGGCTCTTGCGCAGCAACAGGCAGGCCAGCGCGAGGCCTACCGGCCCTGCGCCGACGATGGCGATATCCGTGTCCGCGCAGGCTTCAGTGCTTGCCGGGCTCATGCGCGCTGCCTGGCTGGGCGACGAGGTTGCTGTCGTTGCTCGCATTGCCCATGGCGCCGGACTCCGCCGGCTGTATGCCGCGCTTCCAGCAGTTGGCGTCGGTGCGGTGCTTGCCCGCCGCCGCGTCGCTCAGGGCGTTGTCCAGCTTCTGCTGGTTGAAGCCGGGAAATGCCTGCAGGCGTTCCACCAGCGCCGCATGGTTGGCCGCGTCGAGCGGTACCACGCAGCCCCGGGGCGTGCCGTCGGCCTTGGGGTCTCCCACCAGGATCAGCCAGGCCTTCCCGGCCCATGGCTCGCGGTTCGAGACCCGCACCACCACGCGTTCGATCACGTCCCATTCGAGTTCTTCGCGCTGGCCATCGGGGCGATGCACGACCAGGCGGTCATCATAGAGGTTGACCACGAACGGTTGCGCGGGATCAACGGCGCGCGCGCGGCTGGTCTGTGGGCGCTCGCCGCTCGGAAGTATCTTGCGTAGCCAACTGATCATCGTGTACCTCCCGCGTCGCGCATCAGCGCCTCGATTTCGTCCGCCTTGACCGGCACGCCGCGCGTCATCAGCTCGCAGCCGCCCTCGGTGACAACCGCATCGTCCTCGATGCGGATGCCGATATGCCAGAAGCGCTCCGGCACTTCCGGTGCCGGGCGCACGTAGATGCCGGGCTCCACCGTCAGCACCATGCCGGGCGCGAGGGGACGCCAGGCGCGTTCGCCCTCGGCCGGCGCGGCGCCGGGCACGCGGTACTCGCCCACGTCATGCACGTCCATGCCCAGCCAGTGGCCGGTGCGGTGCATGTAGAACTGGCGGTAGCTGCCGCTGGCGAGTACCTCGTCCAGGCCGCCGCAACGGTTCGCGTCGAGCAGGCCGGTATCAAGCATGCCCTGCGCCAGCACTCGCGTGGCGGCGTCGTGCGGCACGTTGTAGGGCACGCCGGGGCGGGTCTCGGCGATGGCGGCTTCCTGCGCGGCCACCACCAGGTCGTACAGCTCGCGCTGGGCTGGCGAAAAGCGGCCGGAGACGGGGAAGGTGCGGGTGATGTCGGACGCGTAGCCATCGAGCTCGCAGCCGGCGTCGATCAGGCACAGGTCGCCATCGCGCAGCTCGGCGGGGCCGGCGCGGTAGTGCAGCACGCAGGCATTGGGGCCGGTGGCGACGATCGAGTTGTAGGCGACGCTCTGCGCACCGTGGCGGCGGAATTCGTAGAGCAGCTCGGCTTCCAGGTGGTATTCGCGCAGGCCCTCGCGCGAAGCACGCATGGCGCGCACATGGGCCTGGGCCGAGATCTCGGCGGCGCGGCGCATGGTGGCGATCTCGCCGGCATCCTTGAACAAGCGCATCTCGTCGAGGATGGTGCGGATGTCGATCGCCGTCGATGGCGCGGTCACGCCGGCACGGCCCTGCATGCGCACCGTTTCGAGCCAGCGCCGCACCTGCATATCGGTGCGGGTGTTGGCGGCCAGCGGGTAGGCCACCACAGCGTGGTCGGCCAGCAGCGAGGGCAGCAGGGCGTCGATTTCCTCGACCGAATGTGCCTCGTCGAAGCCGAAGGCCGCCTGCGCGCCTTCCGGGCCATAGCGGAAGCCATCCCAGATCTCGCGCTCCTCGTGCTTGGGGCGGCAGAACAGGATGCTGCGCTCGGCGCCGCCCGCCTGCGCCACCAGGACCAGCACGGCCTCCGGCTCGGTGAAGCCGGTCAGGTAATAGAAATAGCTGTCATGGCGATAGGGATAGTCGCTATCGCGGTTGCGCATGGCTTCCGGCGCGGTGGGCAGGATCGCCACGCCGCCGCCGGCGGCGCGTAATTGCTGCAGCACGCGGGCGCGCCGGTCGCGACAGGCGAGAAGGAGGGCGGAGTCGGGTGCGGACATGTGTTGGGCCACGTGGATGGGGAATAGGACGATTCTAACGCCGTCGGATTGCCGGCGCGGGGCTGGACTGGCCGGACCCGCTCAGGGCAAGGGTGCGCAAGCGGTGCCGGCTCGCGCTAGCACCAGGGCATCGAGGGCCGCCAGCTGGGCCGGCGTGCCGACGTTCTCCCAGGCGCCGTCGAAGCGCTCGCCGCTGGCCAGCCCGGCCGCCACGGCGGCGCGATAGTAGGGCGTCATGGCAACTTTCTGGCCGGGCTCGATGGCGGTGAACAGCCGGGTGTCGTACAGGCCGATATTGCCGAAGGTCAGGCTCGGCGCCGTCGCCGTGGGCGTGAGCGACAACAGGCCGTTGGCGCCGAGCGCAAAATCGCCGCCCGGATGGAACGGCGGATTGGGCACCATCACGAGGTGCATGCGCGGCTCGGGCGCACCGGCCATGGCGCGCGCGCGGGGCAGCAGGGCGCGGAAGTCGTAATCGGTGAAGATGTCGCCGGATACCGCCAGGAAGATCTCGCCGCGCTCGGGTGCGGCCGACAACAGCGGCAGCGCCTGGGCGATGCCGCCGGCGGTTTCCAGCGCGCTGGGCTCGGCTGAGTACGCCAGGCGAACGCCGAAGCGGTTGCCATCACCGAGCGCCTGCTCGATCTGCTCGCCGAGCCAGGCGTGGTTGATCACGATGTCCTTGAAGCCGGCGCGCGCCAGCGCCTCGATCTTCCAGACGATCAGCGGCTTGCCGCCCACCTGCAGCAGCGGCTTGGGATGGGCATCGGTCAGCGGGCGCATGCGTTCGCCGCGCCCGGCTGCAAAAATCATGGCTTTCAATGCAGGGTCTCCGGCGCTTATTTCAGCGCGTGGTTCAGCAGGTATGTCAGCGCGATCAGGGTGCCCATGCCGCCAGCGATGGTCCAGCCAATGCTGCGCGTCCTGGCGGCGATGACAATGGCCACCAGCCCTGCTACCAGGCGCGCATTGCCGGGGCCGATGTCGACGTGGCCATCACGCATCAGCAGGTCGGGCGCGATCAACGCCGACAGCATGGCGGCCGGCACGAATTGCAGCGCGGTGCGGAACCACGACGGCAGCCGCACCCGGCCTTCCACGGCAATGAAGGACAGGCGGATCAGGAAGGTGGCGAGGCCGGCGCCGATAAACACCAGCAGCAGGGTGAGCTGGCTCATGCGGCGGGCTCCGTCGCGGCCGGCTTGCGCTGCCTGCGGTCCTTGCCAAGCAGCAGCATGCCCGCGGCAATCCCGCCCAGCGCCGCGACCATCAGGCCAAGCTTGTGCGGCATGCCGTAGCAGGCCACCGCCAGCGCCGTGGCCGCCAGCGCCGCCGCGGCGTGCGAGCGGTGCTTGATGCCGGGCACGATGATGGCGATGAAGGTGAGCGGCAGGAAGAAATCAAGCGGCCAGTCGCGCGGGACCTGGGCGCCCACCAGCACACCCGCCAGCGTCGAGACCTGCCAGCTGGCCCACAGCGCGAAGCCGGCGCCAAAGAAGAACCAGTGGCGGTAGCGCTTGTGTTCGTCGTCGTCACTGAGGCGCCGCGTCATGGCGGCGAAGGCCTCGTCGGTCAGCAAGTAGGAGATGAGTGCCTTCCAGCGGCCCGGTAGGTGCGCCAGCGCCGGGGCCATGGTGGCCGAGTACAGCGCATGGCGCAGGTTGACCATGGCGACCGTCACGGCGATCAGCACCGCCGGCGTGCCCGCCGCCCACAGTTGCGTCAGGATCATCTGCGAGGCGCCGCCGAACACGATTGCGCTCATGGCGCAGGCCAGCCACGCGGGCATGCCGGCGTTGACCGCCAGCACGCCGTAGATCAGGCCGAACGGCGCCACGCCAAGCAGCATCGGCGCCAGCGCCCGCACGCCAGCCCACCACTCGCCGCCGCGGGTGAGCGTGGCCGTGGGATCGCCGCCGGATGTCATGGCTGTGCGTCCGTCATGGCTTGCACCGGCATCAGAACGTGTAGCCGACCGGGCGTTCGACGCCGTCGAGGGCGTCGAACAGCCGTACCAGCCTGCGCAGCTCGATGTAGCGGCCCGCCACCTGGCGCGCGTACTTGAGCACCAGCGGCAGGTTGGCCAGGTAGCCATCCTTGCCGTCGCGATGGTACAGGCGGGCAAAGATGCCGAGTACCTTGAGGTGGCGCTGCAGGCCCATCCACTCGAAATCCCGGTAGAAGTCACCAAAATCGGGCGCCACCGGCAGCCCGGCCATGCGCGCGCGCTCCCAGTAGCGGATCAGCCAGTCGAGTTGCTCCTGCTCGTCCCATTCAATATAGGCATCGCGCCACAGCGACACCGCATCATAGGTAATGGGGCCGATCACCGCGTCCTGGAAATCCAGGATGCCGGGATTGGCCTCGCCCTCAAGCACCATCAGGTTGCGTGAGTGATAGTCGCGATGCACATACACCTGCGGCTGTGCCAGGTTGTTGGCCAGCAGCGTCTGCATCACTTCGGCCAGCCCGGATTCCTGGTCGGGCGTCAGTGTCACGCCCAGGTGCCGGGCCACGTACCACTGCGGGAACAGGTCGACTTCGCGCTGCAGCAGCACGCGGTCGTAGGCGGGCAAGGTGCCGGGGCGGGTCGCGAGCTGGATCTTCACAAGCGCGGCGGCGGCATCGCCATAAAGGCCGCGCGCGCTGGCCGCGTCCAGCCGCGACAGATACGTGGTGTTGCCCAGGTCGCTGAGCAGCAGGAAGCCTTGCTCGAGGTTCTGCGCCAGTACCTTGGGCACGCTCACGCCGGCAGCGCCGAACAGTTCCGCGACATGGATGAAGGGGCGGCAGTCCTCCTGCGCGGGAGGCGCATCCATCACGATCACGCTCGGATGGTCGGGGTGGCTGGTGCTGGCCCGGAAGTACCGCCGGAAGCTGGCGTCAGCCGATGCGGGGGTACAGGAGTCGGGGTTAATGGACCAGGCCGGACCGAGTCCGGACACCCAGACTTTGAGCTGGTCGAGACGCGGGTCGAGAGGATGTGCTGCCATGCCGGAAAGGGAGAATAGGATGCCCCGTATAATACCCGACCAGACCCGGGCCCCGGGGCGGCTCCCAGGCGGGCCTCCTACAGCCCGACAGCCTGCTTCGGCGGTGGCTGGCGGTTGCTGGGCCGCCGCCGCCGCTCTGACTCATGACCCGCTCGCATGACCGAACAACGACGATCACCGAACCAGAAGGCTAGCAAGACACCGGCACGACTCCCCGGCAGCGCGTTGCGCCCGCTCGTGTTGGCCATGGCCGGCTGGTCGGTGGGTGCGCACGCGCAGGCCGTGAGCTCCGCCATTCCCGACCTGCCGGTGGCCGAGCCGACCGTCGAAGCGGCACCCGAGGCCCCGCCGGTAGCCGGCGAACTGGTGCCGCGTCTGGCCGAGCCGGGCACGGCCAAGACCAAGACGGCCGAGCCGGACGACAACCCGCCCACCTTTGTCTCGGGCGATCGCATGACCGGCTATAACCAGCGTGGCGTGGAGCTCGAGGGCAACGCCGAGCTGCGCCGCAATGGCGGCGTGGTCAAGGGCGACAAGCTCACCTACGACCAGGACAGCGACGAGGCTTTTGTCCACGGCAATGCCCGCATTGCCCGCGACGGCTCGCTCTCGGTCGGGCCGGAAGCCCGGCTGCGGGTCGAGGCCAACGAAGGCTACATGCTGTCTCCGGACTACTATTTCCAGCAGACCGGTGGCTCCGGCAAGGCCGAGCGCATCGATTTCATCGACAAAAATCTCAGCACGATCAAGCGCGCCACCTACACGACCTGTTCGCCCGACAATGCGGACTGGTATTTCAGCGCGCGCGAGCTCGATATCGACAGCGACCGCCAGGTCGGCACTGCCTATGGCGGCGTGCTGCGCTTTTTCGACGTGCCGATCATGGCCGCGCCGGTGTTCAGCTTCCCCTTGAACAGCGAGCGCCGCAGCGGCGTGCTGCCGCCGCTGTTCGGCTATAGCTCGCGCTCGGGCATGGACCTCACGGTCCCGTATTACTTCAATATCGCGCCCAACCGCGACCTGACGATCTTTCCGCGCGTGCTGAGTTCGCGCGGGGTGCAGCTTGGCACCGACTACCGCTATATCGGCAGCGGCTATTCCGGGCGTATCCGCGGCGAATTCCTGCCGGACGACCAGAAGACCAAGACCAACCGCTGGGCGTATTCGATCCAGCATGTCCAGAACATAGCGCCGGGACTGAATGCGTACGTTAACCTGAACAAGGTGTCGGACGGCCAGTATCCCGACGACCTGACCCGCTCGGTGACACAGGCGACGTTGCGCCAGTACACGCAGGAAGGCGGCGTCACCTACAACTGGCAGGATTTTGCCCTGCTGGCCCGGGTGCAGAAATTCCAGACGCTCGCGCCTAGCCAGCCTTCTTATGAGCGTGTGCCTCAGCTCAATGGCAAGTACACGCGTTATGACCTGGGTGGCTTCGATATCCAAGTGGAAGCCGACTACACGCGCTTCCGCATTCCTTTGGGCACGACAGGTACGCAACTGCCGCAGGGTGAACGTGTCTTCATCCAGCCCTCGATCAGCTATCCGATCATTCGGCCAGGCTGGTTCGTCACGCCCAAGGTGACGTTCAATGCCACGCAGTACCAGATGGAGTCCTCCACCAACACCGCGGGCACGCCCAATACGCTGAACCGCGCCTTGCCGACCATGAGCGTGGATTCGGGCATGACGTTCGAGCGCGAGGCGCCGACCGTGAGCCGGCTGTTCGGCGTCAATTACGTGCAGACGCTGGAGCCGCGTCTGTTTTATGTCTACACGCCGTTCCGCGACCAGAGCCAGTTTCCGATCTTTGACACGGTGCAGTCGGACTTTGGCTACGGCCAGATTTTCAGTGAGAATCCGTTCACGGGCTATGATCGCATTGCCGACAACAACAAGCTGACTGGCGGCGTGACCACGCGCTTGATTGAGGCGAGCAGCGGCATCGAACGTTTCCGCGGCACTATTGCGCAGCGCTTTGACTTCACTGGCCAGCGGGTGCAGCTCAATGGCACCGATCCGGCCAAGGCAGGCTATTCTGATTTGCTGGCAGCGACCACGATCCAGATGTTCAAGGGTTATTACCTTGATGCTGGCGTGCAGTACAACCCGGACAGCGATCGGGTGATCTACTCGAACATCGCCTTCTCGTGGCGGCCGGAGCAGCGCAAGACGCTGAATATCGGCTATCGCTACCGGCGCCCCACTTCGGTGACGGACAATACCGCCATCGACCAGTTCGAGGTTTCGAGCCAGTGGCCGCTGACACAGCGCACCTACGGCATCGGCCGGGTCGCGTTCGACCTGAGCGCAAGCCAACTGGTGGACGCGCTGGCCGGCTTCGAATACGCAGCGGATTGCTGGGTTGGCCGTGTGGTCTACCAGCGCTTCCGCAATACCACGCAGGGCTACACCGGACGCATCTTCTTCCAGGTGGAGTTCCGCGGGTTGTCCAAGATCGGTTCCAATCCGCTGGATGTGCTGCGGCTGAACGTGCCGGGTTATGAGCCCGTCCTCGCCAAGCCTGTTATCCCATCCCAGCTCGACCACTATGAATGACGGACCATGATGAAACGTCAAGAATTCAACGCGCTCTCCTCGATGTCTTCCCGCCTGACCGGCTGGCAAAGCCTGCTGCTGACCGCACTGCTGGCCGCCTTCGCACTGCCGGCTTCGGCACAGCTGAAGGCGCCCGGGCAGAAGGCCACCGGCATCTTCATGCCCCAGGCCGGCGACAGCGCTGCCGCCTCGCCCAGCCAGCCGCGCCTGGGCGTGACGCAGCCGGGCACGAGCGCGCAGCGCTCGCAACTGGTGGACGAGGTGGTGGCGATCGTCAACAACAGCGTGATCACGCGGCGCGAATTGCTGGACCGCGCCGACGAGATCGAATCGCAGCTGCGCCAGGCCAACCGCCCGGTGCCGGCGCGCGCCGACCTGCTGGGCGAAGTGCTCGAGCGGCTGGTGATGGAGCGGGTCCAGACGCAAGCGGCGCAGGATGCCGGCATCAAGGTGACCGACCAGGAAGTCGATCGCGCCATTGAGTCGGTCGCGCAGCAAAACCACATCAATGCGACCGACCTGCGCAGCCAGGTCGAGCGCAGCGGCATGACCTGGACCAAGTACCGTGACGAGCTGCGCAAGCAGGTCCAGGTGATCCGCCTGCGCGAGCGCGAGGTGGATTCCAAGATCCAGGTCTACGACGGCGAGATCGACAACTATCTCGCGGCGAATGGCGCACCGGGCGCGGCCGCCACCGCCACCGGCCCCACCGAATACAACGTGGCCCAGATCCTGGTGCGCGTGCCGGAAGATGCCTCCGAGGCGCAGAAGGCAGCCTTGCGCGCCAAGGCCGAAGGGTTGCTCAAGCAGGCTCAGGGCGGTGCGGATTTCGCCCAGCTGGCGCAGGGCTCCGACGGCCCTGAGGCCGCTCAGGGAGGCTCGCTCGGCTTCCGTGAAATCGGCCGGCTGCCGGCGCTGTTTGCCAATGCCGTGCTTGACCTGCAGCCTGGTGGCGTGGCGCCCCAGGTCATCGAGAGCGCCAACGGTTTCCATGTGCTCAAGCTGGTGGCCAAGCGCACCGCGCCGCCGGCAGCGTCGAACCCGGCGGCCAGCGATCGCATCACGCAGACCCAGGTGCGCCATATCCTGATCCGCACCGGCCCCAACATGCCGGAGGCCGAGGCACGCCGCCAACTGGCCACGCTGCGCGACCGGATCACCCACGGCGGCGACTTTGCCGACGCGGCCAAGCGCTTCTCCCAGGATGGGTCGGCGCAGAACGGCGGCGATCTCGGCTGGGTATCGCCGGGCGAGCTGGTGCCGGAGTTCGAGCAGGCCATGAGCCGCCTGCGCCCGGGCGAGGTGTCCGAGCCCATCGTCACGCAGTTCGGCGTGCATCTGATCCAGGTGCTCAATCGCCGCGAGACCGAGATCACGCCGGAGAAGCAGCGCGACTTTGCCCGCGCGGAGATTCGCGAGCAGAAGGTGCGCGCGGCGTATGAAGACTGGCAGCGCCAGTTGCGCCAGGCCGCCTACGTGGAATACCGCGTCAACCGCCAGCGCTAACCAGAACGCATCGCCACCATGTCCGAGCCGCTCGCGCTAGCCATCACCACCGGGGAACCCGCCGGCATTGGCCCCGACATTACCGTCGGCGCCTTGCTGCAACTTGCCGGCGAGCATCCGCAGGTGCGTTTTCACGTGCTTGGCGACGCGGGCCTGCTGGCGGCGCGCGCCGCCGCGCTGGGTGTCGCGCAAGCCTGGGCGCACCGGCTTGCGGATGGCAGCGTGGTGTGCGACGACATCCCTCTGGCCGTGCCTTGCGATGCTGGCCGGCTGGATGCGCGCAACGGCGGCTATGTGCTCGCCTTGCTCGATGCAGCCATCGATGGCTGCATGGGCGGGACCAGCGGCACGCGGCGTTTTGCCGGCATGGTGACCGCGCCCGTGCAGAAGAGCACCATCAACGATGCCGGCGTGCCCTTCACCGGGCACACCGAATACCTGGCCGAGCGCGCCGGCGTGCCGCGCGTCGTGATGATGCTGGCCGGCCCGCAGCCCGCGCATGGCAACGCCATGCTGCGCGTGGCGCTGGCCACCACCCACCTGCCATTGCGCGCGGTGCCCGACGCGCTGACCGTGTCCATGCTGGAAGAAACGCTGGCCATCGTCGACCACGACCTGCGCCGGCATTTCGGCATCGCCCGGCCGCGTATCCTGGTGACCGGCCTGAACCCGCATGCCGGCGAAAGCGGCCATATGGGCCGCGAGGAGATCGATGTGATCATTCCCGCGCTGGCCCATGCCGTGGACGCGGGCATCGATGCCCGCGGCCCGTACCCGGCCGACACGCTGTTCCAGCCCCGCCATCTAGATGGGGCTGACTGCGTGCTGGCGATGTACCACGACCAGGGCCTGGCCCCGCTCAAGTACGGCACATTTGGCCACGGCGTGAACATCACGCTGGGGCTGCCTTTTATCCGCACCTCGGTCGACCATGGCACTGCGCTCGACCTGGCCGCAAGTGGCCAGGCCGAGCACGGCAGCATGATCGAGGCGATCCGCAACGCCATCGTCATGGCCGGCCACGCCAACGGCCGGCCGCGCGCCGCGCCGCTGGTGGCAACACGCTGACGCCCGAGCGAGACCTAACTATGCGTTCCAACGTACACCAGGGCCATGTGGCCCGCAAACGATTCGGACAGAACTTCCTGGTCGATGACGGCATCATCCACGGCATCGTCAGTGCCATCGACCCGCAGCACGGCGATACCCTGGTCGAAATCGGCCCCGGCCTCGGCGCGCTGACCCAGCCGCTGCTGGAGCGCTTGCCGCAGATGCAGGTGGTCGAGCTTGACCGCGACCTGGTGGAGCGCCTGCGCCGCCGCTACGGCGAACGGCTGGTGATCCACGCCGGCGACGCGCTGGCCTTCGATTTCGGCAAGCTGTGCGAAGCCGGCAAGCCGCTGCGCATCGTCGGCAACCTGCCCTACAACATCTCCAGCCCGCTGCTGTTCCACCTGGCCGAGTTTGCCGACCAGGTGCGCGACCAGCACTTCATGCTGCAAAAGGAAGTGGTCGAGCGCATGGTGGCCGAGCCAGGCAGCAAAGCCTTCGGGCGGCTGTCGATCATGCTGCAGGTGCGCTATCACATGGAGCATGTGCTCGACGTGCCGCCGGCCTCGTTCAACCCGCCGCCCAAGGTTGACTCCGCCGTGGTGCGCATGATCCCCTGGCCGCGCCAGCCCGATGGCCAGTTGCGCTCGCCGTATCCCGCGTGCAACCTGACGGTGCTGGGCGACGTGGTGGCCGCGGCGTTCTCGCAGCGGCGCAAGGTCCTGCGCAATACACTGTCGATGCTGCGCGACCAGGTCGATTTTGAAGCCCTTGGCTTCGACCTGGCGCGGCGCGCCGAGGAAGTCCCCGTGGCCGAGTACGTCGGCCTGGCGCGCCAGCTTGAAACCCCGGCTACATGATGCGCGCGACCGGCTCTCGTTCCCATTGGCGGCGCTGCTGAACGCAGCGGCACGTCGTCATCCCCTGATCCCGACTCCAGCCGCCGCAGCCCGGTTGGCAGCACTCTGCCTGCGCTGACCGGCACCGCGGCGCTTCTCTTACCCAAGGAAATGCCATGACTAGCGAAACGCAGGCGCCCCAGCGCAAGGTCATCCTCACCGGCGACCGCCCCACCGGCCAGCTTCACCTGGGCCACTACGTTGGCTCGCTCAAGAGCCGCGTGGCGCTGCAGGATACCCACAAGCAATATCTGCTGCTGGCCGACACCCAGGCCATGACCGACAACGCGCACGATCCGGACAAAGTGCGGCGCAACGTGCTGGAAGTGGCGCTCGACTACCTCGCGGTCGGCATCGACCCGGCCAAGACCACCATCACGGTGCAGTCGCACCTGCCCGCGCTGGCCGAGCTGACCCTGATGTACCTGAACTTCGTCACGGTCGCCCGGCTCGAACGCAACCCGACCATCAAGGAAGAGATCCAGGCGCGCGGCTTCGGCCGCGATATCCCGGCGGGCTTCCTGTGCTACCCGGCTTCGCAAGCTGCCGACATCACCGGCTTCAAGGCCACCGTGGTGCCGGTCGGCGAGGACCAGGCCCCCCTGATCGAGCAGACCAACGAGATCGCGCGCCGAATCAACCACCAGGTTGGCCGCGAAGTGCTGCCGGAAGCCGCCGCGCTGATCCCGCGCTTTGGCCGGCTGCCCGGCGTCGACGGCAAGGCCAAGATGAGCAAGTCGCAAGGCAACGCCATCTCGCTGGCGGCCTCGCCCGAGCAGGTCAAGGAAGCTGTCATGCGCATGTACACCGACGCCAACCACCTCAAGGTGTCCGATCCGGGCCAGGTGGAGGGCAATGTAGTGTTCACCTACCTCGACGCGTTCGACGAGGCGGTCGATGAAGTGGCCGAGTTGAAGGAGCACTATCGGCGCGGCGGCTTGGGTGACATGGTCCTCAAGCGCAGGCTCGATGGTGTGCTGCAAGGGCTGCTGGCGCCGATTCGTGAGCGGCGCGAGGAGCTGGCCAAGGATCCGGCCTCTGTGTTTGACATTTTGAAGCAGGGGACGGAGCAGGCACGGTTGGTGACGCAGGCTACGTTGGATGAAGTGCGCGAGGCGTTGGGGACTTTTAGGTTTTGAGGTTGAATTGTTGGGGGTTGTAGGTTAATGGCAACTGCAACTGCAACGGCTTAACGTCAAGGTCAACTTCAACTGCCGTTTCACCGCCCCTGCGGGGAGGCGACCTACTTTCTTGTCTCGCCAAGAAAGTAGGCAAAGAAGCGACCCGGATGGGGCGACCCCC
>NZ_JBXANI010000036.1:0-80461 GCF_058801495.1 Cupriavidus sp. GW822-FHT03E04
CAGCCCGAGCGCTTCGTTAATCCCGTCCCACCAGTGAACTGCCACCTCACTTACCGCGAGGACATCACCCTCAACCTGGGCCCCTCCTCCTGAGCTACCCCTGTCTGACGTTGGAGACTGGATATGGCGTATCCCATCGAGAATCTATTCCGTCCCCCTGTCGAGCTTATCTCGGCCGCCACGGCCGCCATGGCTGGCACGGCGCTACTCACCGCCCCGCATTGGTTCATGACGCCGCCTCCAGTAGCATGGACAGGCATGTTGGGCTTCTACACGCTTGCCGCGTGGCGCCTGCATCAGGGCTACCGGATCGTGCGTTTTCACCGCAACTTGAAGCGGCTGCCGAAGTACGTCATCGCCGCAGCGGACGTACCGGTCTCCGATACCTTCCTCTTCCTCGGCCGGGGCTTTGCGTGGGACCAGCGCCACTCGCAGCGCCTGCTGCAGGCCCGGGATCCCGCCAACCAGAAATACGTGGCACGTGGACGCGGCGAATGGGGCGGCGTAGGAGGCGATCCCACCCTCCACGGTGTCGAACCTGACGAAGACATCGTCGTGATGGATCTGGCCGAGCGCAATGGCCATACGCTTGTGCTCGGCACCACCCGCGTCGGCAAGACCCGGCTGGCCGAAGTTCTGATCTGCCAGGATATCCGCCGCGGCGACGTCGTCATCGTCTTTGACCCCAAGGGCGATGCCGACCTGTTACGGCGCATGTACGCCGAAGCGCGCCGCGCCGGGCGAGAGAGAGATTTCCATTTCTTCCACCTGGGCTACCCTGACATTTCGGCGCGCTACAACCCAGTCGGCAGCTTCAGCCGCATCACCGAGGTGGCCACCCGAACAGCAGGGCCACTGCCCAGCGAAGGACAATCCGCCGCCTTTCGCCAATTTGTCTGGCTCTTCGTCAATGTCATCGCACGCGCACTCAATGGCCTGGGCCACAGGCCCAGCTATGCGCTGATCTATCAGCACGCCACCAATATCGATGCGCTGGCACAGGCGTATATCGAGCACTGGCTGTACACGACTCAGCCCAACTGGAGAAGTGCATTCGAAGAGTATGCGAGCGATGAGGACCGCCGCAAGACCAAGACCAAGGAAGCGCAAAAGACCCAGCATGCGCTGGACCTGCTGCTGCTTATCGATTTCATCAATGCGCAGGCATGGTTCGACCCGGTGGCCAACGCTTTGGCCGGGCTGGTGGCCAAAGAGCGCGGCTACTTTGAAAAGCTGGTGGCCTCTCTGTATCCGTTCCTGGAAAAGCTCACCACCGGAAAGATCGCCGAGCTCATCTCCCCCGACTACGAAGCCACCGGCGATCCACGCCCGATTTTCGACTGGATGTCGGTCATCAACCGCGGGGGCATCGTCTACGTCGGCCTGGACTCGCTCTCTGACTTTGAAGTCGGCTCGGCTATCGGCAACGCCATGTTTGCCGATCTCACCTCCATCGCCGGCCAACTCTACAAGTTTGGCGCCGGCTTTGGCCAAAGTACCGCAGAAGGCAAACGCCGCATCGTGGTTCACGCAGACGAGTTCAACGAATTGATCGGCGACGAGTTCATCCCGCTGCTCAACAAGGCCGGCGGCGCCGGCTTCCAGGTCACGGTCTACACCCAGACCTGGTCGGACGTCGAAGCCAAGATCGGCAACCGCGCCAAGGCTGGGCAAATCGGCGGCAACCTGAACACACTCATCATGCTGCGAGTCAAGAATAACGAAACAGCCGAGATTCTGACCAACCAACTGCCTGAGGTTTCCGTCGCTTCAACCATGCTGGCCAGCGCCGCATCGGACACCAACGACCCACGAGATTTTGAAGAATTCGGCTCCCGCAGCGAGGACCGCATTTCCACCCAGCGCGTGCCAATGCTGACCCCGGCCGATCTGGTCAAGCTCCCCAAGGGCCAGGCCTTTGCGCTGATCGAGGGCGGCAGGCTCTACAAGCTGCGCCTGCCGCTGTTCGACCCCAAGGCGGACGCTACCGATCTGGCCTTGCCAGCATCGCTCGAGGTGATCGCCGCCGACATGAAGGCCCGCTATGACAGCGCGGCCGAGGCCGAGACCCTCACCGTGCCGGGAGGCTGGCTATGAGCTCCCGCTACGAATTCCACGAACTCAAGGTCATCCACGTCTTCGTCTGGCCGCTCAAGGTGCTCTGGAAAATCCTGTACATCTATGGCGTGCTATGCGCCATCTGCGTGGCGACCTTCCTGCTGGCCGCCCACTATCTCTGGACCGACCCGGCGGAAAGCGCCTACCAGATTTACCGCCATTCGATGGAAGCGACCACCCTGCTCGGGGCCCCCTCAAGGGCCACCTGGTTGGTACAACAATCTGCGGACTTCGCCTACTGGCTGTTCTTCCAGGTCACCCAGCTACACGACATCCTCTCCCGCCTTACCCACAACATTGCCAATAGTGGGACCGACGCCACAATCGGCGAGAGATTGCTGCGGCCGTGGCTCGAGGAAATGTGGATCGCAGCGCTGGCCGTGACGACCTTCGGAAGCCGCCTGATGCTACTGCTGACCGGCTGGCCGGTGCTTCTGCTGGCCTTCTGGTGCGGCATGACCGATGGTCTCGTGGAACGCTCGATCCGACGCGCCAGCGCTGGGCGCGAATCGTCCGGCTTGTACCATCGCGCGAAATATGCCCAGTTAAGTCTGGGCGCCACCTCGGTCCTCGTTTTCGTCTGTCTACCGTATCAGCTTGATGTGCGGTGGGTGTTGTTTCCTATCGCCATGACCATCGGGATCCTGGCGAGGACGCAGTGGAAGTTCTTTAAGAAGTATCTTTGAGCAGGCGGCCGTTTGTGGGCGGTCCTTTTTGCCATTGCGGCATCTGGCCGCTTACCACTCTTTGGACGTAGATAACGTCGATTTCGACAAATCGTCACTGGGGCAACGTCGAATGGCCGGAGCGGCCAGTCAAGTATGGAGTCGGCTAAATTCCACTCTGACTTGCGTCGTCCATATTTTTAGTGGTCAGAAATGCCCCGCACCCATCCTTCACATTGCCCGAGGCCTTCTCCGAGCCGAAGTCTATGGTTGTTTTGCAGCGTACAATTCCGCGGCTACCTTCATCGCCAACGCGTCGACCGCCATCTCAATACCTTCCAGTGAAGTTCCGCGGTTCTCGACAACGGCAGCCGCGGTGGCGAAAGAATGCTCCCGATCGTCAATCTGCACCCTCGCGACCCTGAGAAGACGCGTCTGGCCGGCTGGAATAATAGGATCGCGCGAAGACTCAATAAACGTCGCCGCCAGGGGCGAATAGTTGTGCGCGATCGTCTTCGCCTGATACAGAATCTCGAAGCCCTTCAGATAGATAATCTGATCCGATTTTGCTGACGTTGCGTTCGGAAGTCCGTCGCCATTCAGCAACGTCAGTCCGCGCGCTTTCGCTTCCTGGATCACCCGATCCCGGAATCGGGTCTGCAACGCTTGCGTGCGAGGATCATCCCGAATGGCGTCATAGAGCGCCACCGACCGGTCTGACACGTTCTGATTGGCTACTTCCCCCGCTACCCCAGCGATAACGATAGGCGTCATGTAGATCCTTACGATCTGTGGTGCTGGAATGACCTTGACATACGTGGCTTCGGCGGTGGGAATGACCAGCGGTGGTGCGGGGAGATGCGTTGCGCATCCGCCAATCAGCAAGGCAATAAGGCTCGACAATACTGCGCGATTCAGCAAAAAAACGGACACCCTCATTGTAGTAAATCTCCTTTGTGTAATTATCTTCGTGGATTTTAGCGGAATCGTCCTCCGCGCAATTGTGCCGACCTTCGTCGAGCGGGACGCACAATGAGCGCCGCCGAAAGACACCAAACTTCGATACACCGGCTGAACGATTCCATCAAGCTGTTGCGTTGACCGGTTGAATCCGCAGCCGAATCCGGAAATTCGTCGCCGGCAGCGCTCGATCGCCCCGACTCAGCGCCAAGCTTCGGCAACCCTTAGCGGCCAGCCGCCCGTCTCAGAAACGGACGTTAATGAGGTAGGGTTCCCTCATGAAATTCAGCCACCCTGACGATGCTCTGTCGACCACCTGGCCGCCGGCAGCCGAAGGTTGTCACTGGCTTCATTCTGTACGCCGCTTGCGGAGCGCGACCTCAAGTATTTCAGCCGAAGTAAGCTCGCGCCCATCGTACCCGACGCCGAAGTATTCTCCGGGCCAGAAGATGAGGTCCGAAATTCGGTCGTCGCCAGTGTTGAGCACGAGACATCGGACCCAGTATTCATGAAACTCTTGGTTTCCGCGAACTTCGCAGATTGCATCAAGCAACTCCAGAAGCTCCGGCTCCGAAAGGTCCATTGGAACGTTATGCCAGTCTATTGCCAGCCGTCTCGCAAATCCGTCAGCACCAGTAGAACCGAACGCACCGAGAACATCTATTTGACCGACCACGCGACCAAGCAATCGGGAAATCTGCTTCAACTCCCCTACGTACCCACGTCCGCTCTCATGCAGGTGAAACACAGCCTCGGTCAGCGGCAGCAGTTGCCGGAACTTGTTTTGGTCAACGGGTTCGCGCAGTTCGGGTCGCATGGGTACTCTGGTGGCGTAGCGGTGAGTTGAAGAGGAGCGGGCGGTGCTCGACGAGAGCATACCTGAAGGGCTGCTCCTGGCCGAACTCAGCCGTCAGACCGATCCCTGAACTACACAGTCACCCCGATCACCTCGGCTCCCCTATCCCGAAACTCGGCGTAGCACCTTTTGCTAGCGGCTCCAAGGTTCCACACGAAACAATCCCGATCGCATCGCCAGGAACACGGCTTCGGCGCGGCTCTGCGCACCGAGCTTTCGGCGAGCCTCATCGATGTAGTGATCGGCGGTCCGCGCTGAAATTCCCAACTTCTCGCCGATCTCCCGGCTAGACTTTCCGTTCGCAGTCAAAGACAAAGCCTGCGCCTCTCGCTCCGTCAGTCGCTGGTTCCCGAAATAGGCGGACGCCGCCGCCATGTACCGCGTATCAAGCAAGACGTGCAACTTCGCATGCCCGACCAGCACGGCCTCCAGGTCAGCCCGCTCTTCGTGCTCGACCAGCAACCACGACGCCGAGCCAAAAGGACCAAAATACGCACTCGCTACCACGCCCGGCCTTACGACCGTGGGCAACGCGGCGTATGGCGGACTGAATTGCGATTCCGCCGATCGAGCGCTCCGGGTCATCGAGCCACACTCGTGACTGATGAAGCGTGAGCAGACGGGTGACGCATAACTAAGGCGAAGTCCCGACGCCTTCAGGCGTCCGCGCGTCGACTCCAACTCCGGAAATGCCTCTGTCAAACCGGGAAGCATCTTGGAAGTTCCGCGACCTTGAACCCTGCGATGTCGGCGGCGATGACTTTGTGCAAGCCCTCTGACCAGTCCAGGCCATGTTCGTAGTATCCCCCAGCATTCCGCGCGCCGAGGAAGAATGGCAAATGTGTTCCGCGTTGGATTGCCTTCATGAAAGGCTCGGGTACACCCGCCTCCCGGGCCACCTCCAGTTGGGACACTCTAGCCTTGTCATCCATGACGAGCCAGCGCTTCGTGCGCCCTGCCTTATCGATCGCGGCAATCCCTGGCGGCGTCAGACTGACGGTGACCCAGACGGCCTCGGCGTCGCGCGTCACATCGTCGAGCAGCGCTAGCAACGCCGGATTCCCGAGGAAAGGAAGCGATTGCCGCTGCAAGATGCTCAACGCCGCATCACCGACGGATGCCATCACCTTGCGCTCAAGCTCGCGAACATAGTCCACGACGTGCCGAATTGCCTCGCGATCGTCTTTCCGTATGAACCGGTCGATGACGCCCGCGTTGAAGCCCTCTATCGCGTGACGTGGTGACGCCTGCCCCGTCAGCAAGACCTTCCCAAGTCCGCGGCAAATCTGCCAGTCCGCTACCTCGAAGCCAGTCAGGCGTAGTCCAGTATGACGACACCGATTTGCTCCGAACATATGCGGTGCAAATCGAAGCCGCTCAACAGACCGTCATTCACGCGTAGGGATTGTTTGTCAGGCACTAACCCGACCTCTTCGACCAACCGTCGCGAGAGCGCACGAAGAACCCGAAGCTTATTCAGCTTCAGCTAGGACATAGGAGCTCAATACGACGATGAAGTGAGAACGAGCGCTCGGGACGTGGACCCTGGCGCCTTTGCCATTGGCGTATGGACGAAAGCCATCGCCTTGGCCCTGGAAACATAGTGCCGTAGCGGCAGATGGAATGCAAAAAGGGGCCGAAGCCCCTTTTTGCAAAAACCAGCGGACTTCGATGGAAGTCCGTGGACATCATGTCTGGAGCGGGAGACGAGGCTCGAACTCGCGACCTCAACCTTGGCAAGGTTGCGCTCTACCAACTGAGCTACTCCCGCTTTTTGGCTCCCCGACCTGGGCTCGAACCAGGGACCTACGGATTAACAGTCCCGAGGCCTCGCTGACTTGAGCCCCAAATCGGGGGGACCCGGATTGTATCGTAAAACTAGCCCGCAGTGATGCGGGCTTTTCTGTTTTTTGCCCGACATCTTCCGCCGCCCGAAGTTTCCACTTCCGGAGCGCTAGAAAATGATCAAGTTCTGCATGTTGTCCACCAAAGGCGGGGTCGGCAAGACCACCCTCGCCGCCTCCCTCGGCGGTCTGCTCGCCGATATGGGCCTGCGCGTCCTCCTCATCGACGCCGACATCCAGCCCTCACTCTCCAAGTACTACCCCCTCTGCCACCAGGCCCCCAAAGGCCTGACCTACGTCATCGACCACGGGGCCATCACCCAGGAATGCATCTCCCACACCGAGATCGACGGCCTGGACATCATCCTCAGCGATGACCCGGAAGGTGCCATCCAGCACAAGCTCGCCACCCGGGCCGACGGCATGTTCCGCCTGTCCCGTGCGCTCGCCTCCCCCATCATGTCCGATGACAACTACGACGTCGTCATCATCGATACCCAGGGCGCTGCCGGGCACCTCCAGAACAACGCCGCTCTGGCCGCCTCCCAGATCATTCTGCCCGTGGTCCCCGAGACGCTCGCCGCTCGCGAGTTCACCACCGGCACCATGGAATTGCTCGAGCGCCTGGAAGTCGGCCCCGAGTTCGGCTTCCGCCTGGGGCCTGTCAGGGCTGTGCTCTACAAGCAAAGCCGCACGGCTGATGCCAAGCATGTCGCCCAGGCCCTGCGAGAGGACTTCATCCCCATGGGCGGGCGCGTCACCCTGCTCAATACCCCAGTCCCTCTAGCCAAGGCCTACACCGAGGCCTCCACCAAGCGTATCCCCGTCCATCGCCATGAGACCCGGCATCCAGGCGCCATGAAAAGTGCCTCCCAGGTGATGCACGAGCTGGTCTGGGAGCTCATACCCAGCCTCAAGGACGTCTACGCCGGCGGCTTTGCGGCCAATGATACCGATGCTGTACCGGCCGCCCCGGCTACCGTGGAGAGTGGCCATGAGCAAGGCTAAGGCTATTCCCGTGCCACGCAGCTTGAGCGCCGTCGATCTGGCCGAGAAGCAAGGCCTCAAGGCCGTCTCCAAGGACGACGTGCGCCAGCGCCTCAAGACCATGGTCCATGACAGCCTGCAGGTTCCCAATCCGCCGGCAGCCGTGACCGGGCTGTCGCCGTATGCCATGACGGATGCGAGCACCATCGACCTCCCGGTGATGGAGATCGACTTCTACGACCGGAATCCACGCACCACGCCGAACCCCGAGTACGAGAACATCAAGGCATCTATCCGGGCCAAGGGCCTGGAGAATCCGCTGATCGTGACCCGCCGCCCCAATACGCTGCGCTACATGCTGGGCAAGGGTGGCAACACTCGGCTGCGCGCGCTACAGGAGTTGTGGCTCGAAACCGAGGATCCGCGCTTTGGGACGGTGATGTGTATCTACCGCACGTGGAAAAGCGAGAGCGACGTGCTGGCCAGCCACCTGATCGAGAACGACGTCAGGGGAGAAATGTCCTTCTGGGACAAGGCTATCGGCATCCTGAACCTGCGTGATGCCCTGCAGGTGGACACCGGCGCAAACATCTCACTGCGTGACCTGGAAAGCCATTTGAAGAGTATCGGCTTACCCACCAATCGCACCACGCTTAGCCAGTACATCTTCGCAACCCAAACGCTGATATCCCTCGGCCCCCACCTCACCAGCTTGTCGGTGCGCCAGATCCAGCCCGGCTTCGCCCTACAGAAGCGCCTGGCTTCCCGCTTTGTTGCTGATGAAAACACATTCGTCCCGGAGGTCTTTATCCCCGCGCAGCAGGATCTGGTCGCCGGGCTTGAAGCCGGCACGCCTGTGAATGTCAATCAACTGCTCTATCTCTCCGCGGCACGGCTCGCCCCTTGGCTCGGCGTGGATCCCGAGCGCATGGCCACCATGCTGCGCCTGATTGAGCAATTCCCGGAGATGACCCTGGGTGAATTGCAGGCCCACGGTCGCGAGACCGCGCCCGCGCCCGCGTCCGCGACCACATCCTCCAGCCCCGCCGACGCCCCCATCCAGCCCGACACCAATCCCCCGGACTGGATTGATCCGCTGATGCCCGGTGAGCACGCCATCGACCCGGCGTACGGCTCCAATGCACCCGCCACGCCCGGAACGCCTGGAACACCAAGCGAGCCCATCGAGACGACGTCCTTGCCACCGGGGTCCGCCGTGCCCCCGCCCAGCGCCATGCAGACCCCAGGCGGCATCGCCGTCACTCCCGACCAGGTCTACGCCAAGGCCCGCGCCTCTTTCATGTCCAGGCTCAACGAGCTGGCGCGGCTCGCCCCCATTGGCCACTGCTTCCATGAGGTCGAGGCCGCACCCTATGGCTTCTTCATCGACCTGCCCAAGGACAAGACCTTTGGAGGGAGCGCCGACGACCCCGATCGCCCTCTGGTCTGGCACTTCCTGGTCAGCCTCTCCGGCCAGCTCGATCCTGAGATCGCACGGCGCATGCCGGAGGGTCTCATCTGGCCCACCCTCGCTGGTGAGGCACTCCGCGCCCGCATTCTCGCCGACACCAGCGTCGTCCTCGGCCAGATGGATCCCGCCCTGCTCTACCGAGCCGGACCACTAGTGCGCAAGGCGCTGTTCCTGACCATCCAAGCCTTCCACGAATTCCACCCCCTCACCCAGCACGCTAAAACAGGAGTGACTCCATGAGCCTGATCCAGATCTCCAGCCCCAATCTGCGGGTCATGGTCATCCTGCAATTGATGGAGCACCTTGAACGCGGGAACCTGGCCCCGCTCGTCCAGGCGGGCCTGGACCCGGCCCAGATTGATCGGCTACGCGCCCTCCAGTCCGCCGATATCGTGCGCCTTGGCCAGATGGAGCAGCCGGTCATCGGCGTCCTGGTCGACCCCGATGGACTCGACCTTGCCTTCAGTACCCTGCGCGCTCGCGCGGAACAGGAAGAGCTGTTGTTCTACTTCGTCGCCAACCGCGCCTCCATCGCCATGCTGCGCCGCTTCTTCACGCTCAGCCGCGACATGATCGATGGCTACCGCGCCAGCTACGCCAGCGAACGCCGTGTCGGACGCCCCAGCCTGCCTGACGCGGACACTCGCGAGGAGATCCACAGATCGTGGGCCGCCCTGCGCGAGAACACCGACCTGCGGGTGCGCTACCGCAAGCTCCACCAGCAATTCCGCGCCTACTCCCTCGAAACGCTGTACGCCGTCGTCAACGAAGCAGGAGAACAACCATGAGCAAGCGCGAGTACCTTCCCTTCGTCAACGGCTTGCCTCGCGCAGAAGGCTATCAGCACGACGACTCCCCGCTTGTCATCGTGGACGGCCACCCATGGCAGGGCCACGTGGGCTCCGCGTCTGGAGACTCTCTCTCTCGCCACGACGAGGACAGCGGCATCCATTTAACCGTGCGCCGCAACTATCACGACCCCAGCGTTGGGTTCTATTGGGAATTGTGGAAGAAGATCGACGAGAACAACTACTTGCGCGCTCGCGGCGGAGCGCCCACGGTGGAAGCCGCTTGCCAGGCCGCACTCGAGGCGCGCGTCGAGACCCGCGTGGCCGGCAACGCTGTATGGCACACCGCGGATCACAGGACGTGGAAGGCCAGCATCGACGGCCACGAAGCCAGCGTGATTCAATCGGAATACACGATCGACCCCGCCCTGCCTTTCCGGTGGGAGCGTGCCCATCCCGCCTTCGACGGCGTGCTGGGGGGCGCGAGCGCGTGTCCCCTGCTCAGCGGCTCGGCAGCCACCCTGACCGAGGCATTTGCAGCCTGCGAGCGCGCACCGACCCTGGCTTATCTGAAGATGGCCGCCTTCGTGGTCGAACACCCGGAACTCGGTCGGGTCCGGCTCCCTTCCCAGGAGCAAGTCGAATGAGCCGCCTACCCACATCCGGCCCCTCAGGCGACCTGTTCGATGCCGCCGACGCGCTGATACAAACCGACGCTACCCCCTTCACGTCTTCCGTCATTCTCGAAGTCTTGCAGCCACCTGTCACCTTCCACCGGGTCTTCGTCGACATCACCCAGAGCATCCTGGCCGCACTCATGCTCAGCCATGCCGTGATGCTCTCGGAGACCCGGGCGGACGCCAACGGCTGGTTCCGTTGCAGTCCAGATGAATGGCAAGCCGATACCGGCCTGAACCGCTTCGAGCAACAGACTGCGCGCCGTGCCTTGACGCGCCTGAGCCTGTTAGCCGAGGCGACACGCGGCCAGCCGCCGGTGCCCATCTATCGCGTCGACGCCACGCGACTGTGGGAGCGCATCGCTGCGCATACCGCTCAGCGCGGGCCACGTAGCTAGTCCGGCCTGTAATGACCGCCCAACTGCGGCCCGATGCCTTTGCCAGCGCCCGCATGCAGGGTGCGCACGGCCTGTCCCAACTGATGGCCATCCTTGGCCATCGCTTCGTCACCTACTTTCCAACGCTGGCCACCGTCACCGGTAGCCCCAAGGCGGCGCTGCTGCTGGGCCACGCGCTCTACGTGACGCGGGACCTCTCCACGCGTGCACCCGAGCGCGATGGCTGGTTCTGGAAGACCCGTGAGGAATGGGCCGATGCCACCGGCCTCACCGCGCGCGAACAAGCCTCGGCGCGCCGCCAGCTGCTATCCCTCGGTTTGCTTCAAGAAACGCGCCTGGGGATGCCTTGCCGCCTGCACTACCGACTGAGCCTCGATGACCTGGCGGCCCATCTGCACCGATACGTGGCAGGCATGGGTACGGAGAACACCTGGACCTGGAACGAACAAGCCATGCGGTTGCTCCTGGGTGCCGCCCACAGCTGCTACGCCCCGCTGGCCACGCTAGCTGGCGGCGCGGTGGGCGGCATATACCTGTCACGCCTGGTCAACGCGACGCGGCAGGCCGTCAAACGAGGCGATCTGCGAGCCGATGGATTTATCGAGACCGCAGATCTGCGCCTGGACCGCCTGGCGTTGAGCGAGAGCCAGTTTCGCACTGCTCGCGATCACCTCGAAGCACTAGCCCTGCTCCACTGCAAGCGCGATACGAAGCTCCATGGCCGCCAGCTGATCCGGCTGGACCTTGCACGGGTGTGCGCACTGCTGGCCGAGCAGACACCCATCGCGCCACTTCTGACGAAAACGCACAACAAGGCGTTAGCTGAAAAACGCGCAGTCAAGCGCGTCACTCATGACGAAAGCGCACAACAAGTTCTGACGTTTTCGCACAGCCACTCCTGTCAAAACCGCACAACAACTCCTGACGAAAACGCACAACAAGTTTTGACGGAAACGCACAACAACTCTTGTCGAAAGCGCACATCCAGTTGTGCGGAAACGTCAGAACTCCTAGTTAACGCGAGTAAACCTTCAAATAACCACCACCAAACCACAGTGCTAAACGAGAGCCGATCGCCCCTCGATGCGTCCCCGATTAGTGGTGGTGGTGCATTGGCAAAGACGTTGAACCCCAAGGCCCTGGCCTATCCCGACTGTTTGCTCGCGGCAGAACACCAGGCCGCAGCGGAGTTGCTGCAAGGCCTTGCTGCGGCCGTCGCGCAATCGATCCTGGACGAGCTCACCGGCGACCGCCGCAAGCAGACAGTGCGCAATCCGCTGGCCTATCTTGCGAGGCTTGCCGAGAAAGCCAGGCGCGGCGTCTTTATTCCCAGCCAGGGCATTCGCGTGAAGGCGGCCCGTGAGGCAGCCATGCGGCCGGCGACGCCAAGCGCAGGCGCCGGCATACCGACGGAGACGTCGAAGGCAGAGGGGCGCAGAAATTTCGCCACCATCAAGCGGTGGATGAAGAGCAACGGATCCACCCAGGGCAACCCATTCATGTTCAACAGTGTTGACAGTGGAAGTGAGCAATACCCCGACCTCACCGGACCAGTTTTACCCCCAGCAACCGAAGGTTCCACTGTCAACACTGTTGACAGTGGAACCGCATTTTCGCCTACCACATTAGCAAAAGGAGAGCAACCCGATGCTACCGACAAAACCTAGGATTTCTGTCGCAAATGGCGCCATTACCACCACTTCGCTGGCTGTGGCCGAGCATTTTGGGCGACGGCATGACAACGTCGTCCAAGCAATACGTAATACGCTCGTTGATCTTCCGGAGTCGTTTCGCCTGAATTTTAAGGAGGTGTTCCGCGACGTGGCCGGAGCGAACGGATCAACTCGTCGAATGCCAACCTTCCTCATGACCCGAGATGGCTTTGCCCTTCTCGCAATGGGATTCACTGGGAAGGAAGCTCTGCAATGGAAGGTGAAGTACATCGAAGCCTTCAACCAGATGGAGCAAGCCCTCCGGCAATTGCCTGTCGCCCCTTCGCTGCGGCCGCTGCTGCCGGAGCCCGACGATGGGCTGAGCGGACCGCTCTTCACCGAGATGCTGCGACTGGTCAAGGTCTCGGGGCAAGCCACACTCCTCGCCTACCTTATCCGAGAGGGCGCCCACCGGGCGCCGCTGCGTCGATCCACGCGGACCATCGAGGCAGACCTCGCCAGGTGGATCTGCCGAATGACCGTGTTCAAGGCCGCCAAGCGCCTTGAATCCAGAGGGCTGCTCACCGTGACCCGCGAGGCGACGTGGAGCTACCACCTCAATGCCCGCGCGATCGTGCTAGCCATGCAGACGCTAAAACTGGACACCGCCGTCCTGCCCCCCGATTTCCACCGACTCATCGCCTGACGGAGACACCCCATGGCTACACGCACCACCAAGATGCTGTCAGTGCCGCACCCCGTGTCGAAGGACTCCCCCTTCGCCGATGGCTACGACATCCATGCCGAAGCCGAAACCCTGAAACACCTGATTGAAGCCGACGACCCAGACATGGACGATCCGTTGTACTCGCGATTCGTCGAGTACTGCTCTCGGCTCGACCAATTGCAGCGCCAGCGCACACGCCGCAGACTGCGCGACTATGCCGAGGAAGTCGTACCGGACAACGAGGCCGTCGGCATGAACCAGATCGGCACATTGATCGGCGAAGAAACCGACACCATGTCGCTCCACACCCGGGAGGCGTACCGTCTGTTCATCGGCCGCTCTGGCGACGATAGCCGCACCAACGGCGAGATCTCGGGCAAGAAGGTCGGCGCAGTGCTCCGAGCCATCTGGATGCTATCCGCCAGCGACAACCCTTACGCCGACCAACTCCTGATCGCTACCACCGAACGCATTGACAGCCTGCGCCGCACGCTGGAAACCGAGATTGCCGCCAGGAATCGGCTGCTGGAACAAAGCCAGCAACGGGGCTTGAAGCTGTCCGTCATGCGATCCCGCAAGCCCATCGACGTGGAGCTGGGCTTTCGATCTCCCTACGGCTACATGGTCGCCGAGCTGATCCTTGACTTCGACTTCTACGCCAGGCTGATCAAAACGCTGACCGCCAAATCCCGGATCAACGACAAGGAAGGCCGGGAAAGCCTCTACAAGTTGTCCAGTCGGGTCCGGTCCATCTTCGAACAGTTGATCCCCGCACAGCGCAAGCTGATGGACGACCGGCTCAAAGGCCTGTGCCGAGCAGACTGGAGCGACCTGGATGATGCTGCGTGTAAACGCGTGCGTGCCGCAACGCTACTGCTCGGGGAAGTGAAGCGGGAGGTCTTCACCGGCGAGATCCTGCCCCGCCATACAAAGCGCCGTGTCGGACTGACGCCTGCCCAGCGGGATGTGCTCCAGAACGTGTCGCTGACAGCGGAGACTGCGCCAGACGATGAGGAGCCGCTGCTGTGAGCCTGCATTCTGTCAACAAGTGTGTTGCACAAAGGGCTTTAAGGGTAAGGGGCAGCGCGTTGAACTCTGCGGCGCACACATCGGCCAGCCCAGGCCGAATGCGCTTCTCCCGCGCCGCTTGCAATGGCAGCGCCACGCCTGCCTGCCCGATCGTCATGGCGACGCTCGACACGAGCCTCTTCACAGCGATGCGATCCACGCTTGACCGCATGAAGGCGCTGGCAGGCGGCACGTTCGCTGCCGACGTCCTATCCGCGCTCCGCGCCAGCCTTGGCTTCATGCCGCCGCTCCGTTTCCTCGCGACAAAGCAGGTCCGTCATCGCAGTTCCATATAACTGAAAGTTGCGATGGCGAACGACAAACCAAAGATCCTTATCGCTAGCAGCCGTAGCCTAACCACACGCCTGGTCCTTGCGGAGCAGCGTTGCTGCATAGCGATGTCGGCGGCAGCCGGGAGACACCACACGTGCCGCTCGCGCTCACTGCCACGGCCTCTGAGCGGGCTCACGCGGCGCACGCTATGTCAACAATAAACCTGCACGTTAAGCCGCAGGTTTTAGGTGGATTCGCAAAGCGTGCGCCGTTATCTTTCAACGATATTTACCGGGCACACGGCGACATGCGCTGGCAACGCGACATCATGGAACAACTCGACTCCATCCACGGAAAGATGAAGGACCTATCGATCAAGACCAAGGCTGTCGAAGGTCGCCCCTGCTATCTCGAAACGTACACCCGCAAGGGCTATGGCGTGACATTGCGGTGGCGCGCTTCCGATCACAAGCATCTGACGGCCGATCGCGCCCTGAAATTGATCCGCCGCCTGCAACCGACCATGCGCCATTGGTTCAACCGCGCGGGTCTGCAGGCCGAGCAATTGAACCATTCCGAACGCGCCTTGCGTGCACAACTCCGGACACTGCAAGCCAACAAGAGTGGGGCCGGCACGGAGCGACTGCTGTGAGCATCGACGCCCCGCAACGCCACCGCATCAGTGATCGCTCATCTCACGGAGAATTTGACAATGTCCAACATCATTGAAGTCACTGGCAATATGGGCGACAACCCGTCGCTGGAGAACACAACCTACGGCCCTGTCGTTCGCCTGCGCATGCTGTGCGACGAATACAAGCCCGTCGAGCGTGATGGTGAGACCGAGTACGTCGCAGACGAAGCCAAGCAGGAGTGGTACTCGGTCTCGATCTGGCGTGATGGCCTGCGCGATCAAGTCATGAAGCTCCTGCGCAAAGGTATGCGCATCACCGTCCAGGGGCGCCTGACCGTTGGTAAGTTCGAAGACCGTGACAGCGGCGAGATGCGCTATGCGCTCCAGGTCAATGCAGACAGCCTTTTTCTGAATCTGAACCGCGTGGAGCACATCGAGATGCGGGCCAAGCGCCGATCAGATGCCGCCGACAACACGCCCGCGCACGACCAACACGACGACCGTCCGTTCGACTAAGCCGTGCGGCCGCTGCGCCAGGTGTCTCGGCCGAACCCGCCCCGACCATGCTGCA
Organism: Cupriavidus sp. GW822-FHT03E04; assembly: GCF_058801495.1. Taxonomy (NCBI): domain Bacteria; kingdom Pseudomonadati; phylum Pseudomonadota; class Betaproteobacteria; order Burkholderiales; family Burkholderiaceae; genus Cupriavidus; species Cupriavidus sp. GW822-FHT03E04. The sequence goes on from NZ_JBXANI010000036.1 coordinate 15,690, forward strand.
TCGATTCCTGAAAGCACCTGCCGCTGTTTGGCGCGCTCGAAGCCACTGGACAGTTTCCTTCAGCATCGAGTTCGCCGCGGCGGCTCCACTGGACTCCGATCCTGGCACGACCGCACACTGACATCTGGAACCCCTTCCATGAGCCAGCATTTCTATCAATCGATCCATCATGGGCGCCCAGTCTGCATCCTAATGGGATGGGACCGTCCCCTGCAACGACACTTCCTGGTGGTGAGCTACACGGATCTGCCCCCGGATGCTGAGGACGAGTATCTGTATAGCAACCTACTGGATCGGCATGTAACCCGGTACACGGATCTCCTGTATTACGCCGCCAAGCTTGCCGACCTGGACCTGGTCGTCCCCAACCGGCTGCTGCAGGAACTGGCGCGGGATGCCGCCCACGACATTGGAAACCGGACCGTCAACTATGCGCCGGACGGCACCATCGCCTCGGATCTCAGGGCATAGGAGCGATACGTGACATCTATCAAGATGGCGGAGGATCGGACACCGAGGCAAGCGATCACTGTCCGGCCCGCGCAAATGTCCGACTCCTTGCTGATACACGCGTTCCGCGGCATCGAGCAAACCACCATGTATCGAAGGCTGCCATATACGAGTGCGGCATGACGTTCGCTTTTCGGATGCCCCCTGCCGGTCCACTGGTGATCAATCCAGCGCTGCAATCATCACTCGACCTATTCCTCGAAGGCCTAAAGGCAACCGCCGGGCAGGCGAGAGAAATCAGGTGGTGGCCATATCGCGCCGGGGCTTCCGCTTGCGTGGCTCTCGACATCTATGGAACAAGAAACGACGTCTGTATCACGATCATCCCTGACATGAGGACAGCTTTACCTGCGCTGAAGAATGGCCTCCTTGCAGAGACGGACCCAGAACTGCATGTCTTCGACGAAGTCGATGCCCACTACGTTGCGACATCCGTGCTCGCGGCCTTCGGGCTGTCATCTTTTTCCTTGGCCTCGGGGAGGATCAGCGTCAAGTGACGGAGATCCTTTACAACCACATTCATCGATTTTCCGCTCGGTGCCAGCTCCACCGTACCGAGAGCGAAAACGCGAACGTATTTCGCCTGCTCCGCCATTTCAACAATGTCGAGCAAGTAGCGACGATATTGGTATGCCTCCATCAGCTCTGGCGCAATGTAGAGAAAGACTGGCTTGCCATCGATATAGTCAATAAACTTCAATTTGAAGCCCTTCCCATACCGACGGAATATCGTCGCGCCACCGTGCAGGACGCTTGCCGGGCTTTTTGGGTCCCACCGACCGATATGCCGGAAGTAGCGGCCAAGTTTGACCCGTCCTTCCCCAGTAATCGCAAGTTCCAAGGACCAGAACTCTTCGTCCGTCAGAATCGATCTCGCTTCCAAGTATGTGTCAACGAGTTTGTCGAGATAGCGAGTGGTTGTTCGACTCGCGCCATTCTCATCGTCCGGCATGCCGGTGTGCTGGCGCTTCCTGCTTCCTGTCTCTGGCGTCGCGGGTTCCGTTGTTGTGGAGCGAGTGCGGAGCTCCTCTGTCTTCAGCCTGGGATCAAAGACGTCAACAAAGTCGGTCAGCTTCTGCCGAGCTGTGCGCTTCCGATTGCGCGCGTCATCGCCAGCGCTGCCGCTCCCTACGTCGTTGTCTCCAGACACCTCCGGGCATCCGGGAAGATGCTTGTCCCACTCTCGAAAGTGGGCGGCCACGTGCTTCCTGCTCTCCCGAGCTACTTGCTTATACGCCACGCCGGTAACTCTGATTTCTGCGGCGCGGCAGGGAGGGTGGTCGCAGAGAAAATTGAGTCGCTCCGGCCGTGGCTCGAGCGACAGATATTCCCGACGTGCTTGATCAGCGGTGATGGATTCCCCAAGTTCCAGGCAATAGGCGCGTCGAATCGTCATTCTCGGTCTCCAACTTTGCAGTACATAACATGCAGCTTACCGCACTTTTAAAGTACTACATTGAGGATCGCTGCTATGAAACTGTTTCTCTGTGAAAAACCGTCCCAGGCCGCCGAGATAGCCCGACACGTCGGTGCGCGCAAGCGCGACAACGGATGCTTCACGGGTGACAGCGTAACGGTCACCTATTGCATCGGCCACCTGCTCGAACAAGCCAAGCCGGAAGCGTACGAGCCACGCTTGGCTCGCTGGGATCCCGAGCTGCTGCCGGTCATCCCCGCGCAGTGGCGGTTGGAGGTCAAACCAGCGGTGAAGGCGCAGTACGGCGTCGTCATTCGCCTGCTCAAGCAAGCGTCCGAACTGGTGATCGCCACCGACGCGGATCGCGAGGGTGAGGTCATTGCCCGGGAGATGATGCAGGCCGCCGGCTACCGGGGCCCTGTCTCCAGGCTGTGGCTATCTGCCTTCGACGATGCGTCTGTGCGCAAGGCACTCGGCAAACTGCTCCCGGGCGCCAAGACGGCGCCGATGTACGCCGCGGGGCTTGGTCGCTCGCGCGCCGACTGGCTCGCCGGCATGAACGTAACCATGATGCTCACCACCGGCTTTGGCACTGGCGGCAAAGGAGGGACATTGCATTTCGGGCGCGTACAGACGCCCGTGCTGGCCCTGGTGGTGCGCCGTGAGCGGGCGATCCGCACCTTCGTGCCGAAGACCTACTATGAGCTGCAGGCGAGCTTCGAGCTCGCCGGCGTCGTGGTGCCGATGGCCTGGCGCCCGGCGTCGACGCTGCTCGACCCGGATGGCCACGTGGTGCAGGCGGCGACCGCCAAGTCCGTCGCGGACAAGGTTAGAGGTCAAATCGGTCGAGTCGATCATGTCGAGGCCGGGCCGGAGCGCGAAGCACCGCCCCGGCTATTCAGCCTCGCCAGTCTGCAGCGAGAGGCCTCTGCCCGCTATGGCATAAAAGCACAGACTGTCCTGGACGCCTGCCAGGCGCTGTACGAGAAACACAAAGCGACCACTTACCCACGCACGGACTGCGAGTACCTGCCTAGCTCCATGCTCGCAGAAACGGCTACGGTTCTGCAGGGCATCCGGGCCGCACGGCCTGACCTGGCCAGCCTGCTGGCTTGCGCCGATCAGAGCAGCACCTCACGAGCCTTCAATGACCGCAAAATCACCGCCCACCACGCAATCATCCCGTCTCTCAATCCTCGGGTTTCGGTCGACAATATGTCGAAATCCGAGCAGACGATCTACGACATGATCGTGCGGCGCTACCTGGCGCAGTTCCTCGGGGACTTTCATTTCCACAAGACGGTGATCGAGGTAGTCTGCGCCGGCGAGCGGTTTCGTGTTTCCGGCAAGACGCCACAAGTGCCAGGCTGGAAGCGTGCCTTTCCCGAGGACCAGGACAAGCCGAATACCAAGGACGCTCCGCCGGCAGAGGATGTCGCAGCCCTCCCGCCAGCGCAAACCGGCGATGCCGCCCGTAACCTTAACTGCGACGCCGCCGGCAGGAAGACCAAGCCGCCCCGGCGTTACACCGAAGGCACCTTGATCGCCGCCATGGAATCGATCGACAAGGAGATCGAGGATGAACGGTTGCGCAAGATCATGCGCAACAAGGAGAAGGCAGGGATCGGTACCGACGCCACTCGTGCGGCCATCATCGAAAACCTGTTCAAGCGCGACTACCTGGCCACGGAGAAGAAACAGGTCTTGCCCACGCCACGAGGCGAGGCCCTGATCACGCTCATCGAGGCCAACGCGCCGCAGTTGGCCGATCCGGTGCTCACTGCCGAGTGGGAAGACCGCCTGATGCAGGTGGAAGCAGGCACCCTGGCGCTTGCGGTCTTTGAGGGGGAGCTTAGCACCTGGTTGTCCGAGCTCATCGCTCGCTTGAAGTCGGGCGCACGCACAGCGCCACAACGCCTGGACTCGCCTCGCGCCACGCCACATAACGCCGCGCCCTGTCCTGCATGTGGTAAGCCCATGCGATCGCTCAGGAGCGCCAAGGGGCCGTTCTGGGGGTGCTCAGGCTACCCGGACTGCAGCGCGACGCTGCCGGACGTCGACTGCCGGCCTGGACCACGTCGCGCCGCCTCGGCGTCAACGGCCGGCCCTGTTTATCCCTGCCCCCATTGCCGCAAGCCCATGCGACAGCGCACCAGCTCTCGAGGCCCCTTCTGGGGCTGCAGCGGCTTTCCAGCTTGCAACCACACCCAGCCGGATGAAGGCGGCAAGCCGGGCTTGCGGCCAGCAGACGTGCAGGGAAAGACCGCTCGTCAGGACCTGCCTGGGCCAGCCCGCCAGGCTGCGAAGCCTCCGCCGGCAACCGCGGCGGCGCCGGTGCCTGCCGTCGCCGGCTCGCCTTGCCCCAGCTGTGCCGGCGGCCTACTGATCGGCCGAGTCATGAAGGACTCCGGCCGCCGCTTCCTTGGATGTACCGGATTCCCGGCTTGCCGGCATTTCCAATGGCTGCCACAGCAGCAATCAACCCCACCATGACAAATCTGGATCACCGGCTACGCGGTGCGCAACGCCGTCGCGCCCGGCACCGCCTCCCGGATTTTGTCGCGCGGCGCCTGCGCGAGTACTACGTGGACCGCTTGCAGAACGCATGGGGTGGATCGCATCCACTCCGCGACATGACACCCCCGCCGGATGCCGTGCATTTTTCGAGCAACGACTATCTCAGCTTGCTAGACGAGTCCGCCCTGCGGCGACAGCAAGCCCAAGTCTTGCTCAACAACAAGCGCGAGCTGCTCATGTCGTCGGCCTTCCTGCATCGCGACTCGCCTCAGCACGCCTTCGAGCGCCGCCTTGCCCACTTCATCGGCGCCGAAGATGGCGTAATCTGCCAATCCGGCTGGGCGGCCAACGTTGGTTTGCTCCAATCCCTCGCTGCCCCCGATATCCCCGTGTATCTGGACATGCACGCGCACGCCTCGCTGCGCGAAGGCGCGCTAGCAGCTGGGGCCCGGTTCGTTCCCTTCCTGCACAACAACGTTCAGCACGCGCGATCGCGAATTGCCAAACACGGTGCCGGAGTCATCGCCGTCGACTCGGTCTACAGCACCAGCGGGAGTGCTGCACCGCTTCCAGCGCTCGTCGAGTTGGCCGAAGCAACGGGCTCGATCCTGGTGGTCGACGAATCCCATTCCCTCGGTACGCACGGCCCCGGCGGCCGCGGAGTGGTTTGCGAGCTGGGCCTGGCCGAACGAGTGCACTTCCGCACCGCATCGCTTGCGAAAGCCTTTGCCGGCAGGGCCGGCTTCATCTCGTGTTCGAGCGAGTTCAAAGAGTATTTCGCATGCGAGTCTCGCCCCGCCATCTTCAGCTCGGGCCTGCTGGCACACGAGATCGCCTGGTTAGACGCCGCATTGCCCTTCATTTCCACGGCGCATGCGCGGCGTACGCGGCTTCACCAGATGGCCCGTTATGTCCGCAGTGAACTGACTCGCCTCGGATACGCGCTCTCCGAAGGCACCGAGCAGATTATCGCGCTGGAGAGTGGCACCGAGCGCAATACGCTGCGGCTACGCGACGCCCTGCAGCGCCGCGGGGTGTTCGGCGCGGTTTTTTGTGCCCCGGCCACGCCAAAGCGCCACTCCCTGGTCCGGTTGACGCTAAACGCCGGGCACACGGATCACGATATCGAGCGGCTCTTGCGGGCTTGCGCAGACTTGCGCAGTGAGGTGAACCCATAATGGAGCAGGACGCAACGCAGGCCGTCTCGATGACCAAGCGATGACGCATAGCGTCGCGCCGACGACGCTCACTCGCGTCCACTATGCGGCCTTGCGGGCCTGGCTGCAGGGCCTTCCACTTGACGTCATCGCGGGCCGGTGGCTGGCAACGGACCCCGACGACGTGCCTGGGCCTCGCGCAACATTGGTGATGTTGCACACCATCCGTGACGCCCTGGTACAGCGCGCACGCTTACACGGTCGCGAGGACCTGGCCAATGCATCGGCCACGCCCGGACGCTCAGGCAAGGGCATGGGCCGCGCGATCGAGGCGGTGCGCTGCCTCGAAAGCATGGGCACGCCGCAGCCGCTGCCCGAGCATGACGTCGGATTGTGGCTGGCCGCGCCGCTGGCGCGCCGGCTTCGGGCGGCCGGCATTGTGACCTTGGCGGATCTGGCCGCGCTGTGCAACCAGCGGGGCAGCAGCTGGTGGCGACACGTGCCGCGCATCGGCCCACTGGCCGCCGGGCGCATTGTGCGGATCCTGATCCAGCACAGTGCGTCGATAGGGCAACTCGGCGCGCACGTCACTGGCACCGCTCTCGCAACGCCGGCGGTGCCCGCGCCGCTGCAGGCCGGCTCCGGCGTGGCTATACCACAAGAGGCGATGCGCTTGCCGCCCACGCTCGATGGCGCAGACGGCATCAATCGCGCGCCGCGGGATCTCTGCATGATCGGCGCGCGGGATGACTACCAGGCGATCCAGGCCTGGCTATCGCTCTGGCCGGCGGACTCCCAGACTTATCGCGCCTATCGCAAGGAAGCCGAGCGCTTTCTGGCCTGGATCATCCTCGAGCGCGGCAAGGCCTTCTCCAGTGCCCTTACCGACGAGTGCATCGCCTATCGCGCGTTCCTGGCCGATCCGCAGCCGGCCGCACGCTGGTGTGGACCGCGCTCAGCACGCACGGTTCATATCGCCGGCACCGCCATCAGCAACCCGGCATGGCGCCCCTTCATTGGACCGCTGTCGTCGCGCAGCCGAGCCTACAGCGAAACCGTGCTAGCGTCGCTATGCGCCTGGCTGACCGACCGTCACTACCTGGTCGCGAATCCCTGGAGCGGTGTGCCCGCCCAGCGAACGGCTAAGCCTGCGCTGCAAGTGGAACGAGCCGTTCCTGTGCGAATCTGGAGCGCCATGAGTGTCTGGCTGGACGCGGAGGCCTCCTTCAGCCCACGCGGCCGGCTGCTGCGCGTCGCGATACTACTGCTGCGCGAGACTGGCATGCGCTGCTCGGAGGCTGCTCATGCGACACGCGCCAATCTGGTCCCACGGCAGGCCAACGGCGCGCCAGCGGAACAACGCGCCGTCTGGGGTGAGCTGCGCGTGCTCGGGAAAGGAAATAGGGAGCGTATGGTGCCAATCAGCCGGCGCCTGGTGGCAGCCCTGGAAGCGCATTGGCGGGACAGAAAGGCGCTTGATCCAGCACCATCGGAAGAGCCGTTGATAGCACCGCTTGCCATTCTCAAGACACCGCGTGCCAGGTCAAAGCAGAGTCAATGCCGGCACGGCTATAGCGACCGCGGCCTTCGACAACTGGTCGACGACGCGGCCGAGAGATTTGGCGCCCATCTGGCCCGAGAAAATCCCGAACTATGGGCGGACATGGGCCGGATTCATCCGCATGCATTCCGGCATGCATTCGGCTCACACGGCCTTGCCGCCGGCATGGCGCTCAACGTCATGCAAGGCTACCTAGGACACACCTCCATCGCGACAACGACGCTATATAGCACGGCGGATCGCGACCGGCGCTTACAGGACGTCGAGAAGTTCTATCGCAGGTCCTGAGGCGGGGACGGGCATCCGCCTCCCGGACGCGGCATAGCTAGCGGCCGCTCGCGACCCTACGTGTATGACGGATCTCCGCCGGCTGATACGCGCCTGGAATCTCACCAGGGAGATGTTGGTATATCTGGCCGGTGCGTTGACCGGTTGAACCCACCACTGGTTGCCGACATTGACGCCCACGTTCCTGTTTGGAGTGGCCGTTTGGCTCGCGAAAAAACGGGATCATCACCCGGCTCAAGAGTTCTGTTCAACACGAGTTCGACTGGGGAATTCGAACCCCTTGCGGGATCAGGCCGACGGATCGGACTTACCGGCGCCCCCTCTAAACCGCCACAACGCCGGGACCCCTGATCCGCCGTCAAACCCAAATGAAATAGTTTCACGTTCGAGAAACGGGTGGATCGCGGTCGCGCGACCCGTCATTGAGCTCCACACACCTGGTGCGTCTTCTTCAAGACCTCGCACAGCCCGGCATAGCCTGAGTCTGCGGCGACGGCGTGTGCCTCCGCAGTCGGATGAAACGTACCCGCGGCGGCACGGAACAACGCATTTCTAGACGGTTCGGAATTCCAGGTCCGCTGGGCAAGCAGCGCATCATTCGTTGAATTGACGATCTTGCGCCCACTTTGCTCGGAGTTCCAGTTGCTCAGTGGTTTGGCCTTGCATTTGTCCGAGCCGTCTTCATTGCAGAAGTACACAGGTTCCAATTCCTCATACGCAGGATCGTACGTACAGAGGAGTCGCTGGTCGTAGTCGTAGGCTAGCTTGCCTGCTTCGCCGCGCGCCGATGCGAGCCAGTCGACTTTGATCGCGTCTCCCGTACGAACCATGGCTTGCACTGCCGGATATGCTTTCTCAGAGAAGGATCTGACTTCCTCTGGCGTGAGTTCGATATCCCATCCGCTGCCGATACCAAACGTCTGGCTGCCGACCATGGCCCCAAAGGTCTTGTACGCTGATTGCATCCGCTCTTTGTGCTTCGACGAATAACACGCGTCCGTAGGGGCGCCGACGGGGTTCGGGTAAGTCATGAGTACGGTCTTCGCGGGTGTCGATAGTGCGCCATGGATTGTTGTGGCGAGGAGCTCCGGGTAGTACCTCGAAAAACTCTGGGCTTTGTCTGCGAGCTCGTCTGGATCGACGAGCCCGAGGCCACTACGAGTCGCCCCGAGAAATAGCTGACCCACCAGAGATCTCCCCTTGCTTGGAAACAGAACCCCACCCACGGCAGGGCCAAAGCCGACATCGTTGCCCCCAGCGGTAAGCAGAAGTGCATCTGGGGCTCTGGCGTTGTCTTGGCAACGCTGCCACGACGCCATAAATGGCATATCGGCAGCACTCACGTCGTCACGTTCGGTCGTACTAACGCATAGGGCCTCACGAACCTCATTCACTTGGCTCTTTCGCACGTAGAGAGGGGAGTTTGGTTGGTTCGTCGACCTCCGTCCTTCGCCATCCCTAGAAGGGGTCAGTTCCTTGTAGAGCTCATCGTCCGGGTCAGTGGTCTTGGCGTTTGGATTTTGCCGTCCGATGTCCTTGACCTGGGCGTTTAGCAGTCCGTCATAGAACCCTGCTCCTGAGCAAGTGGTATTGATCAACCTGACCGTCACGTCCTTGTGCACCAACGCGAGCTGTAACGCAGCCAGAACCGGCCACGACACCAGGGAGCGATGACATACCGGTTCGAACCAAACGGGAGGGGTTGGCGAGTGTCCGTACAGGAACCAGTCATTCCCCTTGTATTGCTTCTCGAGGTAATGATAGATGGCGGGTCGATCCGGGCTACCCTCGCCCGACGAGTAGGAGTCGCCCATCGCGACGATGAGAATGTCTTTCGTGAGCACATCCGTGGCGAACACCTTTCCGGATCGATCACGGACTTCGACCTTGGTCGACTCTCCCGGTGTGACAGCGAGGTCTGCCTGGCACGTGCCGGGCTTCGGCTCTGCAATTGGTCTGGCCGCCACCGGTGTCCACGAGCAATTGTTCTCTTGGCCCGATAGCGTGAGCCTGACAGTCACCGGCTCCTTGAGAACGGACTTCGCCCTCCCCCTTGATGCCTCCGGGTCGACAAGCAGGTACTGCTCGCGCGACTTCTTATCCTCCATCCGTCTAACGATGAAGGTATGCATATTTTTTGGCTTGTCTGCATCCCGCGGATCGCGCGTATCCCATGACTTCGACAATTTCTCGAACTCGCTGTCACTGACGAGTGGGAAGCGATTGACGACCGACCACGTCAACGACTGCGCCTGAGCATTGGTGCCAGCGAGTAGATAGCCAATCAGCGCGGGAAGCAGATATTTCTTCATGGCGTTATATGGTTTCTGCAAAACGTCAAAAATACCTGTGTGGAGATAAATCAGCCCTCCCGACTATGGGGGATTGACAGGGCGACCGCCATGGAATAGAGCTAGGAAGGCTGTCCGGGCGGTAATCGTGTGGCCAACCGCACATACAGCCTGTCGATGCGGATCTATGTTGCAGCGCGCAATGTTGACGTCCGTTTATCGGCGCCAGGCAAGACGCGCCGGTCGATCCAAAAAAGCAAACTATGCACGATCCGCTCCCCAAAAATGATGCAGCCACACCAACGGGCATGACACTGTCAGAGGGGCTCTCGCACTACCGGTGGATCGTCGAGCAGTCGCACAAGTACTGGGCGTATTTTCAGATCGTTGGCCTTGGATCGAGTGGGTTCGTATGGTCAACCAGCAGTTCGCGTCGCTCCTCGCGGATCGTCGACTCATGCCCTCCAGGCATGAACGGCCGTACCGCATCATGTTGATGACCAACATGATCAATGGCGACCCCATGAACGTCAGCATTGAGGAGGTTGCAAAGCAGGTCGCCGAACACTTCTGGACAGACCTCTAAAAGCCGTATCCGGGCTATGAAAGACGGCACCCGCTCATCGCGGACCAGGCAGAGACGATCATGGGTGATACGTTCCGAACGATCGATGAAGAAGATTGGGACAGCCTGCAGCGCTGGTTCGACAGCAATGCCAAAGCGCTTCGCCGCAAGCAGGCGGACAGCGTGTGCGGCGATTCTGTCCTGTTGACCTGGCTTAAGCTTCTCAACATTTCCGACGCAAACATGCCACTCATGCACACGCTACTTCCGAAGGAGCTGGCCGGCGACGTCGATCGATTTGCCGCGCACCTCGAGCGGCGCCGCCACGCGATCTGCCTTCTCCTCAAAGCGTGGCCTGAACAGGCGAACCTGACGGATTTCAAGCGGCAAAGCCCGCTCATGCTGGCGGCGAACGCAGGAGACGTTCAGATTGTCGGTGCCCTGCTCGAAGCCGGCGCTGACGTTGACCAGCAGGACTATCTGGGCAGGACGCCGCTTCATGCCGCGGTAAAGGGCGGCTCGTCCGAGTGAGTCGTTGCCATCCTCGCGCGCATGCCAGAGTCGCGGAACGTCGAATATGGTGAGAGGAACAACGCCTTGCACACTGCCGTCAAGCTCGGACGTACCGAGATCTTGCCGCTTATGGTGGAATATGATGCTGGCTTGCCCTACCAGTCTAACGCGCACGGACTGACACCGCTCGCACTGGGCGAGCAGATTCTGCGCGACTGGTCAGACTTCACGGCGGCAATGCACGATGAACAGGTGCAAATCCCGGACCGGTGTGCCTACGTCCCCTGCATCGAGTACCTGCGGGCGTGACCGACAACAGCCACGAATAGCCACGTCTAGGCGCCTTGCCGACTGGGGTGACTTACAGATCCATCGGCGGGGCCGCAGTGGCCCGCGAAAGACTTCCATGGTGCTATTTTCCCTCCGTTCCGGGCAATCAAGATTCGCGGCGCCGGGCCGCGCTATGTTGCGATTTTGCAAGAGATCCGTGCCCTCCCCTTGTGTTTTCGGGAATAGCGGGGCTAAACTCCTTTCCGTCAGTCTCCATAGGAGTTGACGTGGTGCCAGCACGAGCTACTTGGCTGGTTCCCGTGTATGCCTTCTACGGGCGAGCCGGGTTTCGAAGTTTCCGAAATCTTCCTGAACACAGGATTGCTCATGCCCAAGACTCTCGCGCGTCGGCGCGCCCGCGCCTTTCAACTTCAATCCGGTCGTTGCTTCTATTGCCGCTGCCCCATGTGGGAGCAATGCATGGGAGCTTTCGCCGCGACCTTCCATCTCTCCACCCGACAGGCTCGACACCTTCAATGCACGGCCGAGCATCTGCACGCTCGAGTCGATGGTGGCGGTGACTCACAAAGCAACATCGTGACCGCTTGCCAGTTCTGTAACGTTCGGCGTCACCGTCGAAAAACAGCGCGGGACGCAGCGCATCACAAGGGACACGTTGAGCGCCTCATGGCCCGGAAACAGTGGCATGCATCCTGGGTCTTCGAGAAGCTGATGCAGCCAGGTGGATCTGTCACGCCGTCACCCAAGGCGCCGCTGATGCCGCGCGGGAGCGCACACTGAGTCGGCACGAGCCATTGCGTGGCCTAGGGTATGCCGGTGAAGTCTTAGAATGATGGCCGTTCCGTCAGCACTCGTCCGCTGTTCGAACAGGCTCGTGCAGAAAGTATCGATTTCGCTCCCGGGCATCCGTTCGGTCAGGGGGACACATATGACGATTGCCTTCGCCTGAATGCCGGCTGTCGGTGGACCAACGAACTTGAGGCCGCGATTGGGCGTTTGGGCACGCTGGCACAGATTACATCTGCTTCGACCATGGCGGACGTCAAATCTTGCTCCTGAAGCGGACGATCACGAGCCTTGCTTGACGGACTCCAACGGGTCGGGAAGCGACGGCCGGCTGCCTGATGACTGAGGTCCCTTCGCGGCCACAACCTGCCGCACTGCGAGCGGGGAGACCTGTCGTTAAAATGACCACAATACTCCGTGACCTGACGGCCGCAATGCGCGCACCATTCGGCCTGAGAGCCTGTTCGGCAACCAAATACGAGCGACCGCAAGCTGTCACAAAGCGGACATCTAATAAGCGATCACGCGCCTTGCCTATCGGCCAACTGCAGTCGCAGATGACAGTCTGCTACGCAGTTACTCACTGAGCGGCCGAGTCCAGACCAAGGAACTCGAAGAAGTCGGCTCCCACTGCGCTGCCGTCCCTTCTGCAAGATATTGGCGGGGCCTGCTGGCGTGCCCTGGCGCGCCCGGCTTTGATCGAAGCGATGCCTCGGCGATTCTGGTCGTGGCTGCTCAGAATTCCCAACCCTCGCTCTCCATGAAGCCTTCGAGGTCGAGGTATGGAATCTTGAAGTGCTGGCAGATGTTGGGCACCTTGACAGCGTTCGGCTTGAGCCGTTCCATCGTCACGACGGTGCCACCGATGGCATGAGCGCGAGCCACGATGAACGCGTCAGCGTTGCGGCCGCCCTTAAAGAGCTTTTGCTTTTCGATGTTGGCTTGGAAGTGCGCCACCGAATAAATCTGGCCGACGAATGCACCCTCCTTCGCGTCGGGCGTCGCGAAGAGCTTCTCATTGGCCTTCGCCCATTCGGTATCTGCGCCTGGCATGCCATCCTGCAACTCGTGATAGGCCTCGCGTGTCGAGGTAATCTTGCCGCCTGCGACAAGCTGGTCAAACTCCTTCCACAGCGAGACGAAGCGCTTGCGGTAGTAGTTCTTGTGCAGGTTTGAGATGACGTTGGTGTCGAGTACATACATCAGAGACCTCCCCCCGCGAATTTCTCTGCGAAGGTCGGCAAGTTCTTCGGCTTAAGGTTTAGATACTCGGCGAGCTGGCCGCGGTCAAAGCGGTGCTGGTAGTACCTAGTGAAAGCCAAATCGATGTAACGCTGGCCCAGGTAAGCCCGTTGGCTGTTGTAGTAGTTACCCGAAGACTCGGCATCCTTAGGCTTCATCTGCTTGGCCCATTCGTTCGCGGCCGCACCGTACTCGTCTGCGTCGATAAGTCCGCGGTCGAGAAACTTTCGATAGATCACCTCGCGGCTCACGCTGAAGCAGCCTGCGAGCTGCGTTGCAAGCGGCCGGCCGATCTTGGCACCCTTGATCATCTCGTCGAGCACGTTATCGGGCACCAGTACGCGGGATGCTAGGCCGTTGCAGATGATCTCGATCTTCTGCTCGGTGCCGCCCAGGTGGTTGATGAGATCGTCGTCGAGGATGTCGATACCGCTCGTGTGAAAGAGCAAGTGACCCAGCTCGTGGAACAGCGTAAAAATCTGCCGCGACTTCGCCGAACTGTTGTTGATGTAGATCACCGGAAACTCCTCGTCGTAGAGGCAGAACCCGAAATAGTTGGGCGCACGGAACGCGTCCTTGAAGACGTACACGCCCGCTTTCGTAGCGAACACCTCGCGCCACTTCTCCAGGGCCTCGTCAACACTCTTCCAGCTGGTTTGCTCGTCAATGCTGACCCCGAGATAGTCGCGCACCTGGGCAGCGATTTTGTCAAGGGACGTGTTCGGCGATGGCTTGAGGTCGCGCGAGATCACGCGTCCTGCAGGGTTCTTTGAGTCGTTTAGCTCGGCTAAGTTGAGCTGCATCGCCTGGCCACGGCGTAGGAACAGTCGTACCGTGCGCGGGATTGCTGCAAAGTCCGCTGCCGTAAGGGTGCGGAATGACTGCTCGATAGGCGGCACCGCTGGCGGCTTAGGAAAGAAGAAGACGGCGACAGGGATCTTGAAGCGGTCAGCCATCTGCTCCACCTGGGCATAGGTCGGCAGCGCCTCCCCTGCTTCCCAAGCTGCAATCTTCTTGAAGTGACGGACTGCATCGTCCATTGAATAGCCAGCACGCTCACGCGCCCACTTCACTAATGCAGGCGTGATCGGCAAGCCTTCCTTTATCTCTGCCATGTCAGCGACCTTTTCCCAGCTCTACTGAGACGGGTACGTTGTGCTTTCTGAACAGGTCGCGTAGCGCCTCGGCGAGGCAATCTTTGACATTGTTCCCCGTCTTCGCCTGAACCATGCGCAGGGACGCTTTCACCTCAGCCGGGAAATAGGCCGAAATATTGACCTCGCCCTCCTTGTGAATCTGGCGAACCTTGGGTGCCTCGATAGGCCTTTTGGCAGCGGCGTCATCCTTGAGTTTGACGACCGTCCTCACCGGCGTCGCCACGGCGCTCTGGTCCTTGGCCGGGCCGAGAACAGGCTGCAACCTCTGCTTCGTCACATTTACCTCGCCTTGAGAGATTGAGAGATTGAGAGAATATACCTCATGCTGCGGTTTAGAGCGCCGCGCTTCGGGAATGTTGCAAGGAGCACCGATCGGTTCCCTTGGATCGGAAGGCAACTATCGACCCGATCTCATATTGCGACGACGGAGACGGTGGCTCCTCGGGTGACCGCACGAAATGATCGTTGCACTCTGATACCTGACCTTGAGACAATCGTCGTACGACCGGCAGCAACGGGAAGCGACGGCCGGCTGCCTGATGACCGAGGTCCCTTCGCGGCCAGGTCCGGCCATTCTCAACCGAGCAAAGACGGACATCCGACCGACCGTTCCCCTTTGGTCATCGACCGATTGCTGTGGCCCCGACTGCGATTTCGGTTTCACCCGCAGCACGGAACTGCGATTTATGACCTTGCCGCGGATCGGTCTGACCGCACTGCATTAAACGCAATGCCGCTAATACGGGTTGGCGGCATTGAAAGCCAAAACAAAAGACCCGGCCTCAGCCGGGTTGGGTGGTGCGCGGGCACCTAGAACTGCGGCTTGACCTCTTCCATATACTTCATCCAGTCGTCATAGAGCGTGACGTACATGTGGTGACCGTCCGTCCCCATGCTGGCGCTCGCGAGGTTTTTGCTGATGACGTACAGCTTGCGGTCGCACTCTTTGCCATCGGGCTTGAAGGCGTCGGTGAAGCCGACAACGATGTTGCGCCCGTAGATGGCGGGCGAGAGCGCACCGTGGCTCACGCCGGGCTTCGCCGTCCAGATCGTATTCGTGTTGCTCCAGTGTGCGATCTCGTGCGCATGCTTGTATTGCTCGCGCTGCTCGTCGGTCTGGCGCACGCGGTGCTCGTTGTCGGACTCCGGAATGCGCTTCTCGAGCGGCATCTTGCTCAGGTCCACCGTCTTCAGGTACTGGGCCAGTGCGAGGTTGGCGATGGTGTTTTTGGTATGCCCCGTGGCCTGGGACAAGTAGTCAAGCTGCGCCTCGAGTTCGGGCGGCGGTCGGAACGTGAATATGATACTCTCCACTAGGTTCTTTTTGGTTTGTGCATAACCTATATGGTTGCATCTTAACCATTCACAGGCAAGAGGAATTTTCGTCGATCCGTCTTGCGCGCAGAAGCAGCAGAGCGGCCGGCAGCCAGGACGACAGTACGGTGACGGGGGCTGTCAAGGAGAGGTCGAGTTTTCGCGCGCCTCGCAGCCGGTGGGGCCGTCATTACCATCGGGTCTCGTTCACCCTTATGCTGTCCATTCCGAAACCCATCCTGCAGCGGATCAGGCCTGCTACCCATCACGACATGGCGAAATACGACTCCCTTGAAGCGCATCTGCGCAGCCTGCCCGGCGACACCGTCCGGCTCACCTTTGAAGAGATCAACACGATCCTTCCGAAGGGGCTGCCCGCGTCGGCTTACGACCACCCGCCGTTCTGGAGCAACACGGACTCACACGTCAACGCCCTGGCGTGGCAGCGCGCGGGATGGCGGGCGGTGGGCCACAACCTCGAGCAGCAGTACGTGGATTTCCGCCGCTTCGCGTCCGTACCGGCCGACGCACCTCAAGCGGACGCCGAGCCTGCAGATGAAGCTGCAGCGTCAGCGGCCAGTCACGACGCGGCGGTGGACTGCACCGCCGACGACAGTGAGGATGGCGAGAACCGGCAACTCGTCGCCATCATGACGCGCCGTGGCCAGCCCGAATTCCGCGCCCGTCTTCTGCGCGCCTACAGTAGCACCTGCGCCGTCAGCGGCTCAACGGTCGAGCCGCTGCTCGAGGCGGCCCACATTGTCCCGCATGCACTCGAAACGAACTACACCACCTCCAACGGGCTCGTGCTGCGCGCCGATGTCCACACGCTATTCGATCTGCACCTGATTGCCGTCGATGCGGGCGGACGGGTGGCCGTTTCGCGGTCACTGGAACGGACGGAATATGCGCAGTACCGCTGCTGCCGCCTCGTTGCGCTTCCCTCCGATCCAGATGATCGGCCCTCCGCGGACCAGTTGAAGCGCCACCATGACCTGTTCCTTGCGCGCGAATACGCGCTAGATGCCTGACGATCCGCCGCCTATGGAAACCGAGACCATCTTTCTGCTCGACCGCAACGCTGTTTCTCTCATCAAGGACGCCGTCGCCGGCAGAGAGCCACCAAACGCCAAGAAGCAGTCCGACCTCGTAACGTTGCGGGCGCTCGATGTCCCACAGCACAGCATCAGCGCACTGCTGTCCATCATGGAAGGGGCGCGCGGTAAAGCTGACGGCGTCGGGGAAAAGACTGAGTGCCTTGTGGAGGAAACAGATGCGATCGCCCAGTTCTTCTTGCTGGCACGCACAGATGTGGTCTATCTCCGGGTGCTCAGTAACTCGGTGGCCCAGATCTTTACCGGCTTGCGAGAAAGCCAGTGGGATGAACGGGCGGATTTCCTCGTGAAGGCAGCACCGTTCGTTGTTCAGAAGGTCGCCGCGCGCAAGCGGCGCGGCGTCGAAAATGAACTCGTTCGGCTCGCGCTAGAAACCGGGCTGGCCGCCAACGACGCGATCGTGATGCTCTTCCTTGCCTGCCTTTACGGGAACGATGCCGCGCGCAAGGTGATCAAGCCCAACGAGCCGAACGCCTACAACGTTCTCTCGGATGTCCACGCAATATCCCGCATTGGCATGGTCAAGGCAGTGGCTGGACAGCTTCCAAGGCCCATCAAGGTCCGATTCCACACACTGGACGAAGGTTTGCGGGACGTGCTGAAACACCTGGGCATCGTGCGCCCCCGGTTCACGAGCGCCAGCGGGCTGGCGATGCAGATACGGTACGGTCTTCGGCTTTTTCCCGAGCTTGCCGCTACGGACTCGATTGCACTGCTGCAGCGGCTTGAAGATGCTGCCGTGAGGGGTACGTAGCGAGCGTCCGTCGGTAGCGAGTGCAGCCGACCAGCTTGCGATGGATGAGCCGGATAGCAACCAAGCAGTCGACCGAGAGGCCGGGAAAAAAGCGCAAGCATCTCGAAAAGGAGAGGCGCGAACTGTTAGATGCCTTGTCAGGCGTCTTTTTTTAATATCGAACGACCGTTGGACATTTGAGAACGGCCGTTGCAGGTGCGGCGACCCGGTTGAATCCGCAGTCGATTAGAGCCATCTGGCTTGACAGCGATCTGGCCTGCTAGATGCCCACGGGGCCGCTGCAGATCCCACGCAGCATCCCCGGTATTCGGTACCGAGCCAAGTAAGACCGACTGATGAGCACATCGTCTTCCATCTTTCCAACCGGTGAAATGGACAGGGCTTCGGAGCTATGAGCCACGCCCGATAGGGGATTAGGATGTATCCATCGTTCCGAACCTCTCCGTATCGGAACCTTGGTCATCTTCCCGCATCACGCCGAGCAACGACTCTCCGAACTTTCTGCTGGCCCGTTACGAGGCGATCAGGCAGTACCGGCAATGACCACGCAACCCGGCCGGCGGCGCTCGTGCTGCGGCTGACCAACCTAGCCTTAACACAAGCCGTTGATTTCGCTGGAAATCGGTCTGATTCAATCGTGAACCAACCAGTTTTGCATTCCGAATCCTCATGCTGATAAGAATGGTTATCGGCATGGATGCGCGGGACTGGCCGCCCGTCGGCGGCCAGCGCCCGCTCACACACCTAAACTTGTGTTCGGTTTCACCTAAAGCTGTAACTCCTTCTCCTTCGCGGCTTTGGGCGCGTCAGGAAGCGGAAACTTCGCGCGCTATGAGTGTGTTGAGGCAGGCACCCAGCGGTACAGCGTTGGAATCGACACGCCGAGGTTCTTGGCGACGTCCTTAGGCGGCACCCCACTGGCCAACAGCTTCTTGGCAGACTCAACCTTGCTGTTGGTCATCTTTGGGCTTGCGGCCACCCTTGCGCCCGAGTTGCTTGGCAACTTCCAGGCCGGCGCGGGTGCGCTCGACGGTCAGTTCGCGCTCCATCTCGGCCAGGCTGGCCATGACGTGGAAGAAGAACCGTCCGGATGGCGTGCCCGTATCGATGGCATCAGTCAGGCTTTTGAACTGGACGCCTTGCTTGTGAAGGTCGCCGACCAGATCGACCAGTTGCTTGACGCTGCGGCCTAGGCGATCAAGTTTCCAAACGACCAGGATGTCACCCTCGCGCAGCATCTCGACCGCCTTGGCCAATCCGGGTCGATCGGCGCGCGTGGCGCTTACCTTGTTTTCGTAGACCTTCTGACATCCGACCTTGGCGAGGGCTTCGCGCTGCAACTCGAGGTGCTGATCCAGCGTTGAAACGCGGGCATAGCCAATTTGCATGGTCCCCTCATTCTCAAAACCCGTTGAAATAGTAGGTTAATGAGAATGACGACTCAAGAACCAGTTTCGAGAATGGCGGAGCCTTGATCGCCTATTCCGCACCGGTGGATTGTGCGGGCCTGTCACAAACCTTCGTTTTCAAGAAGGCCTTCACGCAGCCCTCGGCAGGTCAAAACTTTTGGCTTCGCCGATCTGCGGGGTGGGTGAAAGTCGCTTGCGGTCGGCCGTCCGCCTCCGCTGGACTCGGGGTGTCGGCCAGGAAGCCGACATTCGACCGTCAACGGCAGTAATGCGTCAGAGGCCGGTACCCACGTGCAATGGAAATCGCCCCGAACGCGCGCCCTGTTGGCTCCGCGTATGTCTGCTGATCAATGGCGCTGAAAAGGGTTGCCGCTGCCCGCCACATGCGCCAGCGAACTAGGAGCGGGTTAGGTTGCGTGTTAGTCGGAATAGCTCTGCTTGGTAAAGCGCGTCGTGCAAGGCGTCGTGGTCGCCCCGCAGCGTCGGCTTCAGCCTGCGTGCCATGGCGCTTGAGCGGGTGTCCTGCCACGAGCTGCCCGTCGCGCCCATGTACAGCGCCTTGATATCCACGGCCGTGAATCCGAACGGATTCGCGCCCATGTACCGGTGGAAGTAATAGTTGACGAACGACCAGTCGAAGGGAGCGTTGAGACCGACGAAGACCGGAAGCTCCCATTGGGTGCACTGCGAGCCGATCCAGGCTGCGAAGTTCTGCATCGCGTCACTCGGGGCGAGCCCATCCTTGGCAAGCTTCTCCAGCGACAAGCCGGTGACCTCGAGGGCCTCCGGAACGAAGTTGTCGTTGATGGGCTTGAACGAGCACGAGAACGTCCTGCTTGGATCGTCTACCAAGCAAGCACCCAGTGTCAGCATGCTGAACTCGCCGGGAATGGGGCCGGCGGTCTCGACGTCAACTGAAATGAAGACTTCTTGCTTGGTGGTCATGGGCTCTTCCGTTCGTGTTGTAACTGCTCAGCGCGGTCAATCAGCCAGCGCAGGTGACGGGGACGTCAACAGAAGCGCCTGTTCAAGATGAGTGAACGTGAGCGCAGTGTCCGGGAAGGCAAGCGCTACAGCCGCAGGGTAAAGGCGCGTCCGTATGTCAGAGTAGGTCCAAGACGGTTTGGCACCCAATGCACCCGTCGATGCCACCAACGATGCGATCTGCGCCGACGTGAAGCCCAAGTCCCCAAGGTCCATCTCGAAGAGCTCCTTGCGCTGACCGGCGTCGGGCCGGCGGAAATGCCCGACGACCGCAGCACGGCGTTGGATGGCAGGATCGAGAACAGACATCCGGTTGGTGCACAGGATCGTGAAAATGCGACCCTTGCTAGCCCGCAGCTCATCGATGGCCTGGATTAGCGTGTTCACCGCCACCTTGTCTTCGTGATGGCTCTGGTCCTGGGCGCGGGTCGCTGCCAGCGAATCGCCTTCGTCGATGATCAGGATAGCCCGGCGGTCCTTGCCGATCGACTTCTTAATCTCGGCGAAAGCCTCCGAGATCAGGGTGCCCATCTCAC
The DNA here is from genome assembly GCF_058801495.1 of Cupriavidus sp. GW822-FHT03E04. NCBI lineage: Bacteria > Pseudomonadati > Pseudomonadota > Betaproteobacteria > Burkholderiales > Burkholderiaceae > Cupriavidus > Cupriavidus sp. GW822-FHT03E04. The sequence goes on from NZ_JBXANI010000036.1 coordinate 36,097, forward strand.
CGACGCTGCCCTTGCCGCGGACCCGGTTGCTCAGCTTGAAGAGCATTGAATCCTCGGTCTTGGAGTCCTTGGCGATGCGATTGCCGATGGCCTCCGCCATGGCCGATTTGCCCGTGCCCACGTCGCCATAGAAGATGGCGAACGGGTACTGGTCGCGAAGCGTTTCCACCAGCGCAAGGCGCTTACCATGGTGCTTGTTGCTCCAGGCCTCGACCTGATCGCGGTTGATGAGCAGCTGCAGCTGCTTGCTGACCCTGAGGTAGAGGCTCTCGAAGCCGAGCAGCCCCTTGGCCTTTGCCGTGATATCGGCATCGGGGAGAACGACCTTGCTCTCGAAGACGGAAGTGCTCACGTGAAGTCCTTGCGGCTGACGCCGAATCCATTGCTGCTGTAGTCCCGGGCGCTGTTCTCTTTGAGCGTCGAGTGGCTTGTGCTGACGTCGGTGGGCGACCAACTGATCTTGAGCTTCGGCTTGGTCTCCTCCTTCAGCGCAGGCGTGTAGTCGCTCGTGTAGTTCAGGATAATCCGCAGGTACGGCTGGCTCACCTCCGGCCATAGAACGCCGCCGGCTCGCGAGGGCGTCAGGTCGCTGCTACCGATCTGGACCACGTACTGCACGGCCTTGACCTCGACGCCGCCGCTGAGCAGCGTCACGTCGACCATCTTAAGGAAGCCGCGCTGCGCCAAGTACTCGACGTCGTGACCGTACTTCGCGGCCTCCGCCTCGGTCATGCTCTTCGAGCTCTCCGCGATCATTCTCAGGTCAGTCGTGAACTTGCGAACCACCTTCGTTACGTCTTCGTTCGTATAAGAAAAAGTCTTAGTGCTGCTGCTAGCGCCGCTCATTCGTCGTCCTCCACCTTGAAACGCGGGCCGAAAATCTCTTTCCAGACGTCCAGGTCATCGTCGGCCGAGGCCGTGTGAGCGGCTTCCCAGGACTCTTTCGCGGTGCTGACAATATCGAGGCGCTCCGCCTCGGTGATCCTTGAAGCCACGTTGTTGCTGTTGTTGACCGGGTCGATGATCACCACAGGATCAGTGAACTTCACAGCGGGCTTGTCGCGGTTCTCGACGAAGTCGATGCGCTCACTCAGCTCAGACTTCGCGATGTACAGGAGGAAGTCCCTGAAACGCTGCTCGATACTGGCACCGGTGCCGTTCTTTTCCAATAGGCGCGCCATGATCAGCTCGATGTGGAACGACTTCAGGCCGGGCGGCTTCATATGGTTCTTCCACCGCTTGGCCAGCCGGATCAGGGTTCTGAAGTGTGCGTCGGCGTCCTTGCGCTTGGCCACGAACTGGAGCGAGCAGGGAGCGCAGGTCAGGCTCTTGGAGCCGTCCTGGATATCGAATTGCCAACCGAAATCTGCGCGGGTGGCGTCCTGCAGCACGGGGACGATGTCCACTGCCAGGCCTGAGCCGACAAAGGACACCGTTGCAGCTCGCCGCTGGATCTCGAAGTCTTCAACTTTCTTGGTCGGGTAGATCTTGATAAGCAGTTGGTAGATCGTCTCGCTCAGCTCGGCGAACGTCTTGTGGTCGACGTCCTTACCGGTGATGTAGAACACCACGTCCACATCCACAGGATCGTCATTGGTCTTGCGCAGGATGGTGTACTTCGCGAACGAACCCGCCTTGACCACCTTGGTGACGGTCAGCTCGGAACGGTTCTCGACGTGCTTGCGCAGCTCCTTGATCAGGCGGTCGACCTGCTCGTGGTACTCGGTGCGCTTCTGCTGCGTCAGGCGCAGCACATTGCTGTCGTACCAAAGCAGTTGGGTATTCGTTAAAGGCAAGATGGTCCTCCTACTAGCGCTATGCGACGCTCCTGACGGGGTTAAAGAACGGGGAGCGACTCCTACGAGCCCAGCCCAAACGCGACCATGTCGGCTGCAACGATGGCTGCGGCCCTGGAAGCTAGCTCGTGAAATGAGTTGTCCTTCTTGTCATCGCCAAAATCGCTGATTCCTCGGATGACAAGCGATGGAACGCCGTGCTGGGTGCATGCGGCGAAGATGCCGATGGCCTCCATTTCGGCCACCTCCACCTTGCCGTGAAGTTCACGCAGCTGACGGAACTTCTCGGGATCACGAAGAAGTTTCTCGCCGCTTGCGATGGTTGCCGCCTTAGGCATCACCCCCTTGGCGACATCTCCAGCCTTTGATGTCTCGGGATATTGCAAGCCCTGCTTCGCCCATGCTCGGGTCAGGCGCTCGGTGACAGAGCGTGCCGAGGCGAGATAGTTCGACACGTCCTGCTGGATGCCGAAGGCGGGGCGGTACGTCTCTGGGCGTGCTTCGTTATGACCGCCCGCCACCAGTGCAGCACCTTCGTAGGCGACAACTCGGTCCGAGATGACCACGTCGCCCAGAGCCGTCTTCTCTCGCAAGCCGGCGGCGATGCCGATCATGATGACCAGTTTGGGCTTGAACTCCGCCAGCAGCGTTGCTGTTGTTGCTGCGGCGTCGACGTTGCCCGCGTTGCCGAACGTGGCGATGGTGCATGTGGCGAGGTTCCCCTTGGTTGTCTGCAATTGGGCGCGCCAATGGTTCTGACCGATGTCGGTCTTCGCAGCAGGCGTTTCCTCATCGATCCCGAAAGCGATCTTGGCCGCGCTCAGCTCGATGGCCAGCGCCGTCAGCACGAGTACATCCGTTGGGGCCGCATGCGCCTCGGCAGCGAGCTCGCCCTCTAAGATCGCGACCACTCCGGCAGCAATCTCTGCGACTTGCAGGACGGGTTCCTCAAGGGAGAGCGCTGGCGTCTTGGACACTGCGCGCGCGCCGGTGTGGCTCAAGAAGGACAGGGGGGCCGACATAAAGCGTCTGTGCAGGCCGAGCGCGCCTTCGCCGTCTTCGCTATTGGCGCCGATCTTCAGATCCATTGGGTAGATCGGCAGCCCAAGCTTCATCATCTTGTACGCGCGGTCGGAAACACCCTTGCCACCCCCGAGGGCGATCATTCCCACAGCGTGGGCAGCCTGCGCGTCACCGACATTGCCACCGGTAACCACCTCATCCGGTATGACGTCGACCTGCGCTAGCCCACGATGCGAGAGTTTCGCAATCAGCGCCCGCTGCTCGGCGTTCATGCTGTCGCGCCGGTGTCTTTCCGCCAGCACGATGACCACACGCGGCAAGGCGGACTCGCCCGGGTGGCAGGCATCGATCTCGCGTAGGATTGTCCAATCGAAGATCAACGGCTGGTTGATCTCGTTGACAGGCTCTGCCGCCGTGTAGACGACAAAGCCATCACCGGCTTCCAACACCTTCTTGGTGATCTCGCGGACGAACGCGTGCGCCCGATCAAGCAGCGCTGGTGCCGCGGACTGGGAGGCGCTGCCGGCCAGGAGAAAATACCTTGGCTTGTGATTTGACTGATTCATTCGCCTGTGGACGACCGCCTGTCAATCAGCCAACGGATGCGCAGCGAATATTGCGAGGCAAACTCGCACAGCACATGGCTGTGGGCTGGTGCCCGTACGTGCATTGCTTATAGCCTCCACTTGCTGTCGCCGGTGTCTTCGCTCCATCTTGTTCGAGGAACAGTGAGTGTAACAAAATGTTTTTGACTATAGCAACGACAGTCGCCATTTTGCTTTCCTCGCGCCGACATGGAAGCCTGATCCGCTGACGGGCCGGGCGCAGTGCCGGCCTCTCACCCCCAGGCCGCCTCAACCAATACCCGTCGCACATGGCTGTTGCCAGCCTTGGTGATGCCGCCGCGTCGTTCGCGCTTGCCGCCGGAATGTTCGCTCGGCACCAGGCCTAGATACGCCACATCGAGACGGCATTCCGGTGACGCGAGAAACGGATCGGAGCGTCGATCCGCATTGACACCAGTCAGATTGGCCGAAGACCCTGCCCGCAGGATGCTCGGCGAACCCGACGGATTCGCGAGAGGCGTCATACACCTCTCTGGTCGTATGGTCCGCTTCGGACCGCCAAGAATCCCGTTCCCAGGAAACTCGGCAGATCCGACCAGGTGCAAAGAGGTTACCCTCTCCAAATTGCGTGATATGCGACGTTCAGACTGCGTTGCTAGCTCTCAACGCATACTTTGCCACCATCGCCTTCACTTCACTGAACAGCTTCGGCTCGAACGAACGATCCAACTCGATTCGTGGCGTACCGATACCCGGCTTTGTGGTTTGCACGCGCCAGACATTGCGCCGCGGATCTGTGGCGAAGGTCATCCACATCTCGAACAGCTCATCGATCGAGACCGTTCCCCACTCGTCGTAGGTCATGCCGGTCACATAGCAAAAGCCGATCCTGTCCTCGGGGTCATACTCGGTCACCCACCAGGTTGCAGCCCCTGCAACATCAAAGAGCTTAACCAGCACCATCGGATCGTTCGCCTCCGACTGGGAGCCGAGCGGATAGTCCGCCATCTTTTGAAGCAACTGCGTATGCAGCTTGTTTTCCATCGGTGACATCTCCAACACCATGCATATCGAAGGCGAGGGAAATCGTCACCCTGGGCAGGGAAGCGATTTCCCCGCTGGGATCAACAGAAAGACGACGCTTAGCAGTCGTCGAGCGTACTCACCAACTTCGCCAGCTTGCGAATGTCATCGGCGGCCAGTTCCACAGTGAACGTGTCGGAGACCGGGTCATCGAGGTCCTGGTGGCGCTCACATTCCTCCAGCACCTGTCGAGCGAAGGTCAAGAGCGTCAACGATGCGTCATAGCACCGCATCATCGAAACCGATGAATCCGCCTCCGGCAAGTCGTCCACCTCGTGCACGGACATGCCCTGGATGAGGCGTTCCGCTTTGGCAGGCTCGAACCCGTGCTGCAGGATCGGCATGCTTTCGGTGTCTTTCCAGAGCGTGCCGGCGTCTAACGCGCGCCGCACTATTGATGTCGCCCCGTCTTCATGTGGCGCGGAGACACCTACCGTGAGGCGCTGCACGTAGCCAAGCTCCAGCGTCACCAGGAACTTCGGATAGTTCCTGCTCATGCCTTGCCAGAACGGAACGTGACCGTTTTGGGTGGGCGGGCGATGGAAGCCGGCGGATAGATTGCGCAAGAATTGCATTTCAAGACTCCTTGAAAATGCGGGTTCCGCCATGACCCCGATCGGGGATGCGGTCCCCGCGGGATGGTTGAAACGATCACACTCCAGATCCCGAAGGATCCACAGCCATTACAGGAGCCAAGCTGTGTTTGATACCTATTTCAGCAGCGGATCCACAGGCGCACCAGGTTGTCCCCGGAGACACTCGTGCTTCCCTTGCGTTTTGCGGCTAGCCGCAGATAGCGCTCCAGTACTTCCAATTCATGATCGGAAGCCTGCGAGAGCCAGTCGTTCCAGTGCTGCCAGAACGATTTGCGATTTCCCTCCATATCGATTCGCCTAACAGCGGGAATCGATCCCAGGGGACGGATTCCCCAGGCGGGTAGAAACATCACGGCATCAACAACACCTCACTGATCGCCCTCTTCCTCGAGTTCGCCGAACAAATCCCAGACAAAGCGAGCGGGTCGAAACGCAATGCCGTCGACCTTGAACCCTTCCCCGTAATGGCGGAAGTTCGCTTCGATGAATGTCGTGACTTCCAACATCGTCTTGAAATATGTCACGTCGCATTTGCTGTGCTTATGAAACTCCACACAGTATTCGGCGTTGACCCAGATCTTCTTTCCCTCAGCCGGGACGGCTGCCACTGTCATGTCATAGATCTCCAGTTAGAGAGCCGCGTGGCCTCGCGTAGCGAGACAGCAGCCAAGTTGAGTACAACGATTGCACTTCAGATCCCCAGGGACCCACAGCCATCGCAGAAGCCAAGCTGTGTTGGGCGCCATCGAGATGGCATGCTGGTGACGCGAGCAGCGGATCGAATCGTCGATCAACGTAAATCCTGTCGATGGCCACGCGAACGGCATGGCCATGGATAGGACCTCACGCAGAGGTCGGGACCGAGCAATACGGATAGATTGGATGGAAACGGTTCAGATCGCACCTCTGACGGCCTGTCGGCCGACGCGCCACGAGAGAGGCCTGGCGCGCATTTAGAGGGAGTTCAGCCGCGACCTTCGTGGTAGTCGCCACCCTGGGGAATCGAGCGGGCCGGGGCGGACTTGCCGGAGCAGCCTGGATCACAGGCCCTGCTCGGGAAAGCCCGCCATCGGCGGGTAAGAGGGCTGGCACGATCATCAGTGCAACAACTGCACGACGATGTTGCCTGTCACCAGACCAAGCGCGGCAAAAGCCCAGAATGGGCGCAGTGCCTTACGGAGGTTCCAGCGTGCTTCGGCGGGTATCGCTTCAGCCGATATGAAAGGCTTCGACTCAATGCACTGGACCATCACGCCTTTAGGCCACCAACAGCGGGTCACGCCGTCGAAGGCATAACCGAGCTCAATGAGCCTGCCTTGTTGCGCATAGCGTTGGAACCGTGGCAGACCCTCGTCCAGCACAACACATAAGCCAGCTTCGAGGCGTTCGTAAAAGATGCTCTCGCCAAAGAGCTGACGGTCATCACACGGGACATGCCTGGTAGCGCGGTCCTCGCGGTGGCCCGGACTGACAACGCCATCGTCAAACTCGGCATCGAAATCGAAACCGGGTGGAACGTCGACGTAGTGGTCGGCCGTACTATGTTGAGAGAACGAATACATGGTGAGATCTTCCGTCAGTATTGAGCGGCAGACGCACCAGTATCCCGAGCGGGAAGCGTCAGCCCGCAAGGGTGGAAAGGGGACAGCCATCAGTCGATGGCCGCGGGTGAATCATTGGAACGTGGGGGTTCAGTCCAACGCCCTGCTGCTACATGGCCGGTTACTGTGAGCCTGCGCATCCGTGAGGATGCAGCTTGGGAGGCGTACAGACTCAGGGAGTTCCGGTAATCCTGCGCACAGCGAACAACTTACATCGCATCCCCAACTGGCAAGCCAGTCTGAAACCATTTCAGGGACCCAGTTTCATCCTAAGGGCGCAAGCAGAGCTTGCTGAGCGTTGAATTAGCCGGACAACGCACAAGCCGGGAACATCCTCTAACAACCTGGAGGTTCCGAAAGGGGGACCCCCTTCAGAACCCACCAGGTCAGCGACTCAAGCATACGACCCGGTACGGCGGGGACGTTGGCTGTAGCCAGTACTTTGGCTCGTGTTTCGCGAAAACTGGCGGCCTTGAGAGCCGTTCGTATCGCGAGACTGCTGCGCATTGCCTTGGCGAGTATCGCGTGCGTACTGCGCCGCACGTGAATTGTCGTCTTGGCCATCGCGGTTGCGTTGGACGTTGCTTTGACCTTGGTCCCGCGAGAACTGACGTCCACGCGAATCGTTGTCATTGCGACGTCCTTGGTTGCCGAAGCGTCGGTCGTTCTGCTGGGGACGATGTTGCTGCTGATTCTCGTCTTCCGGCAGATCGACAAACTCCTGGTCAACCTTGGCCATCGTGATCTTGAGCAAACGCCCACGAATCACGGTACGGATTTCGCCTTGCGATTCGCCCTCCCTGACCTCATAGGCCTGGGCAGACGGATCGCCGAGCTTGAAACCGATCAAGACTTTCCGATCGGCCAGTACATCCTGCTCGAGCATTTTGACGATTTCCTTGGCGCGTTGGCCGACGACGTAGACGTCGCAGTACGTGTACTGGGCGTCATCGCGTTTGCCACGCAGAGCAGCGATATTGCAGGCGAGCACAGGACCATTGTCAGTCGGCACATCACGCACGCGTGAGAGATAGCCGATACCAGACATGTGGAGATCGAAGTACTGCGATTGAGCTTGTTGGGAAGCGGATTGGGATTGCGACATGGTGGGCTCCTAGAATGAAAAAAGGGAGTCCACACATCCCGGCGGGAGTGTTAGAACCCCCAGCTGGGACAATCAATCAGATTTTGATCACATCCAAGATCCCAGAGGGATCCGTTGCCATTTCATGGACCGAGCAACGTTCAAGGGCGTCAGGTGAACTGACAGGGATTGATCCGATAACCGAGATCAGACGGGGCCGAGGCCAGCTAAAACAGGTTCTATTCAACGCGAAGATTTGAGAGATGTCAAGCATCCCTAGAAGCGGTCGATTCCGCAAAATCGGACTTGTCTGATTGCAAGGGCACTCATATCGCTGCCAAACTAGATCCCTCAGCAGCGCATCACTCGCACGTGATGACGCCTTGCGGACAAATTTGCAGCAGCAAGAATGGATTCCCTCGAGACAATTCACGACGCTGGAGCCAGCAATGCCTTCGCTACGGAGATTTCTGCTTTCGACCTCACTGCTTCTGACCGCTACTGACGTTTTCGCCTATCGGTCGTTCCTGCCCCCACCGCAGTGCGTTGTATCGCCGGGAGGTGTATTTTTCTGCACGCAACAGCAAGATATGGTCAAGCTGGCTCGGGAGCGCGTTGGTGACGGGTACCTCAGATTTGTACAACTTGCCTATGAGAGCCCCGCCAGCAGCGTCGGACCGATCGAGCACCAGGGCCTCGCTACGGTTCGCTTCTCCTTGTATCGAGGATTCGATCCGGCCACAAAACTTCGCGACGCCGAGGCAGTGAAAAGAACAAGCATAGACTGGACCTTTGCATTCTGTGCTGCAATTGCAGGAAAGATGGTGCGCTACCCAGTCAATGGTATTAGCGAAGGCATTGCTCCCGTGGAGCGCTGGGCCTGTCACTCCAGCCACGAGAACATGCCCCAGTTCGGGGTCGAGGCGTCCACCGTTGCTCAACCAGGTCAGCCACGTTACGTCGAAATTCTTCACTACAGCGATGGCCAGGCGATCCAAAATCTCTGGGGAACCGGGCGGAAATTCAGGATTGGGGAACGGACAAACTTGGGGATGGTGATTGAAGTCAATCCGCCTCTTGTCAAGATTCAGACTGAGTCTTCTGGAAGCCCGACTGAGAAATGGGTGCGAGAGGCAGATTTGTCGCCCCCGCCTCACCCTGTGGTTCAATGAGTTCGCGAAGCCACCGATTGCCGCGCGGAGACGCACATGAAACTCACTCGCTATGGGATGGCGACGCTGCTCGTCGCCTTCGCATCGGTCTATCTGATCTGGCAGGGTTACCTGATTCCGGTGGCGGTAGCGCTTGCCGTCATGCTGGTCTGGCTGCACTGGCTTGCGGCCGTGGAAGCCGAGCGGAGCGGCGAACCGCCGCATGGACCACATGGCATGCTGACGGCGGCCGCCATTGCCGGCATCACCTTGATTTCCACGGTGACGGTTGGCCAGCGTGCCTTCTGGCTTGGCCTCGGCACACTCGTGCTGTATGCGGTCGTTCAAAAATGGCGCTCAGCAAAATATGGGGCAAGACGCGCCTCCGTCGTGCATCCCAGGCTGGACAAGCAGGATCCACGACAAGCTGAATGCAGGAACGATGAAGATGAACACTGGGATCGGTTTTGGAACGACATTAGGGATGATCAAGACAGACAATTCTGGGATGACTACAGTCGTAGGTAGCTCTTAACTGCCATTCTTGTGGCCTGACCAGAGGCCCTTTAGCTTCCTCGCTCCTTTCAAGGCGAGCGGCTCAGCCTTCTCCAACTGCTCCTTCGCGGAATCCCGAACCTCCGCCGCTTCGGTAGTCACCCGATCCTTGCCCGCATCCACAGAGGCCTGGGACGCATTGAGCCGCTGCGCAGCCTCACCTGTTACCCTGGCCGCATCGGCATTTGCCGGCATAGATGGCGCTGACGGCATCGACAAAGAGTCCGCGCTCCCGGCCGATTGGGAGCCAAGGCGCGGCCGATTCGCCGGCCTCACAGGGAACCCGCGGCGACCACGGCCGTTGTCGTAGAGCCCGCGGGGTGCCTCTCCCCCGCCCCCACCAACTGCATTACTGCCACCTCCGGCGCCAGGCAGCATGCTGCCCAGCCCACCGGCACGCCCCTGCACATCACCCACAGCGTCTGCAAGATGCGCTTGGACTGCACCGCTATCCATCCCTTGCGTCGAGCTGCCCGCTGCAGTCTGCGCAGTGAGCGCATTGTGCGTACCGGACAATACTTGGGCCGCGAAGGCCGCTTTCTGTGCATCACTCATGCTGTTCCAACCGGCCAGGCCCACGCCGCCGACAATGGCGTCGTTGAGCGCCTTCGTCGTGTTAACCGACATTGCGCCCGAGGCCGACTCCAGCCGCTCCTTCGCCTGCTGTAGCTGCTGCGTGTTCGACAGGGAAGCCGAGAACTTCTGCGCGAGCCCCTGGGCCTTGCGCAATTCATTGGCTTCGCCACTGTATGACTCCGAAGCATTACCTGATTGAATCTGGCTCAGACGACCCTGAATGGCCGATTCGAGCATACGGGCCGTCGACTTCATTTCATCGCTGACGCCAACACTTCCTTCAGAACTGGTTTGCGCGGCGTTCTTCGAGGCGACATTGCGTTCCTGAGTCGACGACACACCGACTTGCGACCTCCCTCCGTTTGCACTCCGCTGCATGCGTCCTTTTCCATCCTCGGCCGCCCCATTTGTGAGCGATCCCCTCAGCGCTCCAGCGAGAGCACCAATATCTGTGCTCAGTCCGAAATTGGAATCCTGCCTAACTGCCGAACGCCCATTACTCTCAACGTTGGCATTAGACCCCGCATTGGTCTTTGTCCCGGTCGATTCGGAATGGCTGCCATCGCGACCGACATCCTGACTCTGTTGCCAGTTATTCGAGGCTGAGTTGGAACTACTCAAGGAACTCGACTGCCGCCATCCATCGCTGCGGCTCCAGCTGTTCTGCACAGACTGCGCCAGCTCCAGTCCGCTCTGCCGCGTGGACTGCTCGCTCTCCATGAGCGCCTTGCGCACCGATGCCGAAGCCTGGCTTGTGAAATTCCCTGAAATTCCACCCAGGTTAGGCACCCGCGCCGACTGGTCGATCACCGCGCCCCCGCGGCCGCCAACCAGACTGCCACCCCCTCCAGCGCCGCTGCCATAGGCACTGCTGGTCATGGTGTCGAAGCCATCGGCCGAGCTCATCGAGACCAGACCCTGTGCCGAACGGACCTGCCGGTCCAGCTTCCCTGAGTTGCTGGTGTACTGGGACACGTTCCCCCACTGCACATTGCCCGCGGACAGGTTGCCTGCCGCGGTCTGCTGCGCGGCCGCACTGGCCGCGCTCTGGCCCGGGCCTGCCAGCGACATGGCCATCGAGCTGACCGACGACGTGCCGACCTTGGCGAGCACCCCAGCGATGATCGGGACCAGCATGCAGACCCAGCCGGCGGCCGACTGGATCCACCAGGACTCGCCGAGCAACGTCGAAGTGTTGGACAACGCCGGGCCGTCCTGTCCGCTGCCCAGCTCACTCATCACCACCTGCGTGAAATTACGTGCGGCCCCGCGCGTCACAATGCTATTGACCACCGCATAGAGCGGCGCCCAGAGCTGCACCCATAGCAGACCTGCCAGATACGACTTGCCCACCAAGCCCGCGCCTGATCCGGACAAAACGAGCAGCACACCGATGATCGGGAAAATCGCCAGCGTGATGACCTCCATCACGTTGTGCAGGATAGGCAGCGAGCCTTCCGCCATATTGCGCATGGTTGCGCTGCTTGCCTCCAGCGTCTTCTGCGCGATGGTGGCCGCCGTGATCGCGTTCATCGTGGCCGCGTCCCCGCGCATGGCTGCGATGGCGCCTTGCGACTCCTGCACCATATTTATCATCATGGCCTGCTTGAGCGAGTCGGCAGACGAGCGCGATATCTCCATCAGAAACGACTCAGTACCGGCAATCGACGCCGCCACGAAATCGCTGCCCGTTTCGGCTACCTTGCCCGCGTAGCGGCGATCGAGCCGCCGGAGCCCGCGCTGCACATCCTGCTGCAGCGCCAGCCCGAGCTGCTGATAGGCGTATGGGCAGGCATACACCAGCGGCGCGGGCGTGACCGCACCGCCTGAGAAATTGATGGTGGCCACTCTCGCCGGGTTGAGCCAGTCAGTCTGCCCGAGCAGGCCCCAGATATCCCGGGAGCGAATCAGGTCTTCCAGCTTTTGCGGATAGTCGAGCAGCTCCGGGTTCACACACGACTTGACGAACATCGTCATGTCATTGCGTAGCGCCGCCGAGTTGATCCGGGTGCGCTGCACATCCTCCACCAGGCGGGCACCAAACACCATGCCAGTCTTGGAGAAGCGCAGATCATCGATCGGCGTGAAGAACGTCTCGTAGCTCTTGGTCAGCCACATGCCGACGTGGCTGATCTCGCTGGCAAAGACGCCAAGCCCCGCCGGCACCCCCTTTACCGTGTACACCTGCCCTGCGCGCTCGTCCTTGATGATCAGTTCCACCTTGGGCCACAGCAGCCCGAGATGGAGGAGCGCGATCAGGACCAGGTGCATCCCGAATTCCTTCACGCGGACTGTCGCGATCAGCGCACAGATCGCCCCCATCGAACCGGCAATCGCGCTGACCTTCAGCAACCCGCGCATGTCGTCGGTCGAGAAGATCATGGCGATCGCCTGGAAGGTGTCGCGGACCACTTCCGCATTCCAGTAGGTGTAGTAGGTGTGGACCATGTTCAATCCCTCGTGGGTTCCATCAAGGCTGACCGAATCGCAGGTTTGCCGCGACGTCAGCAGAGAGATTGCCGTATAGCGCCTTCTCCACGTGCAGCAACTGGGTCATGACGCCCGTCTGGGCTGAGATGACCGCGTAGACGGCCTTGCGCGCTTCCGCCGCCTGATGGGTCAACACGAAAGCCCGGGCGCGCAGATACTCTACGTGCTTGAGCTTGACCTTGCCGCCGGGACCGGATATCTCGGCCGTCCCCGCTACCTTGTCGAGGTTGGCCGCCATATCGTGGATGTAGTGGGACACCAGTTCGACGGCCATCGCGTCGCAGTAGGACATCAAGAGCGTCTCGGACACGCCAGGATACTTCTGGTAAGCCGACGCTTCGATCAGCCGGTAGATCGGCAGCCCGGATGTATTGCGCAGCATCTGGATATCCTCATCCAGACTCGGCGGCCCGCCATAGGCATTGCGGGCACGGATGCCGTCGCGGATCCGCAGTGCCTTGTCGCGGATCACTTTTGCAAAGCCAACCTCCAGGGAGTCGGTGGCCGTTGGCTGCATGCACTTGGATTGATCGTCGCACCGGTAATAGCGCACCTGGGTGCTGGGGGCATTGGGCAGCCCCAGGAATTCGACAAGAGCCTTCTCGCCGTCGTAGAGTGGCGGCCGGGACTCGGCCACGATCACGTCGTCCGGGTCGGAGCTGTTCGTCCCGCCCTTGGCCCGCATGATGGTGGTGCCAAACAGCGCTAGGATCAGCTCCTTCTCATGTTCAACCGTCAGCCCCTGCGAATAGCCGCTGAACTTCCCATTGCTCAGGAGGGCCCAAGTCAGGTTGAGCTCGAATCCATCGAGCTTTGCCCCATCGGTATTGAGCACGTCGGCCACATTCTTCTTGACCTCCGCCATCGAGGTGATGCGCTGCTGTGCATCGGTATAGTCACCGCGCGTCCCCAGCGCCTGGCCCGCCTGGAACGCGTTCTGCGCGATCCAGTCGCCCGCGCCGGACTGTGCCAGCAGGGTCTTGGCCGCGTCACAAGAGTTCCGGAATTGCCGGGTCCAGCTCTGGATGTCGCCCGACCATTCGCGGATCTGCGCCATCAGGTCGGGCGCCATCGACTGCAGCGCCAGCGAGAAGGCGAGGCCAGCGGCGTTCTGCCCGACATTGCGCAGGAAGTTGATCATCTCCTGCTTGTTCGCAATGCCAAAGGCACCCAGGAAGATGTCGATCCCGCCACAGCCCGCCTTCAGATTGGGCGGCGTTACATAGAAGGGCTGGAAGTCCCGGTTGGGCGAGCGGAAGGTGAAGCTCCCCCCAGTGACCACATCCACGTCCCGCCCGTGCACGAAGCCGGCCGAGGCAGAGGTCGAAGCCGCGCCGGCGCTGTTGAAGTAGTCTTCCATGAAGCCGGCGTGCACCAGGTTTGCCTGCATGGCGAGCGCTACCGCGCAGGCGATGATCTTCTTGGCCAGTCTTGCCATGGATTACCTCTGTGTGCTGGGGCGGCCAACGGAGAGCCGCGGGTCAAACTGCTGGTCCACACTGCGAGTCTTGAACACCAGGATGCGGCGCACGATATCGTCCTGGCCCATCACTCCGGAACCAAGCATGATGGCCTCCTGCGTGCGGCGCGAGACCAGGTAGAGCGTGGGGGTCACCTCGATCCCGCGCCCAGCCGACACCCGCCTGGCGATGCCATTGTCGGGGCGCCAGTTGGCAAAGCCGGGGATCGGTCCGCCGTCCAGGCTCACCGGGATTACCTGGATCCCAAAACGCTGCGTAAGATCGGCCAGCACCGGGGCCTGGATATGGCAATAGCTGCAGTCGCTGCGGTAGAAAAACAGCAGCCCGTACTCCTGCGCGATCGCAGCGACCTGGTCGCGCTCGCCCTGGTAGCTCGCATTGCGGATATCGGTCTGCGCAAAGCTAACGAAGGGGTTGATGTTGTTGAAGTCGATATCAGGGCTTTGCCAGACCACGCGCTGGGACACCGCGGTGAAGCGCTGCGACTGATCCAGCATCTCAGCCTTGAACTTATGAAAGGCGTAGACGTTGCGCTCAGTCGGATTGATGACAGCAATGTCCTTGAGCGCCTCGTAGTGCTTGTTGATGGCCTTGGTCGAATCGAAATCAGACAGCGGTACGATGGGCGCCACCGGCGGCGCCTTCTTGCGCCTCGCGGGAGGGTCATCTGGCGGATACCAGGTGAACCCGCGGTCGACGCGGCTCCAGATGTCGGTCTCCCACCAGGCGCCCGGAACCGGGGCCGGATCGTCAGGGGCCGCCACCTCCATGGCAGATTCCGCCTGTCCGGCCTGGACCTCGCCCCGCGCGTGGCCAGTCGCCGCCATGGCCATCGTCATCGCGAGCACCAGCACGCCCAGTAGCTTGGAAAGTCTCATCGCCAGCTCCGTTTGAGTAGATGCACTAGGGCTACCAACGGCCAGAACATGAGTTGGCAGCAATCGTCGATCGCGCCTCCGAGGGTGTATTCCGTCTCGATGAAGGTGCAGCGCAGCCTGAGCCGATCCCATAGCACCACCGGCCCTGCCAGCATGTAGAGCGCACCACAGGAGAGTGGCAGGAGCCGCTCCCCGCCGAAGAACACGGCAACTCCCAGCGGCAATCCGCAACTACTCACGAAACAGGGAAAGAAGTAGATGAGCAGTCCAACTGCAAATGCCGCGTGTTCGTTCCAGGTCATCGGCTCGCGATACAGCGGCCGCATTGCCACCGGGCGGGCCTTGGCGCGTGGACGGAAAGGACGCAGCTTAAGATCCTCTCCGTTCCGTAGACGCCTCCCGACCTCCGGCACTGCCACCCAAGGCCAGGCCAACAACTGCGCCGCTATCATCAGGACGCCACGCAAGCTCAGGCGCGGCTCCACGTAAGGGAACGGCACGCGCAGCCAGTGGCCCAGGACGAAAACGCCGGCGCCCACGTACGCCAGGGAGAGTGCCCCGCCCAAGTCCCCGCCGACAAGGTTGCCCCACAGGTAGATCAGCATCCCAACAAGCGTGATCGGCATGGCAATGCACACATACAGGATCACAAAGCGACCCAGCTGGCGCAGGACGGCCGCGCCCCGTTGCTGAAGCTTGAGCATCACTGGCCTCATTGCGCCATCCCCCCTCTTGCCGGCGGAGGCGCGCCGTCAGGGCACAGGTTCATCTCGAATGACCAGGAGAACGGCCTGCGCATCCCAGCCGCATCGACAGCCACCGGCGCGCTGAGCGTGGTGCGCAGCCGCTTGCACGCCCCGCCCAGGTCGCGGATGGGTTCGATGTGGGCGAGGATGCGCGGCGCCTGAATCTGTCGGCGCAGCGTGTCGATCTCCTCGCCCGACACCTCCACGTCCACCGGACTTGCCGTGAGAGCGCGCTTGATGGCATCGGACAGCGGCTCGGCCGTGTGCGCCGCCGTCGCCCACGCCAACGTTGCGGCGAGCAGGATTCGACGGACGATCATTCGATCAACTCCTTTAGCACAATGTCCCCATCCGCCGGCACGCCGCAGCGCTGGCAAAGCGTGCGCGCAACCGCCTCGGCGTATCGATTCACGAATCCAAAGCGCACACCGGCAGCCATCGCAATGCCCGCCGTGATCAACGACAGCACCACGATCAGATACAACGCCGCTCGAGCGGCTTCCGAAATGTCGTCGGGACTAGCGTTGTTCAGCGCCTTCATCGCGCTCAAGAGAACCCCCGGCTCCCAGGCGATCAGCGCTAGCCCGCCTAAAGGCGCCCAAACCGTAGTAGCCGATATCGATCTCCCGGCAGCGCGCAGGACCGCACCCACAGCGCTGGCAAACTGCGCGGCCGCGTTGCGGAGATCATGCAACGCATTCCGTTGCACGGCGGCATAGTCTGCGTCCGATACCACGCCAACCTTGACACCGCGCACGCGAAGCTCCCAGTTCGTTGCATCACCGTCTTCCATGCGGCGAACCAGGGTGCGGTCGTAGCGATGCAGCCACACAGCGACGCCAAACAAGCACGCTGCCAGAAGGTAAGATCCAAGCAACGCACACGCAATCACCATCACGATGTAAGCGAGCAGCGCCCAATTCGTTCTGTTCTGCAGCAGTTTCATCAAGCCTCCCGATAGTGGGTGAGTTGTCGTCATGGATTGGAACTAGACCGTTGCACGGCGGTTCTGGTGCGCTTGTGCATCCTGTCCACAATCGCCCCCTTGTCCTGATCCTTGGGTATGACGTCCTGGTAGAACTCCTCCAGGTTCATCGTCCCGAAGTCCAGTTGGGTGAATTCGTCAATCAGGAACCCCGAGCAATCCGGGTTGGCGGGGTCGCCCCAGCCCTTACCCAGTTGTGGGCGCCCCTGCTCGTTGATAATCCGGGAGAGCTTCGAGTTAAAGCAGCAGTAGCCTTCCTTCTTCTCCAGGCAGACGCCCAGTTGCTTGCTGCCGCAATACGAGCCCACCCGGGTGCAGAGACCCTGCCCCTTGCGCATGGCAAGCAGGTTGTCACCCTCCTTGCACTGCATGTACTGCGTCACGACCTGTATCGCGACCTGGAAGGCGAGACTGTAGGGATCAAAGGCAAAGCCTGTCATGGGTGACCAGGACAAGCCGTAGAAGCTGAATGGCGTGTCCCCAAACGAATAGCCCTTGGTGATGCCGAAGAAGTTCAGCGCATTGGTGCCCATGCCAGTGCTGGATAGCGCGTCGAACAGATACGCCGAACCCACTGTCTTGACCGCTTCGCCAGCGATGTACTTGACGCCCGTCCGGGCGGCTTGGTTCATCATGCTGTTGCTGGAATTGCCGCCTTTGGTGGTGGCTTTGCAGCAGTCAACCATGCCGCCGATCTTCTTGGTACAACTGCTTTTCTCGCCCCCGAAGATCTTTAGCGTGGCCGGATCCAGGTACATGCCAACCTGGCGTTGTGCCTCCAGACCACTGATCACCCGTCCGAAGTCCCTATCCGCCGCCGGAATATGGGTCTCGCAACGCCCGCCCACGCAGATCTGGTCGCCACAGACCTGGCGGTCAGTGGTTTGCTCGGCTTGGGTCAGGCAGGTGTAGAGATGCTCCCGCAACCCGCACTGCCCTGCCGGAAGCGTGTCGAGGCAGGTACTACTATTGAGCGCGCAGGCCTTGTTCTGTTTGAGGTCGCCGCAATCCGACTTCAACGTGGTGTCAGCGCATACGTAGTCGTCCGTCCAGGCCCAGCAGTCCTTGGTCACGTCGAGCCCGTTGATGTTGCGCGTGCCGCCTGGGTCCGTGCAACGCCGGCCCGCGAAGGTGCAGTTCCGGTTGTTCGCGTACTGCTCGCATTGCGACTTGTCGATCATGTCGTTGATGATCGTGTAGCTGCTATCCAGATGCGCCACATGTTCCGGCAGCGGCTCGCCCGCCTTGGCATCGCAGTTGTAATCCACCTGGTAAGCATTGCAACTGCCGTCCCAGGCTTGCGATGTACAGGTGCGGGCCACCTCCTTGCAGTCAGTCTTGTTCTCGAGCGGCTCGCAGTAGTTTTTGTACTCCTGGGTGATGCAAGCGTAGCGCTCTTCCCATTGCCAACAGTCCTTCGTCACCGACAGCCCGTTGATCACGCGTGTGCCACCCGGCTCCACGCAGACTCTTTCGGATCGCTGGCATGACTTGTTCGCTTCCACGCTCTCGCATTGGCTGCGATCGATGATGTCGGTCGACACGGTGTAGGTATTGTCGAGCTGGACGACCCCCGCTGGCGGCGCGACGGACTGGCCACAACGATACGTGTCAGCGTAGCGAATGCAGGCACCGCTGGAGCCAACCTGGGTGCACTGAGAGCCCACCTGGAAGCAGCCGGGGACGGCCGCGATCGCACTGCAGTAGTTCGCGGGACTGCTGACCTCGCAAGTGAACCGGGACTCGTAACGCCAGCAATCCCGATGCACGGCGTAGCCGCTCACATACTTGGTGCCCGAATCGACACAGTATTCGGCGGTCTTGCGGCAGTCCCCTGCCCAGGCCTGGAAGAGTGTGGCCGCCAGCAATACCCCTAGCATGGCACGCAGGAGGCGATTCATTGCCGCGCCTCCAGGCTACGGCACTGGTTGTCCCAGCTATCCACGAATCCCACTACCGGCTTCCAGACCGTGGGCTGTGTGAAGCCAGCGGAGCCACGATAGTTCGACAGGTTGCCGCTGGTCTGGATTGACGCTGTGCACCAGCCTCCACTGCACGAAATGCTGAGATGGGAACTGGCACAAAAGCTGTTGCAGGTATTCCGGCTTGCGGTGGCGCACCACCATCCCGAGCCGGAGCCCCCGTCCATCGGCGTATGGACGTTCGCGTTGCATCCTGGCCGGAGGTAGTACCTCTGGTTGGGAGAGGCCCCCGTCTCGAAGCGCAAGCTGCTGCCGTCGCTGCCACAGTACACACGGCCCACAGAGTTGGAGCCCGAGCCAGGCCGCCCGCCGAGATCGACAACCAGCTGTCCGGGCGAGCAGCCTGGCTGCTGCTGCCAGTTGGTGACGGCCGTCACGATCAGTTGCTTGCCGCAAGTCATGGTTTGCTCGGCCTTCAGCGTCCGACTGCACTGATAGTTGTACTCGGGACTGACCTGGATCACACGCCCGACCGTGCAGGTGCGTTGCGCTTGATTCTGGATCGATTCCAGGCAGCGGTACAGATGGTCTGCGTCGACTTCAACCTTGCGCCCCAGGACGCAGGCATCATTGCGTGTCACAGCGTAGTCGTTGCAGACACGGCTTTCGTGCTGCGCTGGCAGTGTGACCGTGTCAGTGCGGCAGGCCGATTCGCCACTGACGAGTTGGTTCAGGTCGCCGAGCTGACTGCCCGGGTTGCCATAGAGCGCGCGGTACCGCACCAGCAGTGGATCGCTGCGGTCGATGTGGAACTGCGGTGCGATCTGGGGCCGATTCTTGAGCAGGTTGACTGCCTGGCATTCGGTGTCGCTCATCCCCGCGCAGCCCTGCACGCGGGAAGCGCCAGGCGCATTGAGCTGCCCCTGTCCACCCTGGTAATAGTCGGATGGCTGCGCCGCATTGGTATAGCCGGGAACGGTTTGCTGCGCATTCGGTGTCGTGATGCGCTGGAACAGTCCATCGATGAGCAGATCGCCCAGGCCACGCGCAATACCATCCGCTTGCGCCGGCGTCACGTCGGCGGCACGCGCCGCCGCAAGCGTGGTGAGGGTGATTGCCATGCCGATCATCACCGGAAGGAGACGCCAGCGCATCAGACGCCCGGCACGCCTTCGTCGATAGCGCTCCGTCATGGCCTCTCCCCTCGCAATTGACCCAGCACCTGCCGTGCGATTTGCCCGACGCCATCCTTACGCGCGGCGACCCGCTCCAGCGCGTAGTCCAGGCTGACATCCCCGTCCACCCGTGCCGAACGATTGGCACACGCGCCCTCGGCGCAGTCCTCCAGGGCGTTGAGCGAGACCACCACGGCAGGTACGGTGCGGATATCGAAGCGTTCGAACTGGCGAGGGTCGATCAGCACCACGGCGCCAGTGTCGGCCACCGGCTTCATGGCATCGACCGAGCGCTTCCAGTTACCCTGCCCCATCCCGTAGCGCAAGCCCCGGAAAATCACCGCGGCGCCGGCACGGCGAGCTTGCTCGCCAATGCGCTTGAGTGTGGCCTCGGGCATCGACAGTGAGGCAAATACCATCACGGGATACCTCCGCTCCGCCGGTGCCGGTGCCCGGCTAGACTGGTAGCGCCGGGCAAGCGCCGCAGGATCGGGCATCGGCTGTGCCGACCTGGTCCGCAGGTCCGGCACGTTGACGGCGCCCGTGGCCGGATCCGGCATCGCCTGCAGCACCGACTGGGCGCGCAGTTGCGCAGCCGACATGGCGCCTTCCAATGCGGCATCCGCCGGCAAGGTGTGCTGAGCGACTGCGGCAGTGCAAGCCATCAGGCCCGCCATGAGAATGCGTATGCGCATTAAAAAGCCCCCATGCAACAGTCGCGTTTGCGGTACAGGATGTACGCGTAATCCTCGCCGCGGTACGGAAACGATTTGCCTGCGCCCCACAGGATGGTGGAGCGGCCGAACGGCTGGCAGCAGCGCCCGTTGATCTTGTCGGTCTGGCGCGATGGATAGGTCATGCTGGTCTTGTAGTTGCGCTTGTCCATCAGCGGCTGCATCACATAACCGCAGGTCCCGTCCTTGCCGCTGGCGGACCAGATGAGCCCTTCGCGATGCATCTTGTTGGTGAAACGCTGACCCAACAATTGCGATGCCTGCACCCCGCCGATATGGGTCGACACCCAGCCGTTGAGCGGATACATGCCGCCCTGACAGCCCGCGCACCAGAACAGCTCCGAGAGCGGGAAGCCGGCCGTGGCCGCGACACAGTCGGCGGCGCAGGCAGCCTGCGCCAGCGGTGAGGTGAAGAGTGCCACCTCCGGATTGAGGATGAACGTCAGTTCGGAGTCCCCCCACAGCGGATCGACCTCGGTGAAATACGCCAGGTCGAACACGTTCTGCTCCAGGCACGGGTTATCTAGCAGGATTTCCAGCCAGAACAGGATGGGGTTCATATACCAATGCACCTGGTAGAAGGAGGTGGCCGGCTGGGCCTTGCCCTCGCCAATGCGTCCGTGCGCAGGCGCATCGATCCCTGGATCGAGCATGACGCCGCCCAACGAGGGGAAGCAAAATGGGCGGCGTACCACCTCGACCGTGCGCACCGGCTCCCAGAACGACATGCTGACACCGGCGCGAGCCAACGTCCCGTCGCTACCCGAGCACCAGCAAAACGGACTGCCCGAAGTGCCGTTGTCTTCCTGGCCATCGCGCATCATGGTCATGTCGCCAATCTTGAGCGGCAGGATGCAGGACCAGCAGATATCGGTGATCGGGTTGAGGAACTTCCCTACGCAGGTGGGGTTGCTGCCTTGCTGCGCACGCGCCCCTGCGCAAGCCAGCACGAGCGCCAGCGACAAAAATAGCCGTGCAATCATGGCAAGACCTCCTCTATGCGCAGGCGTTTTCCATCCTGGCGCACGACGGCGGGTACCTGGCGGATGCCGAGCTTGCGCACAAGCGCCCCTGACTGGTCATAGAAGACCTGACGCCGCCAGTGTCTTTGCAGTGCAAGGTAGTCGCCATTGACCAGGATCGGCTTGCTGGGCGAGCGCGAATCCGCCATCATCCTGGCCACCAGCGCGACCTGGCCCGCATCGCGGGCATCGAAGAACACCAGTTGCTGGCGCATCGCCACCTGGTCGAGGGGATTGAAGCGCTGGCCAGCCTGCACCAGGATTTCGCCACCGGGTCCGGCGATAGGCCGTCCGGCTACCAATGTCGGGTCATAGTAGTAGGTTCGCGGCGTGACGGTGCGTACCACACCCTGGGCCGGCTTCGGGTTGCGCATCGCGTGTTCTGAGCGCGCGACTGCCTCGCGCTGCAGACGCGCCAGGTCGCCCGAGCGCGCCTTGTCCGCCAGGTTGCGTTGGATCTCTTGCAAGAGATCCGGCTCGATGATGGGATAGGTCGGACCGAGAGCATCAGCCGCGCACGCCGGCACAACATGCAACGTCATCATGAGGACCACAAGGTGGAGAGCTCGCATCGTTCCTCCCCTCAGAAGAGCTTGCGCGCAGTGCCGACGACCTGCCCGTAGTTGACCCAGCCGGTAAGTGCATAGCGCGAATCGAGCGAGTCCGGGTGTGGTGTCCAGACGAAGAAGCGCCCAGGCGGAATGCGCCCGGTCGGCCCCATCTCCAGCACCTCGCCCCGCGCTGTGCTGAACTTGGCCGTGCCGACGTAGACGCCGTTGATGAAGTAATCGCGCCCCTGCGTGGTCACCATGTCGCCCG
Organism: Cupriavidus sp. GW822-FHT03E04; assembly: GCF_058801495.1. NCBI lineage: Bacteria > Pseudomonadati > Pseudomonadota > Betaproteobacteria > Burkholderiales > Burkholderiaceae > Cupriavidus > Cupriavidus sp. GW822-FHT03E04. Next base: position 58,380 of record NZ_JBXANI010000036.1, read on the forward strand.
GCATGCCCCTGACGATCTTGATGAAACGCACACCGGCGGGGTACGGTCCACCGCCCGGCCACGCGAACTCCACCAGACTGCCACGCGCAATCTGCCTATCGGCTTTGGTCACCAGGAACACGTTGCAATCCGCTATGCTGTTGGACAAGTTCACATGTAGCGCCCACCGGCTACCGATCTGTCCGCCTGTGATCAGGATCAACGCCCAGGCCCACCACCAGCGCCCGAAGTGTTTCGCCATCATCGGCGCCAGGGCATGGCCGCACCTGGCAATCTTTGCGGTAGGGATATTCATGGTGCCCCCTCCTTGGTCTGCATCCGCTCCTCGAGCTTGATACGGGCGTTGGCCACGGCCTGCACCGACATGCCCAGCCGGGCCATTAGCGCGGGCGTCATGTCTTCGACCTCGGCATAGGCGCCGATAACGGCGGCACGGGTCAGCAGAATGCAGCCGCACTCGGCCTGCAGCGCCCTGAGCGCCGCGCTCATTTGCGTGCCCACGTCGCTCGTCTCCGCAAGCGCGGCTTCCCGGTCCCGGTCAGTCATATTCGGACGGGTGATGCGCTCCGCGAAGCTCGCCCGTTTTGCATCCAGGACGGCCTGCAGGTCGACGGTCGCCATACGAGGCTGATGCTGACGGGCCCACCAGGTGGCCCCGGCGACCATCAAGGCCGACAAGCTGGCGGACACCAGGATCGCGGCCACTAGCAGCCGGCTGGCCGTGCGGCGCCGGGTCATTGCATCTCCTCCAGGTACTCGTCCTCTTCGTCGAATGTCGGCGGTACGTAGAGCGCCTGGCCAGCGGCCTCGCGTGCGGCCAGCACAGCCTCGATCGCCTCGTCGGTGGACAGGCCCTGCGCACGCAAGTCGCGTACCGCCTGGAAGTCCGCCGGCTGGGTGGAGAACGTGACAAGGGAATACGGATCCAGATACAGTCGGCCCACGGCCGGCGGCAGGTCTCCGGCCTTGATGAAGATCTCCGCATACTTGCCGTGTACCGTCTTGACGCTCTTGAGTAGCCCCTTGGTGTACTCGTCGAGCTCCAGCTTGTCCGACTTGACCAGCTGATTGATCGACTCGGCCTTCTGACTGAGCAGGAACATCCAGTCGGCGTTCTCAAAGGCCGCGCGCGAAGTCTCGGACTTGTAGTAGTCCGCGATCGACTGCGTGGCGGTGAAAAAGCCCCCACCGTACTTGCGTGCGCGCCGGTAGCCCTTTTCGATGAAATCTCCGGAGTTGCCGCTGCTCATCAGGTCCCAGGCTTCGTCGATCACCGCAAGCTTGGGCTGGTCGCGCCGGGCGAGATACATGCCCTGCGTGATGCGATACATCAGCATCATCATGACCACGGCTTGCAGGTCTGGCCGGGAGGCCAGCTCCTCGAGCTCCAGCACGATGAAGTTCGCGTCAAAGCGCACATTGGCCGGGCCGTGGAAGAACCGGCCATAGGGCCCGTCTTCGGTGAAGGGATAGAGCTGCACCCCCATGTCACGAATCCGCGGGTCGCACAGTGCCGGGTCGGGCGTGCCGCCGTAGCCCGTGGTCTCAGTCGATCCGCCATTGGCGCAGTTCTTCCTGAGGTATTCGGCAAGTTGCGTGACGGTGGCCAGCTTGCCCTGGTCAAGCCACAGCTGATCGATCGCGATGCGCAGTTGCCGATCTTCGTAGTCGGTGAGCGGGCGTGACGGAGAGATCATCTGGCCGACGGCGAGCTTGAGCATCTGCAGGTCTTCCTGCTGTTCTTCCTCGTTCTCCGTGTTGACCATCCAGAACGGATTCAGGCTGAGACCCGAGTCGTTCGTGAAACGGATGTACTGCCCGCCCAATGTGCCAGCTAGCTTCTCGTAGGAGCCGCCGACATCGATCACCCAGGCTCGGCCGCCCACGGCCAGCGTGCGCTGCAGTAGCTCGTTCAGGAAGTTCGACTTGCCCGAACCGGACTTGCCCACCACGATGCCGTTATAGTTGCCTGACGGGTTGGCGAAGATGTCGATGCCCATCATCTGGCCCCGCCGCCCAAAAAGGGTGAGCACCGCCTGCTGAATACCGTTGAGTTCGCGTGGATCAGTGCCAGTCCACTCCGCCAGCACTGGCATCATGTTGGCCGCGTTCTCCATGGTCTTCGTGGTGCAGCGCCCGGTCTTGCGCAGGTCGCCCTGCAGCAGCGGCCCGTACATCATCGGCAACGCTGAGAGCAGCGCCTGCTTCTGCATCTTGCTGTCGACCACCAGTTCGCAGTTGATCGTGCGCCAGATCGAGCGCGCGGACTGCTCGGCGTTGGCGAGTTCCTCGGGTGGTGCGAACAGCAGCAGCTGGTGGTAGACCTTCAGGGTGCCGCTGCCGCGATCGAACGCCGCCTGGGCTAGCTTCCAGTCGGCATTGACGTCGTGCAGCCGTGGCAGCCACTTGGCGAGCGGCGAATCGGCCTTCTGCTGGGCGCGAGCGGCCAGCAGCTGGGTCTTCTGCTTCTCACTCTCCACGTTCGGGATGCTGCACCCGAAGGTGACAAGGAACGGGCAAGGATAGGAAACCGCATCCGAGGTTGCGCTACCTAGCAGGGCTCCCATGTGCGCCAGCGTCAGGCGCTTGCGGTAGTTGCGTACTGACATGGCACGCATGCCGACCGGCGGCACGCCACCGCCGGTGTACAGGATGTCGTCCGAGCTTTCCGCGGCAGCCGTGTCAGCCGCGATGATCTGGTCGCGCAATGCGCGGCCCGGATCGTAGGACAGCCACGCGTGATCGCCGGCCAGCGTGCGCTGCGGGTTGAGCAGCAGCGCGCACCAGTTGATCAGGTCCTCCGGGTCCCAGGTGTGGCCGTAGAGGTAGTACTGAGCGAGCGTATTGATGACGCTCTGACGCGCCGTGACCGCATTGCGCCTGGCCATCTCGTCCTTCAGGCTTTTGGCGGGAATGACCACACTCAGGTTGGCGCGGAAGTCGCGCATGCGGAAGTTGGTATTGGGAAACAGCTCTGTGCGCGCGCCCTTGCGATAGAAGGCATTGCGCCGCTCGCACATCTTGCGCAGCAACGGAATCTGCCCCTGCGGCGCTTGCGGCGAGCCAACGGTGCACGCCAGCGCCGCGTCGAGCTGGTGATCCAACACCGGTGAGCCGAATAGTTGCACCTGGATGCCGGTGTTCTCGGGCAGCCCCACTTTGAACAGGTTGACCAGGTTGGCGGCCATCTCGCGATCGGCGCCAAGCTGCGGGGAAAGCTCGAGCGTGAAACCAAAGCCTTCGATGGCGCTGGGATCCGCCGAGGGCGCGGCGATCACGAAGAGCTCATTGTGGCGGTCGTAGCCGGTGTAGGGCAGTAACTGGGAGAATCGGTCGAAGGGCAGTGGATTGCCTCGGCGCGGCGTCACCAGGTCGTCGTCGAGCTCGCGGTAGTTGGCTTCGGTCTTGGGAAACAGATTACGGAGCATGGCAGCCTCATTCCCCAGCCATGGAGACAGGGGACTGCGGCATCGGACTACCCTGCCCCATCGGTGGCATGAATGGCGTGGCGCCAGTGGCCGGGGACAGGGCCTCCGCCGGCTCTGACGTATTCGGCGCCTGTAGCGGATAAACCGCGCGAAAGCGATTACGCAGCAGGTTCTCCCGATTCTTCTCGATCAGCCATTGCCCTCTGGACACCAGCACGTAGAAGTACTTCTGATCGAACAGCGTGCCGCTATCGTCCTCATATGGCGCCACCCATACGCGCAGCGTGCGTTCGGGACTACGCGCCGGCGGCCCAGAGTACGGAGCCGCCATGGCAGCGGGAGACGCCATGCGCAGGTCTTCGCCCTGCAACGTCGGCATGCCCGTCTTCGTGCCCGCGCCCGGTACGTTGCCGGCCTGCAGATTGGCATAGACGCCCGACACCGACAGGCACGACGACCCCTCCGGGGCGGCACAGGCAAAGTGGCTCTCGGCATTGAGCCCGGACATGTCGGCGCAGCCCGCCGCGAGCATCGCGGCTGCGCACAGGGCCGGCAGGATGCGGCGCATGGTGGCCCCCTTAACGTGCGGCGGTGGGCTGGCCACCTGACAGGAAGGCGTTGATACGCTCAAGCGAGGCCGCACCGACCAGCTTGCGTCCGTCGGCCGCGAACATCGTGGGCGTGCCTTCCACACCCAGCTTGGCCGCCAGCGCCAGATTGCGCTCGATGGGCGTAGCGCAGCTACCGGGCGCCGGCAGGACCTTGGTGGCCATCCATGTATCCCAGGCTGCCGAGCGATCCTTGGCACACCAGATGGCGGCCGACCTCTTCTTCGCATCGGGATGCAGGCCTTCGAGCGGATACAGGAAGGTGTAGATGGTGACGTCATCCAGACCCTTGAGGGAGACTTCGAGCTGATGACAGAACGGGCAGTCCGGGTCCGAGAACACGTAGAGCGCACGCGAGCCCTTGCCGCGCACGGTCTTGATCGCGTCCGCGACCGGGAGCGCGCCGATGTTGATCTTCTGCAGGGACTGCTCGCGCTGGACGGTCAGATCAACCTGGCTACTCATGTCGTACAGATGGCCGAACAGCGCATAGCGCCCGCTGGCTTCGAAGTACGCGACGTTCTTGCCCATCGATACCTCGTAGAGACCCGGGATCTCGGCCGCCCGGATCTGGCTGAACTCCGTCTTGGGGTACCGCTCCTTTAGCGCCTGCAGCACCGCCAGGGCCTTCGGGTCATTCTGTGCGGAAGCAGGAACGGCGCTCACTGTAACGACAGTGGCCAATGCCGCAGCAGCAGCGTAACGGCGCATGGTGTACCGGATGTTGGCGAGTGGCATTGAATTCCTCATTGACGTTCGATGGTGAAGCCCTTGGTCACGACGATGTCTATCACCCGCTCGGCGTTGATCTCGACCACGGGAAAGGTGTTCTCGGCGAGCTTGATGTAGTAGCGCGCCAGCATGTCCATCGCCTTGGATGCGCCGCCGGCGGCACCAGCGCGCAGCAGTCGGTTGCTGTCGATGGTGCTGGTCACGCCGCCCAGCGGGGTGGTTGTGGTAGTGGTGGCGGCGCTATGCAGTGTCTGGCTGAAGCCGGCCCCGAGGCCTGCCCACATGGCGTTGGCAAGCATGGCGCCGGTCTTGGCGACGATCTTGCCGCGAATACCCGCCTTGCCGTCCTCGCCGGCGGCGTAGCCGGTCAGCTTGACGTCAATCGCACCGCCCGACGCGTCGATGCAAGACAGGCGGTCGGTGCGGATGTAGGCGCGCTCGGACGAGATGTCGCCATAGCCATTGCCGGTGATGACACACCCCTCCAGGTCCCCCGTGAAGCCGTTCGGCAGATTGGCTGCGTCGATCACGGAGAACAGCGCAGGATGCGGGTTGGTCTGCCCCTGTCCACTGGTGGGGGCATCCATGCCTTGCACCAGCATCACGCGCATATTGGTGCCCGGCGGGATGTAGGTCTTGACACCGCGACCGCCCGCCCGGTTGGGCAGCAACGGGTCCTCCGGTTCGAAGCGCTCGCCACTACGCGGCGAGCGGTGCCCTCGCCTGCTCCCGCTTGCGTTGGCCTCCAGTTGGGAATAGCTGCCGTCATCGGTGTTACCCCCGCTCGCTGCGCCCTGCCTTCCTGCGCCGCCATCCGGCGTTACGCGGATCCGGTCGATCCTGGCTTCATAGCTTGGTACGGCTTGCGCGCCGGACGCGCCAGCCATCCCCTGCCCACCCAATGCTGGCGACGGGGGCATGGCACCGGCCTGGGTGAAGGGGCTCGCTTCGCCGGTCATGCGCACCGGCGGCGGCGCGACCAATCCCTGCGCGGCTGCGGCGGACGCGGCTGCAAGCGTCTTGGCTTGCTTGGCCTGTTCCGCCTGGCCATCGGAAACATTCTTCCTGAGTTCCGCGAGATCACGGCGCATCGCCTCGATCTCGCCCGTGGACAGGCTGCGCCAGGCATCCTTGTCCAAGTCACCCACCGAGGTGCCAATGTCGCGCGTCTTGGGCGCAGGCACCAGGGTAGGCTTGGCGCCAGTCTTGCTTGGTGGCCCAATGAACACCACTGTCGTGACCGCGATGGCCCCAAATACAATCGCGATCACGCCCAGGCGCTGCCATTGCGCACCGCGGTTGCGGCGGGTCGATACCGCCATCGACCTGGCGGCGGCCTTGCGCGGCTTGAGTCGCTGCAGCCATGCAGTCCAGTTAGTCACGGCTCGCTCCTCCGATCACGTAGAGGTGGGTCTCCTCACCGGGAGCGAGCTCTGCGCGGTCCAGGCCGACCGCCATCACGCCCGGGCGATAGAATTGCGTCTCAGCCAGGAACAACCGGTCCGTGCCGGTGTTGCGCAGGCGATAGACTGCGCCCTGGATTGTGCGGCTGGCATAGGTGCGCAAGAGCGTCACCCGCGTGCCCGGCAGGAAGGGAATATCCGCATCCTGGGACTGCAATTGATAACCGCGCAGCGAAGCGTTGTTAGCCATGGTGACCATCAGTTGGCTGATTTGTGCGTCGTAGGACGGTGCCTTCGACACCACCGTCACCGACTGCAACGCGTCCGCCGCGCGCCCCTGGCCCCCGCGCGCGGCGCCTTCGCGCAAGACGACAGTCTCGACGCCGATATCGGCGGGCCGCATCACGATGGGGTACTTCTTGCCGGTGGTCGCCGAGATCACGAAGCCCTCGATCGGGCGAATCACATTGGGCGTGAGCAGGATGTCGCCGGCCTCGCTGTCAGTCTGCGTGGCCAGGTCGCCCCTGGGCACGTCGAGGCCGCGCAGCTGGCCGCCCTCCATCACGAGGCGCGTGAGCGCCGTCTTGGAGATACGGATCGCCACGGTCTCGTTCTCGACCAGGTCCACGCTTTGCGCGGCCTGCACGCAATTCGCGCAGAACAGCAGGGCCAGGCTAAGGTGCAGTTTGCGCGGTCTCATCAGCGTCTTCCTTCGTATCCTTGTGAGGGGCGCGTTCCACGTCGAGGCGCGCCACATCGTTACCGACCACCTCGCGCAGGCTATCCAGGTAAAGCTTGCCGCCCGACATGCCGAACTGGACCCAATAGCGCCTGGGCAGGTCCGACGTACGCTTGTCGCCGATGTAGGTGGCAAGGCTGCCGGCGAAGACCATGCTGTTGCCATCCTTGCCAGGCGTGGCTCCGCTGGGCGTGAACGTCTGCGAGGCGTTGAGGTCGCGCAGCTTGGCGCAGTCGGCATCCAGCACGCGCTGCTGCACGCCATAGGACCCCGCACCCACGTAGCGCAGGAACAGCGTCCTTTGGCTCGCGCAGGTCAGCGGCGTGCGGTTCCAGCGAAGCTGCAGCAGATAGCCACCCATCTGCTCCAGGTAGGCCGGATCCAGGCTCTCGTCGTCCACCCAAAAGCTCTTGTGGATCTGCGGCGGCACCAGCGTCTCGCGGTTGCGATCCTTGTGCAGCAACACCTTGGCCGCCAGCAACACATTGCTGACCACCATCAGCACCAGGAGCCATTGGATCGCCTTGCGTATCCCATAGCGCGCCTGGATTTCCTCGCCCATGCGATCGATGTCCATCCCTTACCCCAAGAAACAGCGCATCGCGGACGGCGGCGTACGCTGCAGGCCGATATTCACAGGCAGATACCAGTACGAGAGATGCACGCTGTATTTCTTGTGCTTGTTCGACTTCATCTTCTGCAAGGTGACGCCGGCCGCAATGCCCAGCACGCCCCCAACCAGGAAAGAGTCAGCAAAGGCGAACCCGAGATAAAACAACAGTCCGGTGATCATGGCCACGTCCATCTCCCAGAACAGGAACTGGTGTGGATCGTCCAGGGTCTGCGGGACCTCTTCGTCTATCGGCTGCTCGCTCATTCCGACTCCGTGCTTCTGTCTTCGGTCTTCGTTCGTCAGTCCGCCGCCGTCCTCAGATCGTCGCGGTAAAGATGCCGTCGATAATGGTCGGCAGGTTCCAGATCACGATGCCGATCAGGATGGCGCCAGCGAACCACAGGGGGCTGCCCTTGGACCAGCTCATGAGCACGCCGCCCAGGCCGATCATGATTGCGGCGATCTTGCCGGGGTAACCGGTAATGAGGCCAACGAAGTACTCGTAGGCAGCCTTGTACTCGGCACCCGTGGTACCCGCCTTGACGGCGAGCGCTGTCATCGCCAGCAACAGCAACAACGTGGCGAAGATCGCCACCCGGTGGCGCACGACGGCGTCACAGGTACGCGCGACCAGCCGGTCTGCAAAGTGCGCGTGGGATTGCACGGTCAATTGCATAGAAGAACCTCTCATCTATCACCTGCCACCATTGGCAAGCGGTTCCATTGGGAACACGGTCGCGGTCTGCCGCTTGTAATCGAGCGACAGAAGCACATCGGTTTGCACCGCATCGGCCATGCAGGCGAGTAGTTGCTCCTGCAGCGCAGTAGACGCCATCACCATCTGAATCGCAGCCGACACCATGCAACGCTCGATATGCGAGTCGCCACCGAAGTGCGTCCGGCGAAAGGTGCGCAACTGAGCGCGGATACTTGCGCGCAGCAGCACGGCCTCATAGCCGGGTTGATGGTCACGAGGGGCTGGCTTCGTCATGGACCTGGTCCTCATCAGGAGAATGGGTTGGTTCAATTGGCTGCGCCGGAGCCAGCGCCACGCGCACCGCCTCAATACCAGCACCCGTGGGCTGCGGCGCACTGCGGGTCGGGCGTCTCTTGAGCGATTCGCGGGCCACCATGTCGCTATCCGCCAGGCCATCGAGCTTCGGCGAGCCGGTCTTGGGCCAGTTTCGATAGACCTTCCAGGTGTAGTCGGCGCGAGCAGCGCGGCATTGCGCCGCGGACAGCGTGCGGCAGCTGGCGTTGTAAGCCCCCACGCCATTCCAGTCGGAACCCGTCTCACGCAGGTGGTGAGCGAGGATCCAGGCACCAACCATGACGTTCTGGCACGGCGCGTATAGCGCCTGCTCGCTGATGCCAAGTGCAGCCAGCTTGGGCAGCCAGAAGGAATTGATCTGCATGAGACCGATGTCGTAGGATCCCGTGCGCGCCTTGTGGCTGAGATTGATGGCCTCGGGGCGCAAGCTGCTTTCGGTTTTTGCGATGGCAACCAGCAGTTCGGGATTGAGCCCGTAGCGTGCAGCCGCGGACTCGAAGCACGTGGCCTGCGCGGCGGTGGCAGTGAGCATCAGCGCGGTGGCGACAAGCAGGTGATTCGTTCGCATAGGAAAAAGCCTCCGGGCTTGCCCGGAGGACAAGGAGCTACGATCAAGTTCCGTCAATCGCCGGGCCCCTCGGGGGGAGGAGCTGAGTACCATGCGATGGACAGGGGGAATGCTAGATCGGAGGCCTTGTGCGATTCCAGCGAAAACCTGCGGCACGTGGCGCAGGTTTATCTTTGACTTTTTTTGATATCTGCGATAAGCGATGCGGTCAATGCTCTCGCTTCTTCACCGAATCGCGGGATGTGAGAGCCGACTCGATCTGGGTAGCGGTATAGTTCGGGGATCGGCCCGACGGCTGAGTTCGGCCAATAGCCGCCGTCAGAGTATCCTTTGGCCGAAGCAAAGCCAGCTCTGAAGCTTGAAGAAATTGGCGTCCCGCAGCAGACGGGCGCCTACCAGCGATACGTCATGGACAGATTACGCCCCCTGAAGGACAAGATTAGCCGCGCAGAAGTCAAGGAGCCTCGTCTGCCGTGGCGAAAGGCCGGCGTATTTTCAGTTGGCGGCCTTGAATCAGTAGGCTTCGATAGAGAGTCCGAGCATCTTCTCGTTGTGTCAAGCCAGGGGCGAGGAGTATTTGACTGCCGCGTGGGAAAGCGTGTCGCCCGCGACGATGCGAACCAGATCGGAGACTACCTTCACCTCGAGGCGGACGGAATTGGGCCGCTTGACGGCGAGGTGATCCGAATGGCAGGCCTATACGGTGGAGGTCTACCGCTGGTAACCGAGGACCGCTGGACTATTGAGATGGTCACGTTAGACTGGCCCGCAACGAGTGTCCTCCTGTTTGAGCCGGACTCGTGGCTATTTGGCTCTTTGTACGGGAAGCCGGACAACTTCCAAAAGATCGCTGTGGAATCGGAAGTTCGTGCATGTGGATTCTCGCCGTCAGGAAGATCGCTTGTAATCGCAACCTCCTCCGATCTAACCGTTTTCGCGCGGTAAGTAGCCCGTTGCCGAAGATTGTCGACCATTGTACTGCCGCGGCCTTTCCTCTCGCTGCTGAAAGCCAAAACCCAGAAGACATAGCACCCGCTAAACAACCGTTGAGGGAGGGTGGCGGACGGCTGCTTCGAAGAAAGACGTACAGCCGCTTTGGGTCGATTGGAGCCAACTGACCTGGACCGCGACCTAGCATAAAGAGATACCAAAAATGGGTTCGAATGCGTAATGGTAAGGGCCTTACCCAAAGGGCTGCTCCACTTCCTTCCTGCCGGAAGTGGAGCAGAGGGGTAAAGGACTTAAGGGGAATGGAAGGGCCTAACGGTAGGGCGAACTTCAAAGGGTATATCAGTCTCAAAGCACTTGCTTTGAGGTAGACACCCGCGAGCGATGCCAATTGCCGCCGGGGACATTGAATCATCCATCTGAAATTCGATCCGGTCCGAAGATGATGTCAACGACCGTGGCCGACCGTCTCAGCCGTTGGGAAATGCCAAGCCGAGTGTCTACATCGGCCGAGCAGTCGCTCGCTACGGCATTTACTGACAACAATTGGTCGGCCTTCTTACGTTGTGCAGAGTGTATTGGCGGAAACTCGATCTGACAGGCAGTCGGAACATTAGAGAAGAAGCGATCAATGGGAAATGAGTTTCTCTCTGGCGATTGTATCAAGCACACATCAACCCTTCGGCCGTAGGGAAATCGAGAACTCGCTCAGCGGTCGAAAGCGCCACTCCCGCTCCTCCGGACCGTGCTCGTCCAGCGCGCTCATCCATGTGCGCTCGTCGGCCGATGGATCCGGCGCGCCGATGATCAGGTCGTCGTAGTGCATGCGCTCCAGGCAGCGCTCCCACGCCGCATGCTGCGCCGTGAACGGCAGATACAAAACCTCGCTGCGGGGCCGGTTCAGCCGTTCGCCGTTGTGCATCACGACAAAGTCGGGACTCAACTCCTCGTCGTCAGACAAGGCACACTGTGCGGACTTCCTGATTTGCTGAAGGGCCAGCCAGTCTAGCTGAGGGTGCCGACAGAAATCCAGCGGTTACTTATAACTGCTGGAAATATCGATTCCGTTCTATATAACGTCAATGGTCCTCATAGCGGATTGCCCGTATCTTGGCATGACCCCAACTACGCTCCGTCATTCCATCTTGGAGGATGTAAGGGGGCCGGCCAAGTTCGCTGCCGGCACGCCGAGCACCGCTGCGGCTCGCTGCTCCGCAAAACCCAATGCGTCGAGCGGATGGCGGCCCATCGCCCAGTGAAACGCAAAGGTGGATGCAAAGGCGTCGCCCGCGCCAAGTGTCGATATGACCGTTGTGGTCGCGGCCGCTAGAAAATGGCTCTCCTGACCGTCGCAGTACAGCGCTCCCAGCGCCCCCAGAGTGATGAGAACGCTCTGACCCAGCTGCTCGACTACGCGGCCTGCCAGTGTGCGGGCTTGGGAAGGTGTGAGAGTGTCTTGTGGAGCATCGTCGGCTACTCGTATCAGCAATTGAGCCTCGATTGCATTCAAGCAGACTAGGTCCGCCATAGCGAGCATCGCCGTCAGGCTTCCGCTAGCTTGCGAAAGCTGGCTAGCACCAGGATTGACCACTAGTCTGCGCGGGCTTTCAGCCAACGATGACAGAGCCGCAACCAAGTCGATAGTAGCCTGTTCCGACAGCGCCGACACGTAGATCAGTTCGGCACCCGCCAGCTCGGGTGACGCGCTGGACATGGACAGCTGTGTACTTGCGCCACGTTCTGCATAGACAAGAGCCTCGCCGTCACCCCTCACATGGATGACGGCCTTGCCTGTTGGTAGTCCCGGAACGACACGCAAGCCGCTCACGTCAATGCCCCGGTGCACCAGCGTCTCCCTTAATAGCCAGCCTTCCATGTCATCTCCGACGGCGCAGGCCACGCACACCTCGGCCCCGTTCTCCAGAAGGCTTAAGCCAGCATTTACAGCACCGCCGCCCGCATACAGGCCGATGTGTTCCACATCCTGCTTGGCCCCCGCGCTACGCATAGCACGTTGCCCCAGTACAATGACGTCGACGGTTGCACCGCCGATAGTTACTACGCGCATGTCAAATTCCTATCATGGCTGCCCCGATCACGCCCGCGGAGTTACCCAGGATATTGCGACGGATGGGAGTTTCGAACGCATCATTAAAGACTAACCGAGACAGTCGCTCGACTCCAACGGAGTAGATCTCGTCGATGCTGGCCAAGCCGCCTCCAATCACGATTACTTCGGGATCAAGTATGGCGACTACGTTGGCGAGCGCCGATGCAAACTCGCCAAGGAACATGTCCAGTAGGCTCAACGCATTGGATTCACCCAGGTGAGCTCGCTCGACGATGTCGGAGGCTACAAGTGCCGTGCCGGTCTGGCGCCGGTAGCGCGCTTCAAGTGCGCTGCCGCTCAGATAACGTTCCACACATCCCCTTCGGCCGCAGTAGCAGGGCGGACCATCTGGATCGATGACCATGTGGCCCCATTCGCCGGCGATACCGTGCTTGCCACTCAGCACACGGCCGTTCATCACAACGCCGGCGCCGACGCCCGTACCCAAGACCAATCCTAATACGCTATCATAGCCGACAGCAGCACCATGACTTGCCTCTGCCATCGCAAAGCAGTTTGCGTCGTTTTCCAGCGCGAGCGCATGCCCGAACCGCCCCTCCAAGTCGGCGCGTAAGGGATTACCATTCAATTGCGTGGCATTGCAGTTCTTGAGTAGGCCTGTCCTGCCTGATATCGAGCCGGGTGTGCAGACCCCCAGAGTATGGGGGGCGTAGTTTGCTGCCTCCTGCAGCAACAAGTATAGATGTGCGAGCCGCTTTAGTACTGACTCATAGCCTTCGGACGCACGGGTTTCCATGCGTAATCGCGCTAGTTCCTCATAGTTGGCATCAAGAACGATACCCTCCATTTTTGTTCCGCCGAGATCGATACCAATATGTATACTCGGCGTCGATCTCTCTTTGGCGTCGGACATGAGAATAATTCCCTCCATCAATTTAATATTAGCTTTCGACGCCGTCGCTCGGCTGCGCAGCTTCAACAAAGCAGCAGAAGAACTTAACGTCTCCTACAGTTCGATGAGTCACCGGATTCGCGAGCTCGAGCGCACATTGGGCAGCACCCTCTTCAACCGGACCACCCGTTCCGTGACGCTGAGTGCAGAAGGCGAATACCTTCGCCAACAATTGAAGGATTCGCTCGATGTGCTGGAGTCCGCCTTCGCTAGCTTTACGCTGAGGCGCGACGTGATTCGCGTCAGCGCCTTGCCTTCGTTTGCCCGCTTCCAACTGGTACCCGCACTAACGGAATTCCAACGCACACATCCGACGATCCCCATCGAGATCTCACCGACGACGCGTAATGTGGACATCGACAAAGGCGAAGCCGACATTGCGATCCGATTCGCCAAGAGCAAGCCCGAGGCCTACTATTGCGAACCACTCATCGACGATGAATGGTTCCCTGTCGCGGCGCCGCAATACCTGGAACAACTGGGATGCCATCGCAGCCCCGATGTTTTTCGAAAAGCTGCCTTCCTGTCGCACAGTCGCCAGCCCTGGGACTCGTGGTTGCAAAAGGCAAATATCCGGATCTCTGCGGCGCAACGGAGTTTCACCTATGCCGACACCGGCCTCATGCTGGAAGCAGTCATAAACCTCCAAGGGATCGCACTCGGTCGGCAGTCGCTAGTTAAGGGATTGCTAGAGAAAGGCATCCTTGTGCGGATTTCTGATGCCTCCATTCGCTCCGAGCAGTCGTATTTTTTGCTAGCCTCAGAGCGAACAATGATCTCGCGTCATGGCAGCACGGTGGTTGAGTGGATAAGGTCGCTCGTGCGCATCAACTAAAGACGGCACGTTGCAACCGGTGGTCTCAATGAAGCACTGTCAAAACAATTCCCATCAGCACACCGGAAATAGCGAGAAACTTCTGCCGAACAAAGCGCTCGGTAAAAAATATGGCGCTTAAGGCAAAGACCATAACCAGATTGGTCCGGCGTAGAACTGAGATGACAGAGATGAGCGCCCCTTCGCTTTGCACCGCTGTCAGATAGATGAACTCGGCAAGCACGTAAGAGAACGCAATCGCAGGCACCGCCCAGTTCCTGGAAAACAGACTACGCCATTCCAAACTTCGGAATACCCACGGTAGCAAGAGCAGTGCAATAGCACCGCGCTGCAACGCAGAGTTAGCCTGTACGGCCGCAAGGTCCAAATGGAGAGTGGCGACAATATGCTTATCGTAGAGTGCATTCGCCGACGACAACAATGTCGCAGCAAGCATGCACAGTACCCACAGATTCCGTCTGAAGCTGATACCCTCCTTCCTGCCGATTAGCGAGAACAGATAGTAGGCGCTCATGGAAACCGCCAGTCCCAACCATTGCCACCAGTTAAGCCGCTCAGAAAGAAAGATGATGGCGCCGAGCGCCGTCCAAAGTGGTCCGGATGCTCGAACTCCCGCCGATATGGACAGCGGCAACGCCTTGACCGAATAGTAAGACAGGATCCATGTCACCACCATCATTATGGATTTAGGTAATAAAATCCACTGTTGTGCAGTGCTCAGATGAGCAGGGTAAAGCCCAAAGTAACCAAAGGCCTCGGCCTGCGCGTTCCCAATGAAGAAGAACGGCGCCCAGATCAGAGCGCCAAGCACGGAGGACCAGAACACCACCTCCATGACGCTCTTTTCATTTAGCGCCAGCTTGGTTAGGAAATCGTAAGTTCCCAACACAAGACCGGCGAACACTCCCAATGCGATCCAGGTCATGAACGATTCAGCATGCGAGAAAGCCGCCGTCCACATTGATGACGGCGCCATTGATGAACGCGGCGGCGGGACTGCTGAGCCATAGCACCGCCTCAGCAACGTCCTCGGGCTCGCCGATCCGTCTCATCGGAATTCGCTCGGCCCAAGCCTGAATCCCGCCGGAGACCCCACTCGACCGCAGCAGCATCTCCGTCGATATAGGTCCCGGTGCGATTGCGTTGACCCGTACGCCTCTGGACGCGGCCTCGACAGCAGCTGCTTTCGTCAATGCAAGTGCCGCGTGCTTAGAAGCGGTGTACGCGCTCGTACCCTCCAGAATGGTCCGGTACGCATGTACGGACAGATTGTTGACGATTGCGCCCGTTCGTCGCACATACATTGAGCGCAGCAGGTGTTTCATGCAAAGCATGAGACCAGTGCAATTGGTGCGCATTACCGCGTCGAACGTTTCCAGGTCTTGCTCCACGATGGGTGCCGCCGTACCTACGCCAGCATTCAGGAATGCAATATCGACTGGGCCGGCTTCCGCTTCCGTTTGCTGGATCATGCGCTGCACGTCGTCTTCTCGGGTAACATCACAGACGAAGCCAAGGCCGATCCCGCCGGCATTTCGGATTGAACGGGCGGTCTCCTCGCATAGTGCGATATTGCGGCCGACCACTGCGACGCGGGCACCACGACGGGCAAACGCAAGTGCGGTTGCCCGCCCAATGCCCGAGCCACCTCCCGTGACGATTACCACGCGATCTTTGAAGTCTTGACTCATGCGAACTCCCGCCCCAGCCCCATACAGGCGACGGCCGTACGCGCCAGTTCGCCGTCCTGCGTCGAGGCTGCCCCACTGACGCCCAAGCCGCCCACGAGCGCCCCTCGTAGGTAGAGTGGCATGCCACCGTCTAGCGGTAATGCACCGTTCAGCGCAAGGTAAGCAGTCTTGCCCTCTTCCAGGCCACGTTGCATCGCAGCAGTATCGCGCCGGAAATACGCTGCAGTTCTGGCCTTTGCCTGCGCAGCATCGATGGATCCAAGGAATGCATCATCATGGCGCGCGAACGCGAGCAGGTGACCACCTGCGTCCACGACAGCGACTGAGATAGCCAGATCGCTGGCCTGTGCCGCATCGCTGGCACTGCGCAGCAATTGCTGAGCATCTGCCGCAGTCAGCATCGGGCGGACATTGTCATGCGTTGACATCAGCCATCTCCCGGGCTACCGCCGTCAGCTCCTCCGCGCGGACGTCGTTGACAAAGCAGCACTGACCAATGCCAGACGGCAACGGCAGCCGTTGCTCGCCATCGCGGTGTCGCACGGTATCGGTCAGCGCCTCCATCAGAAGAGCAGGATCTTCGAAGAAGCGATGTCGCAGCGGGAGTTGCATCGCATGCATCACCCCGATGACGCGCCGAACATCGCTATCGTGCAGCATGCCTCTGCCACGCGCTATCCTGCAGGAGAGCAGCACATCCAATGCCACTGCCTCACCATGCAGCAGTTCCGGCAGAGCTTTCATCTCTAGCAATGGACCGAACGAATGGCCAAAATCAACGGGGCGTTCCAGTGTTCGCTCCCATAGATTCGGCGCGAGTTCCTCCAGCATGCCATGAACCGCGAGCTCAATCACTTTGGGCGCGACTGCGGCGTCCTGGAAACGCGTAGCCAGCATCATGGTCGAATGCTCTTCGAGCAAATTGAACAGCCGGGCGTCCTTGATGACCGCCAGCTTGAGTAACTCGCCCATGCCGTTGGACAGATCGCGCGGCGCCACCGTATTGAGGAAGCTGCGGTCCAGTAGTGCTTGGGCTGGTGCGTGATATGAACCCAACCGATTGCGGCGCTCCAAGACGTTGACTGCAGTCTTGATGCCGACGGCGGCGTCCCACATCGCCATGGCATTCGTTGGCACCTTGACGTACGGAATGCCGCGTCTGTACAGACCCGCGGCAAATCCCACAAGGTCCAGCAGCACGCCTCCCCCGATAGCGATCACCGGGTCGGATCGCCGCAGTACGCATGCCGACTCAAGATGTCGGACAATCCGCATAGCGGTGTCTATGTCTTTGACCTCCTCCGATACCGACAGAGACAGAATATGGGCAACAACCTTGTGATGGTCATAGTAACGTCTGATTTGATCTCCATAGATCGCGTCAACGCGTTCATCGATCACGATGATCTGTCGCTGATGCAGTAGGTTGGTGCCATTGCGCGCCAACAAAGCCTTGCATTCTGGCCGAAAGATCCCGTCCACCTGCCGGACCTCATATGTCACCTCCTGAATCGCATTGACGCTCCACGCCGTGGCCGCCAACCGATCTAGCCTCCCAAGACTCCCTGGCAGCACTACCCGATCATTCATAGCTCCTCCATGTCATATTTTTGTCACATTCATGCTTGGCCGACAGCATATACAGATAGTGCAAACAGATTCATGAGGCTTCTACGAGCTTTCTACGGTTAGGACCAAGAATCGTTCAACGGGTAGGCTGCGACGCTCGCTTCAGCGATCGGCCCGCTCGGTGGCGATACCTACTTCACCGCCATCCCCGACCATCCCCATGTCGCGCAAGTCCGGCGTGATGCCGACGAGCGCACGCCACTCTTTGCCGAGACCTGGCACTCGGGCTGACGTTTCCTTGCACAGCCACCGGCGGCTACGGTGCTCTACAGCGATGTTATTCCGCAAGCGGGCGGCGACACCCTGTTCTCCGATCAGTACGCCGCATGGGAGACGCTTGCCGGATGATCTCAAGTCACCGCTGGCCAGCAGGCAGGGCGTCCATTCTGCGCGGCGCGGCTACTCGCGCGAAGGCGCTTAGGGTGATGGCCGGACGAAGCGAATGCGAAGCCGACGAAAGTTGTAAAGCAACGCATAAGTGCGTTCGACAACCCGCCGGATTTGCCCAAGCCACTGCCGTGTGCTGTCCAGCGCTTGGCGAGCACCGGTTTGATGCCGCGCTCGTGAAGCCGCTGACGATGCGGCTCGGAGTCGTAGCCACGGTCTGCGTAGATGACTTTTGGCTTTTGAAGCGGGCGACCGCGCACGCCGCGAATTGGCGGGATCTCGTCGACGAGCGGCAGCAATTGGGTGACGTCGTTGCGGTTCGCCCCGGTCAGGCTTGCACTGATGGAGACGCCATTTGCATCGACGAGGATGTGATGTTTGGAACCTGGTCGCGAGCGATCCGTGGGGTTCGGACCAGTTTTTCGCCCGTCCCAACGGCTCGCACCGACGACGAATCGACAACTGCTCGGGAGAAATCGAGCTCGCCGACCTCGCGCAACTTCGCCAGCAGTAGCTCGTACAATCGCTTCCAAACGCCGGCCTTCTGCCAATCGCGCAAGCGCCTTCAGCAGGTCGGTCCCGACCCGAATCCCCACTTGGTCGACAGGTCGCACCAGCGTATGCCGGTCTTGAACACGAATAGGATGCCGTTCAGTGTAGCCCGGTTCGAAACCGGGAGCCGCCCTGGATATTTCTTGCGTCGCGGTTTCGGTGGCGGCAGCAAAGGTTCGATCAGTGCCCACAGTTTGCCATCAATGATCGGCGCGTTCATCCCCTCGGTTCCAGTTGTTCAGATGGCCAAGGCTAACAGCCTGCCGAAAAGGTTAACAGCCCCCGGGGCCTCTTTTTGAAACGGTCTCTCGGATTCGGCCTGGCCTTTGACACAGGCCGGGCTGAATTCAGAGCAGACAATCGGTCACCAAAGAGTCGGAGTGACCGCTCTTGGCCGATCGTGTTGAAAACTCCGATCCGACCAGTCCTCACGGCACGACCGCCGAAACACGGACGGCGCCAACATGGCCGACGCCAAGCCGCGGCCGATGCAAAGCACGTAGCAGCAATATGTGTAAGCGACTCGCGCCGCATGTGCTCTGCCGAACAGGAGCCTCCAATGCGCAAGCGAAGGTGCCAGCGTCGGCATGCCAGCGCGCAGGCGCCCCCCCTTGTCATTGCGGAGTTACGCGACCCTGCGTGGGGGCGGCAGCCGTAGCTAGGACAGCGGCTGTCACGGCCGCTTGGGCGGCACCCGCCATGGCCGCCGACATCGCGCGGAGCTGGAGCTGGTTCAGCGCTTCAAGGTTCTCCACGATGGTCCGGACAAGGTTAGGATCATAGTCATCCCGATTGGCCTCCTCGTGGATGCCTTTGTTCAAATACAGCCACACGTTAGACGGTGCAGGTACGCCAAGAACGGCAGCAAGTCCTTGCAAAACCGCAGGCTTGTCCTGATGCACAAATGTGCGCGCGTCGTCGAGCCTCTTCCTCAATGCTTCGCAGAGGTTCCGCAGCGCCGGCTCTGCACCGCGACCAGCCAACGGCACGGTTAGCTGCCCGAGCTCGTGTTTTCCAAGCCACTTCCACACTCTATCCGTGAGCATTTCAAGGGCCTGTCTGGCCGCGCCGAGGGCATTGCGCCAATCGCCAATGTCCAGGGCCGCGCGCGCTTGGGCTAGGTAGTTGAAGGTGTGCTCGTTACCCCTCACACGCGGCCGGTGATCGCCGAGATGGGGCATGAAGTAGTAGGCCGTCCACTGCCCGGCATCGACGTGGTTCTGCAAGTCCTTGATGAACTCGCTGCTATGGCACGTTACGATGATCTGAGTTGTCTCGAAGCGGTCGCTCTGAAAGATCGCCTCGCGGATGCCCTCGCGATGCTCCGTGTCGATCGCGTTGATCGCGTCGTCAAATATTATGGTCGGGGCCTGCACCTCCAGCGCCTTAGCGAGAAGAATGGCGACGCCCAGGCAACGAACATGCCCCTCGCTGAGTACGTGGAGGGCGTCCACGCTTGTCTGGGGCGCCGCGCGGAAGGCGAGCTCGATCCGGCCGTCCTCGCCGGTGGGAAGGCGAAGAGCCGCGAGCTTGTCCCCGTCGTGGTCGCGTCGGTTGAATTCGTTGTAGATCTCCAGCGCAGTGGTGTTGAGGCCGGCGATGAGCGTGCCCGGCAACTCCGACCGAAATTGCCGCAGCAGCCGGAGGAAATCGTCGTAAGCCACTTTGATGCGATGATCGTGGTCTATCAGTAGGGCCTCCAGTCGAACATCCTCAATGAGTTGAGCGTTCGCCTGGTCGAAGTTTGCGATAGTCTGTCGAGCCATGGCGACTTGCTTGGTCAACTCAGCGCGCCGTGCGACGAAGCTGGCAACGGCTTGGGCCGCCTGCATAAGCCTAGTGCGCTCTTGAGCCATTTGCGTACGGCCTGCCAAAACTACATTGGTCTGCGTGTCGATCCTTTCACAATCAATCGCCATGTCAACGATTTTCTGCGCCATTGACTTGGCCCCCTGAGGCCGCTCATAGCTCGCACTCCACCACGCTTTGCCATGGTCCACGCCTGGCGCAGACAGATGGCGCAGTCGCTCGTCCTGGCTGCTCGCGTCAGCGCCGACGCGCTGAGCAAAGTTCGACAAGAGCGACTCCAAGCTACGGGATGCGACCTCCCATGCGCGCCGGACGCCGGCCATTTCGGCCTGCAATTCGGCTAGGTCTTTAAGCTGGGCCAGTCCCTCGCGAGCATGTGCGTACGGGTCGCGGGTGGCGCGATAGTCTCCCGTGAGAGGTGTCCCGCAGGCGGGGCAATTGTCGGGCATTTTGGCTTGCAGCCCGAGTACGGCGTTGTAGAGGCTTTGGAACGAGGTCTCGCCAGTCTTGGCGGCGAGCCTCGTGGCTACATCGTCAAGCCGATTCTGCTCGTTGTCCGCTGCTTGGTATGCCGCAAGTAGCTCGGCGCTGCTGACGCCATACAGCCCCGGCGCTGGGCCGTCCAGTTGCGCGTTGAGGTCCTGGAGGCGGCCTGGCGCCTGGTCGCTGCCGATGAGGGCAAGAAGCTGAGCATACGACAGATCGGTCGTGAACGCTTCGGCGTAAGCGGCCTCATCGAGCGCGATTGCTTGGACTGCCTGCATCTCGCCATCCACGGTTTCTTGGTCGCGTTGAAGCGCCGCTCGTCGCGTCGCAAGTTCTTGCTTCCGAGTCGCAATTAGGCTGAGCTGCCCGTCCATCGACTCGTTAAAGTTGGCGACAAACTCATGGAACTGCTCCATGCCGAACAGCGATGCGATCAAGTCCTTCTTTTCGCCGGCAGTCTTTGCCGCGATGCGCGAGAAGTTATCGATGCGATTCTTCTCGATGAAGCAGAATCGGTAGGCCTCGGAATTTGGCGCTACTGGCAACGTCTGGCCCTGCGCGTCGCGCGCAGCCAGCACCGGAGCCTCGAACCGCTTCTCATGGAAGTTAACGAAGTAGCGTTGCGGTGGAATGCGCTTAGCCGAAGCGTCGTCTACTGATCCCAGCAAAGCCAACTCTAGGGCCTCGCAGAGGCTTGTCTTGCCGCTGCCGTTAGGGCCGTAAAACATGGTGATCCGCTGCGGAAACTGGAAGGTTTCGGGCACCCGAAATCCGCGGAAGGGCCCCACAGTCAAGCTGTGCAACGCATTCCACACCCACGTGCCCGCCTGATTCGCGCGCGCGACCGCCGGGAGCTCGAAGCTTGCGGCGGGCAAAGACTCTCTCGCGATCGCGGCCAGCACTACAGACCTTCGGCTCTGAAAGCGCGAGTTTGCGGCTACTTTGTCGAAGTTGTCCTCCACCAAGTTGGCTAGGCGCCGAGCGTCTTCGGATGCGCCGCGCTCTGGTCTGTGTAGCCAGGCAAGGAACTGCTGATAGTCATGCCGAGCTGAACTCATCTTGTTCTCCCGTATGCGTCAAGTCAAACACATCACTCTCTGTCACTTTCTGACGCATTCTCTGCGTTTTCACGATGGGTGCAGTGGTGCGCACGCGCACCATCCTGGCCGGGTTCCACCTGCCATGCTCTACAACGCTGCGTTCGCGCGGGACTCTCTGCGGCGGCTCATTACGGAGGAAATCCCTCCGCAACGTCGCACGCTCAATTCCAGCCTTGGCCTGACAGTCTTCGCGGCTGGGCGAACGGCAGTTCTCGGCCGTTCCCGACCATTCTGATTCCGTAGCGAGATCAAGGATCTCCCATAATAGATCGATCTCGCGGCAAGATCGTAAGCGCGGGCACGCCATGCAACAGGCCGCCGTTGGCAATTGTTCAAAGTCACTCGCACCGGTTACTTGAAATCTGAGCCCCGGTTCGCTGAACTGCCTCGGCGGCTCGTTGAGCCTCAGCGGGATCGTTCCGGGCCATAGCACGCTCAGACCAAGCCAGGTTTGCCGTGTACTGCTGCCGCAGGGAAGGG
>NZ_JBXANI010000037.1:0-74049 GCF_058801495.1 Cupriavidus sp. GW822-FHT03E04
CGAGGGGGTGTCGCCCCATCCGGCGCGCCTTCTTTGCCTACTTTCTTGGCAAGACAAGAAAGTAGGTCGCCGCCCCGAAGGGGTGGTGAAACTGCAGTTGCAGTTGCAGTTGCAGTTAAGCAGTCGCCCTTAACCGCTAGAGCCTGAAACTCGATAACTCAAACGCCCACCAAGTCAGCCAAGCAACTCGGGAACAGCCGCCCCAAGCCGCTCGCAGGCCCGCGCCAGCGCCACCTCCAGGGCGGCGCTGGCGGGCGTCATCGGCGCGCGCAGCTCATTGCGCAACCATCCCTCGCGCGCCAGCATGGCCTTGAGCGGGCCCGGATTGGGCTCGGCGAACAGCAGCTTGATCATCGGCATCACGGCATGGAAAAGCCGGCGCGCATGCTCGAGCCGCTGCCCCGCCACCGCCTGCGCGAGTGCCACGAACAGCGCCGGATACAGATGCGCAGAAGCGATGATCGCGCCCGTGCCACCCAGGCACAGCGTGCCCAGTAACTGGTGATCCTCCCCCGCCAGCACGCTCAAGCGAGCGTCGGCAATGACGGCCTGCGTGCCCTGGTAATCGCCGCCGCAATCCTTGATGGCGCGGATATTCGGATGCGCGGCCAGCGCCAGGATGGTTTCCGTCTCCAGCTTCACGCCGGTCCGGTAGGGAATGTCGTACAGCACCAGCGGCGCGGGGGCGCTGTCGGCCAGCATGCGGAAATAATCCAGCAGGCCGGCCTGCGACGCACGGACGTAATAAGGCGCGGGCGCCAGCAGCCCGGCCAGCGGCCTCCCAGCCAGCCGGCGCACGCACGCCTGCACCTGCTTCACCTGGCTGCCCGCCACGCCCATCATCACCGGCAAGCTGCCGGCGCTGGCCAGCACCGTATCCAGAACGGCCAGTTGCTCGGCCTCATCGAGCGCGGCCGCCTCACCGGTGCTGCCGCACACCGCGATCCCCGCGATGCCGCTGCCGGCGTAATGCACCACCAGGCGGGCCAGCTCGGGAAAATCGACCGAACCGTCGGCAAATGGCGTCACCAATGGCAGCCAGATTCCTGAAAAGACGTGTTGTGCCTGCGAATCCTGTTGGACTTGTTGGGCTTGGGCTTGATCTACTGTTTGCATCGAATCACTCCTGTACGACCGGTCAATAAAAACCGTGCAGAAGCGCGCCGGGTGGCAGATGAGCCCGCGTGGGGCAGTGGGAAAGCCTGAACCTTCAAACCTGGCCTCGCCCCTGTACGCTGGTACGCAGGTGCCGCTCCGTCGCTCATCTGACGGAAGCAGCGCCCCGGTCAGACGAGCGGCTGTTTTTTGGCTTTGGCGCGCGCCGGCACCTGCCGCTGCGAGGCAGGGCAAACAAGTGCGGAAATCGACGAAACAGCGCGCATGGCAGGTTGGGGCTGAATGGGAGCACACCGTGGCAACCACGGCAGAAACGACAATCTACCGGGACGGCCGGCCTGCCGTCAACCGCACCCGGGCCGATTCGCTTGCGCCGGCCGGCCCCTGCGCTACACTGGGGACTCCACGAATTCCGGAGTCTTCGATGCGCGCATCCCCTTCCCTGTCACTGTCCTGCGGGCGCTCTGTGCTGCGCTGGCTCATGCTGGCCCTGTGCGCAAGCCTGCTGTCCGCCTGCGGGTACAACGACTTCCAGTCCAAGGACGAGGCCGTCAAGGCGGCCTGGGGCGAGGTGATCAACCAGTACCAGCGCCGCGCCGACCTGATCCCCAACCTGGTCAATACCGTCAAGGGCTATGCCACGCATGAGCGCGAGACACTGGAAGCCGTGACCAAGGCCCGCGCCGCGGCCACCAGCATCCAGGTCTCGCCCGAGACCCTCAACGACCCCGAAGCCTTCAAGCGCTTCCAGCAAGCCCAGGGCGAGCTGAGCGGCGCGCTGTCGCGCCTGCTGGCGGTGTCGGAGAACTATCCGCAACTCAAGGCCGATGCGTCGTTCCGCGACCTGCAATCGCAGCTCGAGGGCACCGAGAACCGCATCACGGTGGCACGCCAGCGCTATATCACCGCGGTGCGCGACTACAACATCCTGGCGCGCAGCTTCCCCACCAACTTGACCGCCATGATTTTCAAGTACCCGGTCAAGCCGTCGTTCACGGTGGAGAACGAGAAGGCCATCTCGGCACCGCCCACGGTGAAGTTCTGACCCCGGACATACCTATGCGCAATCCCTCTGAGCGCAGTGGCTGGACAGCCGCCATGCTGGCGCTGCTGCTGTGGCTGGGCGCGCTGCTGGCGTTCCCGGCCATGGCCGCCGGCGACGGCTTTGTCGCGGTGCCGCCGCTCACGCAGCGGGTCACCGACCTCACCGGCACGCTCAGCGCCAGCCAGCGCAGCGCGCTGGAAAACGTGCTGGCAGAGTACGAGCAGCAGCGCGGCAGCCAGATCTTCGTGCTGATGGTGCCCACCACGGATCCCGAGCCCATCGATGCCTACAGCATCCGCGTGGCCGACGCCTGGCGCGCCGGGCGCAAGGGCATCGACGACGGCGTGATCCTGCTGATCGCCAAGGACAACCCGCCCGGCCTGCGCAAGATGCGCCTGGAAGTGGGGCGCGGCGTGCAAGGCTCGCTGACCGACGCCATGTCCAAGCGCATCCTGCAGGACGTGATGGCGCCGCACTTCCGCCAGAATGATTTCTATGGCGGCATCGCGGCCGGCGTCTCGGCGATCCAGGCCACCATCGACAAGGAAGCCCTGCCCGGCCCGCAGGCCGGCGCCAAGGCCGCCCAGAGCGGATCGTGGACCGACTGGCTGCCGGTGCTGTTCCCGCTCGCCATCATCCTGTTCTTCTTCATCTCCGCGGCCCGCCGCTCGGGCGGCTCGCGGATCGTGACGCGCGGGCGCGGCTGGGACGCGGCTGCCGGCGGACTGGGCGGCACCCTTGGCGGTCTCGGGGGCGGCGGCTGGGGACGTGGCGGCGGCGGCGGTGGCTTCGGAGGAGGTGGTGGCGGTGGCTTCGGTGGCGGCGGCGGCGGTGGCTTCGACGGAGGCGGCGCCTCCGGCAACTGGTAACGACACATGCCACACTTCAAACGCGCCCTGCGCCATCTCGGCACGCGCCCCGGCGCCGCCAGCAAACTCTTCCCCGCCGACGCCCAGCAGCAACTGCAGCAGGCGGTGCGCGCCGGCGAGCAGCGGCATCACGGCGAAGTCCGTGTCGTGATCGAATCCAGCCTGCCCTTGGCGCTGGCCTTCTCCGGCACCAGCCCGCGCGCCCGTGCCCGCGCCCTGTTCGGCGCGCTGGAGGTATGGAACACCGAAGGCCACACCGGGGTGCTGCTTTATATCAACCTGGCGGATCACGCGGTAGAGCTGCTGGCCGACCGTGGCATCGATGCCCGCGTGGCCCCGGAAACCTGGCGCGCCATCTGCGGCGAACTCGCGAGCGGGCTGGCCCGGGAGCTATCGGTCAAACCCGTGCTGGCGGCGGTGGAAAAGATCCACCATCAACTGGCGCAGCATTTCCCCTCGGGCGACCGGCCCAATCCGAACGAGCTCGACGACCGCCCGGTCATGCTGTAGCGCTGCTTGCGCGACGCGCCCCCAGCATGTACCACAGCGCGGCCAGTACCTGCAGCGCCACCAGCCCGCCCCACACGCTCAGGTGCGCCGCCTTCGGGTAGCGGCCCGCATCGGCGGGCCAGAGGTCCAGCACCAGCCCGATGCCAACCTGGCAGGCAAAGGTGGACAGGAACACCGTCAAGGTCAGCGCCGTGGTGGCGCGCCCGATCAGCGCATCGGGGAAGCTGCGCGCCAGCACGGCATAGGCCAGGATGCCGCTGGAGCCGAACACGCCATAGGCCGCCCACAGCAACGCCGGCGGCAGCGGCACACCCGCCATGATCAGGCACTGGATCACGATGAACCCGCTCATGCCGACGCCGGCGAAGGTGTAAAGGCTCACGCCGGCACGCTCAAGATGGCGCGCGGCCCAGCCGGCGCACACGCAGCCGCCCATCATGGCAAAGCCGATCACCGACACCAGGCGAGCGCCCTGCTCCGGCGAATAGCCGGCCACGTCCCGCAGGAAGGCACCGACCCACAGCGTCTGCACCGCCAGGAACACACCTTGATTGAGCAGGGCCAGCGGCACCACGCGCAAAAAGCGCGCATTGCGAAAGACTTGCCAGGTGCCGCGCAGCTGTTCGGCAAGGCGCTGCTTGCCAGCGCGGCTGGTCTCGGGGGCGCCGAGCCACAGCAGCGCCGCCATGGCCAGCGTCAACCCGGCCAGCCCATAGCTGACGGTGCGCCAGTCGGTCCACGACAGCAGCCAGCCCAGCGGCGCGCCCACCACGACGGCGCCCAGCCCACCGATCGCCATCACCACCCCATTGAGCAAGGGCATGCGCGACAGGGGGAACCAGATCGACAGGGCCTGGATGGCAGCCCCCAGGCAAACCGACACGCCCACGCCGATCATCAAGCGCCCTGCCGCCAGCGCGGCCATGCTGGTCGCCGAGGCGAATACCAGCGCGCCAGCCACCGCCACCAGCAGCAATGCCGCCTCGGTGCGACGCGGGCCAAAGCGGTCGAGCATCAGCCCAGCCGGTAACTGGGCGCAGGCAAACCCCAGGAAGTAAAAGCTGGTCAGCAGCCCCAGGTCGGCGGCACCCAGCCCCATCTCGCGGATCAAATGCGGCGCGAAGCCCAGGTTGACGCCCCGGAAGATATAGGAAACCAGGAAACCCAGCGAAAAGATGCAAAGCACGCGCCAGCGGGCAGCGGCCAGCGCAGGATCGCCAGCCTGGGAAGCAGGAGACGGCGCCGCAGCGGCAGGGGTGGATACATTGGCAGAATTCATGCCTGCATTGTCGTCAGTCGCCGCGTGCAACACCAACGAAAGATACCCGCCGCAATTGTGAGTAGAATTTGACGGCAATGAGCTCCCGACCCCCGAAACCCATCAAGCCTGGCCTGTCCGGCCAGCCCAGCTTGCCCACCCGCCCGGCTGAACCCGCCCCGCCGCCCGAGCCGCTGCGCTCGCAGCGCGCGCCCCACCTGCCCGCGCTGCAGGCACTGCGGGCGCTCGAGGCCGCGGCCCGCCACCGCAGCTTCTCGCGCGCTGCGGAGGAACTGGCGCTGACCCACAGCGCCATCAGCCACCATCTGCGCGCGCTGGAGGACAAGCTGGGCACCAAGCTATTCCAGCGCACCGGCCACCTGATGATGCCCACCAATGTGGGTGCGCGGCTGGCCGAGCGGATTCGCGACGGGCTGGCGGAACTGGAAGACGGCCTGCGCGAGGCCAGCAATGGTGGCGCCCCGCAGGTGGTGCGGCTGGAAGTCAGCGTCATGGCCGACCTGGCCAACGCGTGGCTGATCCGCCGCCTGCCGAGCCTGCACGCGGCCCTGCCAGGGCTTGACTTGCACCTGCGGCTGCACGCCGAGATCACGCCGCCCGATCCGTACTCGGTGGACGTGGGGATCTGGCACCAGCGCGTGGACCTGCCCGGCTTTGCCTGCCACAACCTGATCGAAGACCATGTCATCGCGGTAGCCAGCCCGGCACTGCTCGCGCGTTACCCCGGCTTCACGCTGGCCGACCTGCCGCGCCTGCCAATGCTGCGCTTCGCGCTGCGACCGTGGCGCGACTGGCTGGAAAGCGCCGGCCTGCCTGGCACGGAACCCGAGCGCGGACCGATCTTCCAGGACGCCGGCATGATGCTGCAATCGGCAGTGGCAGGACTTGGCGTGGCCACCGCGCGCCTGCAACTCGCCAGCGACTACCTTGCCAGCGGCGAACTGGTGCAGATCGGCACCACCCGCATCCCGTCCAGCCTGCATTACTGGGTGACCTGGCGCGAAGGCAACCCGCGCGAGAAGGCCATCCTGCGGTTCCATAGCTGGCTGCAAAGCCAGGTGGCGGCCGTCGCCCTGCGCGCGCCGCTTGCTGCACCTCAGCCCAATGCACCGCAGCCGGGCGCCTGAGACTTAGCGTCCGGCCGCCCGCAGCGCCTCGATGCGCTCTCGCGTGAGCGGATGGGTGGAGAAGAAACTGTCGCCATCGTCGCCATCCCCGTTGTTGCCGCCATCCTCCGCGGCACGCCGGCTGCGGCGCTCCCGCTTGGTTTCGCGCTCGCCGGAGGCGGCTGGCGCGCTGGCGTCACCCCCGCCGTCGGCCTTGGCCGCCTGGACTTGCGCTTGCCGGGCGTGGGCGTCCTCCAGCGCCTGCAAGACGTCGGCAAACGCCGACACCGGCAAGTGGTTGCGCTGCATGACCTGCACCGCATACGCATCCGCCGCGCGCTCATGGTCGCGCGAGTAGCGCAGGGTCAGGATCGCGGCGGGCACGCCTGCCAGCACGGTGGAATAGTCACCAAAGAAATAGGCCGCCAGCGCGCCCACCGCCGAGGCCTGGAGGATCTGCTGCAGGCCATGGCGCTCGGCCACGTGCCCGGCCTCGTGGGCGAGCACGCCCATGAGGCCCGGGCCCACACCGGTCAGCTTGACGAGTTCATCCGTCACCACGATGGTGCCGCCCGGCAGGGCCAGCGCGTTGGGCCCGAGCTTGCCGCCGTGGCGGAACAGGATCTTGTACTCGTGGCCCGGATCGGCCGGGCGCACCAGCGCAGCGAAGTCGGCGCGAATCCGCTGCTGCTGCGCCTGCGGCAGGGCCGAGGGCATGAGCAGGCCCTGATCGATGCTGGCGAGCGTGGCCTCGCCGAGGCGGGCTTCCAGCGCCGGCGGCACGCTGCGCGCCACCATGCCGGCGCCCCAGGGCAATACGTAGAAATATCCCAGCAGCAGCGCCGCGGCCAGACCCAGCACCGACAGCAGCGCCAGCCGCCAGCTGTTCTGCGCACGCACCACCCAGCCCTCGCGGTGGCCGCTGGCGCCCAGCAATGCGGCAAAGCCGGCGTGGTCGGTGACCTCGCAGAAGGCGCCGTCGGCAAACGTGACCAGGCGCGGCGCGCGCTTGACCCGTTCGGAGACGCGCAGCGCGGCTAGCGGCGCGCGGCGCAGCACCGTGCCATCGGCTTCGCGCAGCACCGCATCGCGCCCTTCGATGGACAGCATCACCCGATGGGCACGCGACGAGCGGCCGTCGAAGTAAGTGGCGGCTACCGGGGCGGTGGCCGTGGCGTCGGGGATATCCTGCATCAAGGCCTTGGTATCGAAGTAAACGAAGCTGGCACGGCGATGACTACGATGACTGTGGTCACAGCGCGGTCACAGTGCGATGTCGATGTCGTACCAGTCCACCGCGGCGTCGCCCAGCGCGCCAACCTGCTGCGTCTCGCCGGCCACGAAGGCGTCCAGCGGTCCCGCCGCGAGCATGGTCATGCTCTCGATACGGTAGCGCATCGAACGCACGCGCGCGAACGGCAGGAACAGGCCCAGCGTCAGTGCATTGGCGATCATGTTGGTGGCGAAGATAAACAACAGGCGGCCCGCCTTGACCTCGCTGCGAAACGCGTGCGGCGCCAGCGTGGTGTGATTCCATACCAGGTTCTGCAACCGCGCCATGAAGAAGGGGCCGATCGCCATCATCGCCACGAAAAAGCCAATGACAGCCATGATCGCCGCCACCAC
Organism: Cupriavidus sp. GW822-FHT03E04; assembly: GCF_058801495.1. Classification (NCBI taxonomy): domain Bacteria; kingdom Pseudomonadati; phylum Pseudomonadota; class Betaproteobacteria; order Burkholderiales; family Burkholderiaceae; genus Cupriavidus; species Cupriavidus sp. GW822-FHT03E04. The sequence goes on from NZ_JBXANI010000037.1 coordinate 7,552, forward strand.
CGGCGCGCCCATGCCCGCCCCCATGCCAGCGCCAATCCCGGCGCCGATGCCCCTGCCCAGCATGCCGCCGACCACGCTCATCCCCACCACGACCGCCACCATCATGCCGAATGCGCGCAGGTAGACGCCATAGAAGCCGCCCGCGCTCGCGCTGATGCCGAAGGGCGCGGTGCCGAAGCGGGTGTTGTCATGCTGGTATTGCTTGAAGCGCTGGTGCGCCAGCGGCGCCAGCGCATAGAGGCTGAGCACCGTGAGCACGGGCCAGAGCAGGAACACCTTGTAGGCCTGGGCATCGCTCCCGGTGAAGGCGAAGCGCAGGCCGCGGTAGCTGGAGTTCGCCATGCGAAAACGCAGGGACCGTACCAGCAGCAGCGGAAACACCACCGCCACAGCCAGGCCCAGCGCCAATGCCAGGAACGGGGAAATGTGGCTGGCAAGCTGGAACACCATCGCCAGGCCAAACACAATGGCTCGGCCCTTGAGGATGGCCGAGGCACGGCCGTGGTAGTCGAAGCTCGCGCCGTCCAGCCGCGTGTTGCGGTAGAAGTACTGCATCGTGCGAACCTTGGCCCAGGCCGAATAAATGCCCAGCGTGACAATGGTCAGCAAGGTATTGACGATCCAGATGCGGAAAAACTCGGAGCCCGAGCCGATGAACTCGAACCGCAGAGGACGCACCGTGGCGGCCGGCTGCTCATATGCCGGCGCGTGGAACGCGTTGTTGTCTAGCTGCATCCTGCTTTCTCCCGTGAATTGTGCAAATTGGCGATGCGCCGGCTAACCGCGGTGCCCGCACGCCGCGCGACGATATCTCTTATCCCGGCATAGCGGCCAGCAATGTATCAGGAATGCAACCAAATCGATCGTATTCGCCCGGCATGGCAGGAAGTTCCCTACTCATCCAACAGGGCGAGGAAAAGCCTTGGCCAATGTGAGTTAGCCCACATTCACCCACCGATCCGGCTACATCTTTTGTCGCCGGCGCATGTTTTTGGCGCGTGCGGTACGCCGCTAGCCCTCCCCCCCGGCAGTCGGTGGGCACCATTGTGCACAGCCTATTTGCGCGGGGTTGTATCACCACTGCAACGATTCGCACGTTCGTGCGACGACTGCTCCACCACCCGAATACGTTCTCACGAATACCCTTTGGATTGTTCCCGGGCGACGCAGCAAAGTACACCTCGCCCCTCCCTTTCGCCACTTATGGTGATCTGAGAGAAGACAGAGCGTCGCTTTTTGCCATGCCTGCCGTGCTGCGGCGCACACAACGGCCCCGAAAGCAGTAACGACATGGAAACACTTTGTTACAAGAAACGCAAAATGTAACAAGCTCGTAAATTGCATTCTTAAAAAAATCAGTAACTTACAAACCATGGCACGTTCGTCGCTCTTGTCTTCGTTACAAAGAGCAGAGCGACCGAAAAGATAGTCGATGTCAGCAAATACGGTACGCCAGGGATGCCAGCGACAAGGCGGTGCAAAACCACCAGCCGCGGCATCACGATAATCAAACTTGAACGGGGAGTGGAGCAGTGGCCGTGACAGGGCTTGCTTCGCGGGGAGGTTGAGCGCCGGGCCAGCGCAGTTTTCAGAATCCATGGCCCACGCCGCACACGGCAGCAGAAACGCTGCCGGTGCGGCGATTTCTATCTGCTTTGCAGTTCTTTCAGGCGCGGGCTCGGTTCCAGCGGGACGGCGGAACCGGCCCGCCGCACTATCTCGCGGCTCCGGAAGGTCAGAGAGGCTGCGGCTGGGCGACGTGTTGGTCGAGCACTTGTGGTTTGGCCGCTCTGCATACGCGCAGCAAGCCTGCCGTAAGGGCCCACAATCCCACGCCAGCCACGACGTCCACGAGGTAATGCCCCCCCTCCGTCGGCGTCGACAGGATCATCGCCAGGTTCAACAGGCATGCGACCACGAACCCGGTGCGGGTCCAGCGCATCGTTTGCACAAAGATCAGCGCCATGGCGGTGTGATAGGACGGAATGGACACCAGCCCCTGTACGTGCGCGAGATCGAATACCTGCATCGCTCCGGCACGTAATACGTTGAAGTGTGAAACGCTGGCCATCTCGGCGGCGCTTGCTACGCCGAACGAGACGTAAGCCCCGGCGGCTGGCCAAGGGGCGGCAATCAGCAACAGCAGCGTGCACGAGAGAATCATGTTTGACATGAACTCACGCAAATGTTCGGCCCGCCCCGCCAGACCGGTCAGCATGGGAACCAGGAGCAGCTGAGCCAGGCCGCTGGCGTAAGCCAACTGCAGAAAGAGAGTCACTGCGGGCCGCGCCCTGACCCATTTGTAGACCTGCGGCCAGTCAAAACCCAACAGCTTATCCAACTCGGCCAGCCTGGCATCCACCAGAGGCGGGGCCAGCGTGATCATCAAATAAGACATCACGCTCATGATATTGGTGAAGGCCACCAGCAGAGCGCCACATTGCGCCACTAGCGCCAGCCGCCGATAGTGCAGCCCGCGCGATGTTGCTGTCACGCGCGGCATGCCCGCGATCAAGCTGAGAATCAGCGCAATGGCGGCAAGCATCGCCACGGCCCTGCAGATGGCAACGAAGCTGGCATGGGCCACGGAACGCCCGCTTACCGCGAGCCAGATCGAATCCAGAACCAGAAACCCGAGCACGATCATCCATCTGATCGCGTCACCGCGCGTGAAGACCCTGTCGCCAATTTTCATTTTGCAGCCCCTCCCCGGACTCATCCAGCTGCGCGCCCCGCTCGCTCGTCTCAGGCGAGGTACTGGATGCAAGATAGCTTAGTCGGGCTGCGTCCGGCATCGACTCTACGTGGGACTACCAAAGTACTAGGCGCCCAAGTATCGCTCCCTGACCGCCGGTTGCTTGGGGCAATTCCGCCGAGGCACCGTGCCTTTGCAGATCCGGGCCCGTTTTCACAAATGCAACCGATCCGCGTGATACCGGCGATTTATGTAAGGCATGCGCAACTCATCCATACAGATGAGTCCGGCCCGCGTTCTGGCTTGTGAAAAGTACGTCGCGCGCTATATCGTCCACCCTTCGGACTACGATCTTTGTCGTTAGTAAGAATCTCTCGTACTTCCGTTCTCATCGGTACGTGCCACTGCTAGTTCTTTCCAGCCCTCGCACCGAGTACCGCCGGAGATACGCATTTTCAGAAATGCAACCATTTGACCCGCTGATGCCGGGATAGCGCTACCGCAGGCCACGTGCCGGCAATGGGAGAGCACGCATCCGGGACGGAAGCACGAGCTTGGAAATGCGAAGCAGCCGTTCCATCCAACAAGCTCAAGGTGCTAGAACTTCGCATTTCACGGTCGGGCGCATACTGAAACACAAGATTCGCAGGCCGATGCGCAGTAACACGGGAGAAACATTCTGTTACACACTTGCGTTGGCAAGCAACGCGCTCATTACCGGCCCTGTTAGTGAAATCAATGACTTAGCAGCGTTGGCACGTTCGTCGCATTTATGCTTCGCAGAACATCTGATCGGACTAAAGCCGCAAGCCAGACCACAACAACCGGCACCGCCTTGCAACCACCAAGTCCGACAACAAGGTTATAAAAAACCCGCAAGCCCAGGCGGGATCAGGGGAGGGGCTCAGGCGCAGGGCCGCGCCAGATAAGTACACGGCCCAGGCAGGACAGGCATGCGCAAACGTGCCTGCCCGATGATAGGCAGTTGCAGTCATTTCAGGCGCGGGTCGATCCGTCAATGGTCAGGATCGACCCGCGGCACCTGCGCAAGGCGCGATGCACAGTCCGTGACGCGCCGGGTGCGGGTGCTCCGGCGGGCTTTGCCCGTTGGCAGGGTTCCTGAAGTCAGGTGGGGACGGGAGGTCCACCATGCGAGTCGGGTCCGGGGAGCTTGTCGGCATTATGCCGACGTTCAATTTTCACCCTCGTTCGTGACAAGCTGGCATTCGTGCTTAGCCAGGTGCGGTGATCGAGCCGGGCCCGATGTGGCCCGGCCCCCGAGCGCCACGCAGCTGGCAAACTGAAGACCCTCCATTCCCGAAGCCGCGATGCGCTGGATCAGGCATCGCCCTTCAAGAAGACCGCGAACTAGAACAAGTCCGGAACGGACACTAGCTCGCAACAAGAAGAAGAGATCGGGGGAGGGTTATATGACCGCGTACGTCAATCGTCCGCTGCTGTATCTGTCGCAGCATCACGACGCCATGCGTTGCAGGTTCCTGGCGCAACAAGGCTGGAAGCTGATCTTCGCGTCAAACCAGCGAGAGCTCGACGCACTCGCCCAGGACACGCAGCCCATCAGCGGGCTCCTCGATATACACAGTGGATTCAGTGACGCCGAACTCGAGTCGTTCGAGCCTTGGCTCGCTCAGCCGAACATGAGTTGGGTCGCCACTGTCACGAGCAAGGAAGCGCTCTCGGATTCAGCGCGCCGTTTGCTCGGGCTGCACTTCGTCGACTACTACAGAGATCCTTGCGATATGTCGGCGCTGGCCCATTCCCTGGGCCACGCGGTCGGCATGGTGCAGCTGCGCCTGGAGGCCTCGCATCCACCGATCCCGGCGAGCGGCCTCGACGGCATGATCGGCAATTGCGCTGCCATGCAAAGCCTGTTTCGCGGCGTAGAGAAAGTCTCCAGATGGGATACGCCGGTACTCATCGCCGGCGAATCGGGCACGGGCAAGGAGCTAGCCGCCCAGGCGATCCACCGAGCCTCCCGGCGCGCCGGGCAGCCTTTCGTGGCAGTCAACTGCGCGGCAATCCCCCCCACCCTGCTCATGTCGGAACTGTTCGGCTACGAGCGCGGCGCCTTCACCGGAGCCCTCAAGCGCAAGCCCGGGCGCATCGAGATGGCACACGGAGGCACCCTCTTCCTCGACGAGATCGGGGATATGCCGCTCGAAAGCCAGGCCAGCCTGCTGCGCTTTCTGGAAACCGGCCGCATAGAAAGGCTGGGCAGCACCGAGTCGATCACGGTCGATGCGCGCATTGTGTCTGCTACGCACGTCGATCTCGACGCGGCAGTTGCGGCAGAACGCTTCCGCGGCGACCTCTATCACCGCCTGTGCGTGCTGCGCGTGAAGCAGCCGCCGTTGCGCGAACGGGAAGGCGATATCACGCTGCTGGCCGAGCATATCCTGAACAATATCCGCTCGCATTCCCCGGATCATATCAAGGGCTTCTCGCCAGCGGCGCTGCGCGCCCTCAGTGCGCATGACTGGCCCGGAAACGTCCGCGAGCTGATCAACCGTATCCGGCATGCGGCAGCCATGTGCGAGAACGGCGTCATCACACCGTGCGACCTGGACCTGCAACCACCTCCCGAGACCCGCCCCCAGACACTGGCGGAAGTGCGCGAGGCGGCGGAGCTGAATGCCGTCAAGGAGGCCTTGCAGCGGCACCACGAGCGGCTTATCGACGTGGCCGCCGAACTAGGGATCTCGCGAGTCACACTGTTCCGGATGATGCGCGAGCACAGGCTTCAGGTGAGAAAGGGCGGGTTGGGCATGGTTTGCCTGCAAGGCTAGTCCAATGCCAGAAAGCGCGTTAGTACAGGAGCAAAGCCATGTCGCCCAATGCCTATCTTGAAATGGCGCAAACCGAAGCCGCTCACTGGTGGTTCCGCGGCCGCCGGGATATCGTCGCAGCCATGATCAAGCGCCTGCGCTTGCCGGCCGACGCGTCCATCCTCGAAGTGGGGGCCGGCACGGGCGGCAATCTCGCCATGCTTTCCCGCTTTGGCAAGGTGAGCGCCGTCGAAATGGATGCCACCGCGCGGCAAATCGCCGAACAGAAGACGGCGGGCCAATTCGATATCCGCGGCGGCAGGTGGCCCGACGATATCCCATTTTCCGCGCCGGGCTTCGACCTCATCTGCTTTCTGGACTGCCTTGAGCATATCGCCGAGGATACGGCCTCGCTTGTGAGCGCACGACGCATTCTGAAGCCAGGCGGCGCGGTGCTGATCACCGTGCCAGCCTATCAGTGGCTCTGGAGCCAGCACGACGAATTCCTGCACCACCAGCGGCGTTACAGCCGGCAGGCGTTGCGCGCAACCGTCAGCGCCGCGGGCCTGGAACTCGAGCGGATATCGCACTTCAACGCGCTGCTGTGCCCGTTTGCCATTGCCGCACGCCTCAAGGACCGGCTCAGCGGCAGCCTTGCCTCGACGGGCAGCGCGGTGCCCGCAGCACCGCTCAATACCCTGCTGCACCGGATATTCTCCGCGGAACGGCACTGGCTCTCGATGTCACCTCTGCCCTTCGGCATCTCCCTGCTGGCTGTTGCCCGGCTGCCGTGAGCGCACGGATCGATCGCGCCGGTACAACCCGGCTTATGCGCTTCGCCTTGTCAGGTGTCGCAGCGACCCTGCTGCATGTGACAACGGCCTCGACACTCATCGCCTGGGGCTCGGCGTCACCCATGCTGGCCAACGGTGTTGCCTTCATCATGGCAACGGGCTGCTCCTACCTGCTCAATACACTGTGGAGCTTCTCGAGCCGGCTGCACCGCAAGAACCTCGCGCGCTTTCTTGTTGTATCCGCGCTCGCGCTGATCCTCACGGTGCTCATCTCCTGGGCCGTCCAGGCAACGGGGGGCAGCTACTGGATCGGTTTGCTGGTGATCGTCATGGTGGTGACGCCCTTCAGCTTCCTGATGCATAAGATCTGGACCTACCGATAAGCTGCCCCCAGCAACATGCATCACCGCTCCTGGGATACTCGCCGCACGCTGGCCAGGTTGACCACCCGCTTGCCGGCGGCAAGCTGCCCCGTCTGGCGCCGTTCCTGATAGCGACGGCGCACCAGGTAGATGGGCCGCCCCTTGGCTTCGTAGTAGATGCGGCCGACATACTCCCCTACCACACCGATGCCGATGAGCTGAACTCCGCCAAAGAACAGCAGCACCGAAAGCAAGGAGGCATAGCCGGGCACCTCCACGCCAAGCACAATCGTGCGCGCAATAATAAAGATGCCGTACCAGAAAGCGATGGAGGCGATCAGGAACCCCAGATACGTCCATACGCGCAACGGCAGCGTGCTGAAGCTGGTAATGCCCTCCAGGGCGAGATTCCACAAACGCCAGCCGGAAAACTTGGAATGCCCGGCGTTACGCGCCTCACGCTCGTAGGGCACAATCACGGTCCGATAGCCCACCCAGGCGAACAAGCCTTTCATGAATCTCCTGCGCTCCGGCAACTGCTTGAGCGCATTGACGACCACGCGGTCCATCAGCCGGAAATCGCCGACGTTCTCCGGCAGCTTCAGTTCCGACAGATAGTTATGCACCCGGTAGTAGGCCAGCGCCGCCGTGCGCTTGAGAAACGAATCGCACGAGCGGCTCGCGCGTTGTGCGAGGACGACCTCGGCCCCCTCCCGCCAGCGCGCAACCAGGACGGGAATCAGGCTTGGCGGATCCTGCAGGTCCGCATCGATCGGGATGACCGCATCGCCAAGCGCCTCATCGATCCCCGCGGTAAGCGCGGCTTCCTTGCCAAAATTCCGCGTCAGGTCGATCACCCGCACGCGAGCGTCCCGCCGCGAGATCTCAAGCAGCCTTTCCAGCGTGCCGTCGTTGCTGCCATCATTGACGCAGACGATCTCGAACGTGGCCGCCTCGATCGATTCGAGTACTGGCACAACGGATTTGAAGAACCCTGGAATAGCATCGCGCTCATTGAAAAATGGCACTACCAGAGAGATCTGTTTGCTATCGTATTGATCAATCATGACCCACCTCCCCCACCCGCGTTTCATTGTTGTGGCACGGCTCCGGGTTCTGAACTCGCTCCGTGCGGATTCGACGGACTACATGAAACAACGTTGCCAGGATCGCAAGCGGCATGAACTGGAATCCGATCGCCTGGACAACAAGCAACCCGAGCAGTGGCGTGAGCCAAAGGACGAGTAGCAACTCCTTCTCCCAGCGCATCCATCCGCGCTCAATGGCATAACCGGTAAGCCAGAGAATCACGAAACCGAGAAATGCGAGGTCGTAGTCGTAGAGATAAGGACTGAGCATCAGCGTGGCCGCCATCAAAGCGCTCGCCCGCAGCGGGAAACTGGCCGGCCTGCACCACGCATAGATCACGACGCCGGCGGCAAGGGCCGCCACCATGGCATGGATGCCATAGGAGAGCGCGAGATTGCCGCCCAGCAATCTCATCAAGGCAAACACTGTCGGCATCCGGACGAGCTTTGCCTCGCCGCCCTCCACCGCGAGGCGTGCCATATCCGCATTGGCGAGGAATGAGAAAAAGGTCTCCGTGCCGAACACCGAAGCGCTCAAAGCCAGCAGCGCGGCTGAAGAAGCCACCATGGCTGCCAGCGCCTTCCAGGCCCGGGCACAAACCAGTGCAAGCGGGAACAGCAACGCCAGGTGCGGCTTGATGGTCAGGATTCCCATCACCAGCCCGGCAGCAACCGGGTGACGCCGCACCATCGTCAGCGAGAGCGCGGCCAGACCGGCAGTGAGCAGGGCATTCTGCCCCGTCGCGCACACCACGGCGATACCGGGGAAGGCCATGCCTGGCAGCCATGCGCCGCGCCAGGAAGCAATGCGGCTCCCCGCCCACAAGTAGAGCGCACCGGTCGTCCCGATAAAAGCCCCGTACGCTGCGCCGAATGAAAGCAGCGCCAACGGACAGACCAGCAGCAGGAAGCTAGGCGGATATAGCCACGGAAGCGTGCCCCCGGCGGAGGCAAGGGCCGGCATCGCGGCGATCTCGACCAGCCGCAAGGTGGCATCATCGTAGGCACCCGTCGGGTTTCCGTTCAGGGCAAGCTGGGCAGCGCTCCAGAACGCGACAAAGTCGCCACCGAACAGGCTCGCATCACCTTGCCTCGACAGACAGGCACGCCAGATCCAGATCGAGAAGAAGAGAACGTAGGCGACGAGCGCCACGGCTGAGTACAGGCGCACCCGCTCGGGGTTCAGCCAGTGCTCGTCCGGCACCTGGTCGCCATCGACTGCGGCAGCGGCAGCGGCAGCGGCAGCGGCTCTCATCATGCGCATGTCACGCTCCACGCCACCTGGATGCCCGCCCGCCGCAGGATTGCGCCGGCCACCAGGATCAGGATCACGGGACCGATCTGCGGGAGCTTCATGAAGGGATTGAGAAGTTCATACAAGGGCAAGAGCCACACGGCTACCAGCAATTGCTGCTCGCCGCGCAGCCATCCTCGCCTAAGGCAGTCGCTCACCATGCCGACGATGGCAAGCCCCATCCAGGTCAGCTCATAGCCATGAAGATATGGGGTCGTCAGCATGGTGGCCGTGGCGAGCATGGCGACGCGAAGCCCTGTGGGAGTCTGCCGCAACCAGACATGGAGCAGGCCACAGATCGAAAACAAGGCAACCAGGCCCTGGGCCAGATAAGCCTGGGCGATGCTGCCGCCGGACAGGCGCACCGCCGCAAACGCTGTTGGCGAAATGAGCCACCCCTGCGGGCTATGCTCGATCAGCTGCACCCGCGCCAGTTCGGCAGCGCCAAGAAAGGCCGGGATGGTCTCCCAGCCAAACGCCACCAGGCTGGCGCCAAGCAACGCGAGTGCGGTCAGGGCCGCAGCGGCGAGGGCCCTCCACGCCCGTGCCGCGATCAAGGCAATGGGAAACAAGAGGCCGAGCTGCGGCTTGATACAGAGCAGGCCAATACAAATGCCGGCGAGCACCGGGCGCCGCTGCAGCCAGCACATCGAGAGTGCCGCTAAGCTGGCTGTCAGCATGGAATTCTGCCCCAGCAAGAGGGTCAGCAAAACCCCAGGAAACGCGACGATCGGCAGCCAATTCCCAGACCTCCAGCTCGTTGCGGAACCAAGCAACCTTAGCAGGGACGTTACATAGAGATACGCCGTGCCGGCTGAGAAGAGGAAATAACTGACCGGGAACGGCAGCAGCGCCAATGGCAGCACAGCCAGCAGGAATGTCGGCGGATAGAGCCAGGGCATAAAGAAATCGCCGCCTGAGGCCTGCGAGCCGAACGCCGCCATTACCGGGGCCAGCGACTCAAACACATAGGCATCCTGCGCAGCCCCTTGCAGCGCTAGATAGGAAGCGCTCCAGAATACGGAAAAATCCACCCCGGGACGCGCCGCACGGCCGCTCATGAAGCCGTTGCTGGCCCATCCCCAAGCGACGACAAATAGACCGAAGAACACCAGCACGACAATGCTGTAGAAGCGAACCCGGTCGAGGCCGAGCGCGCCGGACTGCGGGGATTCCTTGCCTTCGCGCGTTCTGGCCCTCACAATTCGCTCCTGTTCATGTCCTCGCAATGGCGCCTTTCTCGTGCGTTGAAAAAGGCGCTGCGCGATGCCGGTTTGCCTCTGGCTTTCGACGCACTATTTGCCGAGCATCTTTAGCTGCTTCCTGGCACGCACTCTCAGTTTCTCTTCGGGTGCCGTGGTTTTAGTCTTGTCTGAATCCCAAGATTAAACAAGCGCGCCCCCTGCCGGAAAACACCGCGTTTTACGGCTTTCCAGGGCGATAAAGGCCCAACGTTTCAGCCTTGAATCGCAAGCGAATAGCTCCCAGAGCCAGGCCTGGCGCCGAGGACGTGCCAGATCTCCGTAAGACGGGCTGCCATTTGACGTTTCTCGCCGGAAACATGCCACTTGGCGTCAGCCTCGCCGCCGTCACCTCAACCATTCGGCGGATCTGCCGGGCCTCGCGTCCGCGTGCAGAGGCTGTGCACGCCCTTTGCAATGCCCATTTGCGGAAAGTCATCCTTCCTTCCTAGCGACTTAGGACTAGGCGGATCGGTCACGGCTCATCCATAGGCCGCTGTAACGCGTCGGTCGCCGCGCCGCACGTTTCCACGCAGCAACGACGATGCCGACGCAGACCCTGGCTGGCACGCTCTCTGCGCGCCCGCCCTCCCGGAGACCCTTTGAATTCAACGAATCGCGGTGGGGTGGCCCAGCTTTTGCCTATGGTCTGGCATACGGCCCCAGGACAGCTCCAGCTGGATGCCGAGGAAGCGGAGGCACGCATCAACGGCGCCGAAGCCCGACAACGAATCAGCTAAATGAACTTACGCCATGACTGCTGACCGCCAACACGCCGTGCCCGCTGTCCATCCGGAAGCCGCAAGGACTATCTGGAGGGACGGCACACCGAATCGCCTGCCAGGACCACCCTCGCAGGCGCTGGTGAAGGGCATGCTGGACGGGATCCGGATTGCCGCCACGCATAGCGCCGCCATCTCTCGGCTTTGTCGCGAACACAAGGGTGGTAAGTGGCCGTTCCACGCCTTCGCAATCTGCGGCCCTCCGCAACGAACAACCCTCGCCCGTAGTTGATTTTCATTGCATCAAGTTTTTTCCCGACACCGAAGGAGATTGCCATGAATACCCTGATCAACAACATCAAGCGCTTCGCCAACGATGAAGATGGCGTCACCGCCATTGAGTACGGCCTGATCGCAGCACTGATCGCCGTCGTGATCATTGGTGCGGTCACGATCGTCGGCACGCAGCTCGCGACCACCTTCAACAAGATTGGCACTTCGCTCACGTCGGCTAACGGCTAAAGCGACGCGGACGGGCTCTTCAGCCCGTCCGCACCCCGCCTTGGCCGAGGCGGAATCACGATGGCACACGGTGGAAAGGGGGGCTTCACGACACGAGCCATCCTGCCCAATCCAACGATCCACGACGACACGGCGGACACCATGCCAAAGCTAAGACAAATGCTCAGGGAACTACATCGTGATCAATCCGGGGTGACTTCCATCGAGTACGCGTTGCTGGGTCTCCTGATCGCCGTCGCCATACTCTTCTCGGTCACGTCGGTTGGCACCAGCGTGTTTGACCTTTACCAGAAGATCGCTTCCGCAGTCACCGCTTGAGCAGGAATGCCAGGTCCGAATAACGGGCCGGCACAGACAGAACAAAAAAAAGTAGAGGGAACATCATGCTAGCCCAGTCCGCCTTACCGCAATGCGTCGGTCCATTGGTGATCGTGCTGGTCCTGACCGCAGCAGCCATCGATGCCCAGCAACGTCGCATTCCCAACTGGCTGACCTTCGGGGCGTGGCTGCTCGCGCTGCCTGTACAGATCATCATGCACGGCTGGAGCGCCGGAGCTCTGACCTGGGCAAGTGGCTGGCTCACCGGGTTCGCCCTGTTCCTGCCCCTCTACCTTCTGCGCGGCATGGCAGCCGGCGATGTCAAATTGATGGCCGCGGTGGGTGCCTGGCTGGGCGCGCCGATGGCGTTCGAGATTGCGCTGGCTACCTTCGTGGCCGGTGGGGTGTGGGCGCTGGCACTGACGTTGTGGCGTGGCAGCCTTGGTCAGTTGCGCCACAACCTTGCCTTGATGCTGACGTCGTTCGGTCGGATCAGGCCTGCGCTCACCCAGGACAGCAGTGCCAGCAACGAATCGTCATGGTCGGTCGGGTCGCTGCCCTACGGCGTGGCCATTGCCGCGGGCACGATCAGCGTGCTGTTCGCCTCCGTGTAACGACAGCCATTCGCCATGACTCACCTGAACAAGAAACTGAAATTGGACTTGTAAGGCCGTACCAGCCAATAGACGGGGGGAGCAATGATCGAACACAAAACATCGGGAACTGCGCAGCGGGCACCCACGCCAGGCATCGAAGCCGATAGCCCGGACGATGCCAGGCGCGAACAGATGCATCCGTGGCATCCCGCGCCGAGGACGGTCGCCGACACCGGCATCGACGTCACACTGCTGGTGGGACTATTGATGAAGGCGGCCTACCTGCATCGCAGCGCCATGCTCGCCCAGTTGGCCGACACCCTCAAGTTGCCCGCCATGGTGACCCACGAGATCGCCAGCATCGCGGTGCAAGAGCGCATGCTAGAGGTGGCGCGCCGCGGCACAAGCGACCTTGACGTACGCTTCCGCCTGACCGATGCGGGGTATGCCAGGGCCGCCGAACTGGTTGCGCGCAGCAGCTATGTCGGCGCAGCGCCGGTCACCCTCGACGCGTATCTCGCTGCCGTCCAGCGTCACTCCGTGCGCCAGGCATCGGTATCCAGGGACGATATGACTGCGGCCTTCGGCGACCTGGTCATCCCTTCTCACCTGCTCGACGAGGTGGGCATGGCAGTCAATACCGGCCGGGCGCTGATGCTGTATGGCCCCGCCGGCAGCGGCAAGACTTACCTGGCACAGCGCCTTGGCAAGCTCCTGCCAGGTGCCGTGCCGGTACCGCACGCGATTACCGTCGCCGGCGAGATCATCCAGGTCTTTGACCCGCTCGTGCATGTCCCTTTCGATACCGCCGACGCAGCGCTGCAGCAGCGCTCGACCGATCGCCGCTGGACCATCTGCCACCGCCCCGCCGTATTGTCGGGGGGCGAGTTGACGCTGTCCATGCTGGACCTGCGCTACGACGCCATGTCGGGCTTCTACCAGGCGCCACCGCATATGAAAGCCAACAATGGCATCTACATCGTCGATGACCTTGGGCGCCAACTGGTAGGCGTGAGCGAGTTGCTCAACCGCTGGATTGTGCCCCTGGACCGCGGCGTCGACATGTTCTCGCTGCAGACCGGCGTGCGATTCACGGTGCCGTTCGATGTGTGGCCGGTGTTCTCGACGAACCTGGATCCCCAGCAGCTGGGCGACGAGGCATTCCTGCGGCGGCTCGGCAGCAAGCTCTTCATCGGCCCCTTGTCGAGCGATGACTACCGCGAGGTGTACCTGCGCGCCACCAGCGACGTCGGACTGGAAAGTACCGAAGCGGCATTCGACTTCCTGTTGGAGGGACTGCACTTCCCCAGCAGGACACCGCTCCTGGCCTGCATTCCACGTGACCTGCTTGTGCTGGTGGCGTCCAGCGTGCTCTACCACCGCGGTCCGCCGCAGGTGACGCAGGACGCGCTGCGCGGCGCCTGGAAGTGCTATTTCGGTGCGCAGGCAGTACCCGAATCCACGCGTCCCTGCGGCATGGGGATCGCATGGCAGGCCGCGCCTCAGGCCGCCAGTTGAGTGCAGGCATGCTGTCTAACGAACAACGGTAAGGGGAGTCATCATGAAAAACGCTCGAGCAATTCTGATGCTGTTCATCGCCCTGGTCGCGGGGGTCGCGGCGGTCGTCTCCGCCTCGCGATGGCTGGTGCAACAATCTTCCAGCTCTCTCAAACAGGTCGTAGTGGCAACCGGCGACCTGAATCTCGGACAACCGCTCACCAATGCGCAACTTAGCCTGGTGAGCTGGCCAGCTGGAAGCGTGCCGCCTGGCGCGTTTGAGGACCTCAAATCCCTCGAGGGGCGCGTGGTTCGTACCAGTGTCCAACGCGGAGAGCCGATTCTCGACGCCAAGCTCGCTCCGCTGGGCACCAAAGGTGGACTCTCTGCCGTGATTGGCCAGGGCAGGCGCGCCATCACCGTACGCGTCAATGATGTGGTCGGGGTGGCGGGCTTTGCCCTGCCAGGCAATCACGTCGACGTGATTGTCAACACGAACGAGACCGAGGCCAAGGGCGCGGGCAATGGCAGCATCTCCAAGATCGTGCTGGAAAAAATCCTGGTGCTGGCGGTAGCCCAGCAAGTCAGCCGCGACGACACCCAGCCGAAAGTCGTCAATGCCGTCACGCTCGAAGTCACGCCCGAGCAGGCAGAGAAGCTCGACGTCGCCCGCAGTGTGGGCACCCTGTCGCTCGTCCTGCGCAACCAGGTCGACGTCGCCGCGGTCAGCACCGGTGGCGCCACCAAGATCACATTGCTCGGCACGCCGCCGACGGAACAGCCCGTCAAGGTGGTCACGGTCAATGCGCCGCACGCGCCGGCAAGACCGCGCCCGCTCGTAGCGACACCGGCCAGGCCAGGCCATTGCATCGGTGTGCTGGCCGGCATCCAGGGCAGTGTTGAATGTTTCTGATGGCCAGGGCGGCCGCCCAGCCAGATTCTATTTGGCAACTCTAGGCGCGATGTACAGCCTCTCCGGGGGGAGACACGAAATGAACAACGTCAATACGGAAGTCCTGAGTGGTGCCCGAGCCATTGCGCTCGCGAGCGTCGCGGGTGCAATCTTGTGCGTACCGTTGGGTGCAGCTGCCCAGGTGGCGCTCGAAGCCGGCGCCATCGCCAAATCTACCACCGCGGCGCCTGCCAAGGCGGCCATGGGCGCGCCTGCCGGCGGCCCGGTGCAGATGACCATCAGCATGGCGCCCGCGCCGGCTGCCGCCGTGCCCGCGGACAGCCGTGGGCCGAACTGCACCGGCGCGATCCGCAACGAGAGCAATATCATCGTGCCGGTCGGCAAGTCATCGCTGATCCCCCTGCCAGAGCCGGTACGCAACCGCACGCTCGGCAACCCCAATGTAGTCCAGGCCACCATGGTGTCGCCGCAAACCCTTTACGTGCTTGGCCGCAGCGTCGGCACCACGAACATGATCGTGCAAGGACGCAGTGGCGGCTGCAGCATCATCAACGTGGTGGTCAATGCAGACGCCGGCGGCCTCCAGACCTCGCTGGCGCAACTGATGCCCGGCGAATCGCAGATCCGCGTGCTGACAGCCGCTGACAACCTGGTGCTCTCAGGCAGCGTTTCGAACGCGCAGGCCGCGCAACAGGCCATGGAGATCGCCTATGCGTACGCCGCGGCGGCGCAGGGCGAAGGCAACAAGAAAGGCGGCGTCCTCAACATGCTGTCTGTTGACACGCCACAGCAGGTCATGCTCGAGGTCAAGGTGGCCGAAGTGTCGAAGACGTTGCTGAATCAACTCGGTTCGGCGGTCAACCTCCAGGGCGGCTTCGGCTCCTGGAGCGGTGGCCTGGTGACCTCGCTGCTGAGCGGCGCGTCCGGGGCCATCTTCGCCAACAAGGCGAACAACCGGCCCTTCAACGTGGCCGTCGATGCGCAGAAGAATGACAGTCTGGTGAAGATCCTGGCCGAGCCGAACCTGGTCACCATCAGCGGCCAGGAAGCAAGCTTCCTCGCTGGCGGCAAGATCTATATCCCGGTGGCGCAAAGCAATGCCCTCGGTGGTGCATCCACCATCACCCTGCAACAGGAGGAGTTTGGCGTTGGCCTGAAGTTCACGCCGACCGTACTGGCAAATGGGCACATCAATCTCAGGGTGGCGCCCGAGGTCTCCGAGCTCTCGCCCACCGGCGCCACGGTCAGCGGCAGCAGCCTGACGGGACAGACCATCCTGCCTTTGATCACCACCCGCCGCGCTTCCACCACCGTGCAGATGCGGGACGGAGAGAGCTTTGCCATTGGCGGCCTGCTGCAAAACAGCGCACGCGGCTCGCTAAAGGCATTGCCGGGCGCCGGCGAAGTTCCCGTGCTGGGCACGCTGTTTCGCAGCACGTCTTTC
Source organism: Cupriavidus sp. GW822-FHT03E04 (assembly GCF_058801495.1). Lineage (NCBI taxonomy): Bacteria > Pseudomonadati > Pseudomonadota > Betaproteobacteria > Burkholderiales > Burkholderiaceae > Cupriavidus > Cupriavidus sp. GW822-FHT03E04. The sequence continues at coordinate 23,824 of NZ_JBXANI010000037.1, forward strand.
CAGCAGGACCTGACCGAACTGGTGTTCATCATCACCCCGCACCTGGTCCAACCCATGCAAAGCGCATCTTATCCGCTGCCAACCGACAGCTTCTCGACACCGAACCCGCTCGCGCTCTACCTGATGGGCAATATGGAAGGCTCCGGCAAGAAGACTGATGCACCGAGCCCGACGCCCTCGCTGCCTGCCCCGGCAGCTCCCGCGCCGGCAGCGGTCCCGGCAGCGCCCGCTCCGCAGGCACCAAAGGCTCCGCTGAGCATGGTTCCGGCAGCCAAGCCGCTGGATGACGTGCCCGTCATCTCCCCGCCCGCGCCCCGGGCGAGCGCTGCGGGCGTTCCGCCGGCGGACGCTGCCGCGGCGCGCATCGCGCGCATCGAAGCCACCGCGGCACGGCTGGCGCAGGCGCGCGCCGCTACCACTGCCAGCCCCAGCGGCCTGGCGCCGGACAGAGCCCGCCCGGCCGAAACACCGAGCGCCAACTGAGCTGCCGAAGCGTCCGTCCACGAGGAGAACCACCATGAAAGAGAACCTGAAGTACGCGCGCCGCGCCGCCGTCACGCTGGCAGTGCTTGGCAATCTGACCCTGTCCGCCTGCATGACTTCGACGCCAAACTGGGACAAGCATTTTGGCGAGGCCGTTACCACCGTGACGCGCTCCCAGATCATCAATCCCGACGCGCCCGCTGGACTGCCGTCGCTGACGGGCACCGATGGCAAGACCGCCGTGGCCGCAATGACCAACTACGAGCGGTCGCTGATACGCCTGCGCCCCGCCGGCACCGGCGCTGCAGGTGGCATGGATTTCGGTGCGGGGGGCTTCGGCGGCATCGGCATGGCGGGCGGTGCGGGAACGCGCTGAAATCGGTTTGCTCGGGGAGACTCATCATGTCCAAATCAACGCTTCGCAGGACCGCGCTGTCGAGCCATCGCGCCCGGCAGCGCGGGGCGGTAGCGATCATCGTTGCGATCGCGCTGGTCATGCTGGTAGGCTTCCTCGGCCTGGCGCTCGACCTGGGCAAACTCTACGTCGCCAAGAGCGAACTGCAGAACGGCGCGGATGCCTGTGCGCTGGCTGCAGCGCGCGACCTGACGGGAGCGACACCGCTCACCGTCTCGGAAGCGGCGGGAATTACCGCCGGCCTTCGTAACATGGCATTGTTCCAGAGCGAGTCGGTACAGCTTGTCGCTAACCAAAGCGTGACATACAGCGACGCATTGGCCGACCCCTTCCTGGACAAGAACAGCGTCAGCTACCCGCTCGCCAGCATCAAGTACGTCAAATGCTCTGTCAGCCGCGCCGGCATTGCCAATTGGTTCGCCCAGGTGCTCAACTTCCTGCCGGGCGTGAGTATCGGGCCCACAACCGTCGCCTCGTTCGCGGTGGCAACCACCGGCTCTGCTCAGACGACCTGCGCCATCCCCGTCTTTGTCTGCAAACCCAGCACCATCAGCCCGCCACAGTCCCCCTACACCACCGGGCAGTGGCTGGTGACCAAGCTCGACTCCAGCAACAAGGGCACCTACGGAGGTGGCAACTTTGGCTGGGCGGACCTGGGCGGAGGCAACAGTGCCAGCCAGATTGCGAAGCAACTTGACGGCGCGGGACAGTGCAACCTGCCTGCCCAAGGGACATTGATTGGATCTGCCGGCAACAAGGCATCACTGGCGGATGACTGGAACAGCCGCTTCGGCATCGTCAAAGGCTCGAAAGTGCTAGGCGTGACCGACTTTACGGGATTCACATACAACGACACCACCTGGACGGCAAAGAGCAGCGCTTACGACGGCAGCTCCGTGGATACATCGGGCAAGACCCAGCCGAACTTCCTTGCCGCGCGCAAGGCCTATCGTGCCTATCAGGGCGACTCCGTTACCGGGCTGAGCACACAGGGCAATGCCGCCCCCGCAGCTTCGTACCAGAGCGGCGCGGATCGTCGCCTCGTGCTCGCACCGATTGTGGACTGCTCCGGTTTCGCCAACCCCGGCAACCATAGCGCACCGGTAATAAGCTGGGCCTGCCTGCTGATGATCGAGCCCATGCAAACCGGCGGAAACATCGATTCCGTGCGGCTCGAGTACCGGGGCGACTCAAGCGCGCCAGGCAGCCCCTGCGCGACGCAAGGCATCCCTGGCGCAGGTACTGGCGTAGGGCCGCTGGTGCCGGTTCTCGTGCAATAGGAGGAGATCATGAAGACAAGAAAAATGCTCCTGGCGCACCATCGCGGCGTGGCGGCCGTCGAGTTCGGCATTCTCCTGGTCCCCATGCTGCTGATGGTCTGTGGCGTGGCGGAATTCGGGCGCGCCATCTACCAGTTCGACACCCTGACCAAAGGCACGCGCTCCGCGGCCCGCTACCTGTCGCAGTTCTCTCCGCTGGATATCAGCTATCCAACGGGGTCGGCGAAATGCCTGGCCGTCTACGGCAATACGAGCTGCTCGGGCTCAGCGCTCGCGACCGGCCTTACTACATCGATGGTAGTGATCTGCGATAGGGTCGACGCATCAGGCTGCCCCGGCATGTCATTCGCCAACGTGAGCACCTACGACAACAGTACGGGCACTGGCACGCCGGCCGGCACGATCAACCTCGTCACGGTAAAGATCACCGGATATACGTACTCGCCCATCCAGACCTTCATCAATGCAAGCGGATTGACCTTTACCGACATCGCTACCGTCATGAGGCAGGTGCTATGAAAACGCGAACCCTCTTCCGGCCTACGCGGCAGCGCGGCGCGACTGCTGTCGAGTTCGCCTTGATAGCCGGCATCTTCTTCCCCCTGCTGATTGGCATCGTGGAGTTCTCCCGCGTGCTGTTCTACTGGAACACCGCAGCCGAGGCCACACGGCTTGGCGCGCGCATGGCCATCGTCTGCGACGCCGACGACGCGATCATCAAGACCAAGATGCGCTCACTGTTGCCACTGCTCAGCGCCTCCAACATCCAGCTCAACTATCTGCCAACGGGATGCGACTCCGATGCGGTCACCGCGCGGGGCACCTGCCAGAGCGCAACCGTCAGCATATCCAACGTCTCGGTACGCACGTTCATCCCCTTGCTTCCGATCACGCTGACCATGCCACCCTTCACATCCACGCTGTCCCGAGAGAGCATGAACTCGTCAAGCGGTGGATCGGTTTGCAGCTAGATTGCCCGAGATTGGAGAACGCACCATGTTGAAGATCCTGATCGCATCGGAAGATGCCCAAAAACTTGACGAGATTTCCCGCCTGAGCGCAGGGATCGGGAACTTCCAGACCATGTCGCTCCTGGAAGGACCGGCCCGCTTTCCGTTCCATGGCAGCCAGATGCAGCTGGCCGATCTCCTCATCATCGAGCAAACCGTCGTCGGGGCATCGCAGATGCATAGCATCGAAGCCTTGCGCGAGCAGCACCCCGAACTGCCTTGCATTCTTGTCACGCCCAACCCGAGCTCCGACTGCCTGATCAAAGCCCTGCGCGCGGGTGTGCGCGACGTCCTCGCGTGGCCGCTGGACAGGACGCAACTGGCGGAAGCGTTGCGGCGGGTGGAGGCCAGCCATGTGCCCAGGAATCGCGAGTTGGCGCAAGTGATCTCGTTCATTTCATGCAAGGGCGGCGCGGGCACCAGCTTCCTCGCCAGCAATCTCGGGTATGCGCTTGGCGCCCAGTTGGGAAAGCGCGTCCTGGTAATCGACCTGAACCGGCAGTTCGGAGACCTGACCTACCTTGTCAGCGACAAGCCACCGCCCTCCACCCTCCCGGAAATCTGCAGTCAGATCGAGCGGATGGATGCGGCGTTCCTGGATGCCTGCCTGACGCATGTCGAGAGCAATTTCGACATCCTGGCCGGCGCCACCGACCCGATCAAGGCAAGCCAGATTCAGAAAGAGAAACTCGAGTGGATACTCTCAGTGGTCCAGCCGGTCTACGACTTTGTGATCGTGGACATCGGACAGGCGCTCGACCCTCTGTCCATCGGCCTGCTGGATCGCAGCGATCGCATCTGCGTCGTCGTCGAACCGACCATTGCCTTTGCCCGCCCGGGACGCCGCCTGCTTGATATCCTGCGCGCCCTGCACTACTCGGCCGACAAGGTCCACATCTTGCTCAATCGCGAGGGCCGCCGCAATGCGCTGGCCCGCTCGGCCCTGGGCGATGTGTTTGGCATGAAGATCTTCCACGCGCTGCCCGACGATTCCTCGGCTGTCGACGAGGCAATCAGCCACGGAGAGCCGGTCGCAAAATCCCACAAACGCAGCGCCATCGCCAAGGCGATCCTGGCACTGGGTACGCAGTTCGTTGCCGCAACCGGAGCCGAGCGCCGTGCGCAACAAGACAGCGTGTCGCCGTTGCGCAAGCTGATGCTGCGCACGCGCGCAACCTGAGCCACCGAGTTCCTGATTCCCTTACCGGAGATCATCATGTCAATCCGCGATCAACTGTCGAGCCCCAGCCAGCCTGCCTTCATCGCCAATGGCCATGGGGCAATCCAGTTCCCGCCGACTCCGGCGAACTACCGCTCGTTCAAGCGGGCCATCCATGAGACGGTGCTGGACCGTGTGGAGCTGGAACGGCTGGCACGCTTCCCCCAGGAGCAGGTCCGGCAGGAAATCAACATGCTGGTGAGCAGCATCATCGAGGAAGAGAAGATCCTGCTCAATGACGCCGAGCGCAGGCTGCTCACTTCGGAGGTCTACGACGAGATGTTCGGCTTCGGGCCGCTTGAGCCACTGCTGCAAGACCCTACGGTTTCCGACATCCTGGTCAACACGGCGAAACAGACCTTCGTGGAGCGGCGCGGCAAGCTGGAACTCACCGATGTCACGTTCTACGACGATGCACACCTGATGAAAGTCATCGAGAAGATCGTTTCGCGGGTCGGCAGGCGCATTGACGAAACCAGTCCGATGGTGGACGCGCGGCTGCCGGACGGCTCGCGCGTCAATGCGATCATTCCCCCCTCTGCCATCGATGGTCCCTTGCTATCGATCCGGCGGTTCGCCGTCAATCCCCTGCAGGTAGCCAACCTGGTCGAACTCAAGAGCCTCACGCCGCCGATGGCGCAACTCCTGCAAGCGCTAGCGCACGCCAAGGTGAACGTGCTGGTGTCAGGCGGAACCGGCAGCGGCAAGACCACGCTGCTGAACATCCTGTCGGGCTTCATTCCCGAGAGCGAGCGCGTCGTCACCATCGAGGATGCCGCAGAACTCCAGTTGCGCCAGCCGCACGTGCTGCGACTGGAAACGCGGCCACCGAATATCGAAGGCAAGGGTGAGATCACGCAGCGCGCCCTGGTACGCAACGCGCTGCGCATGCGTCCCGACCGCATCATCCTGGGCGAGGTGCGAGGTGGTGAGGCGCTGGACATGCTCAATGCAATGAATACCGGCCATGAGGGTTCGCTGACCACCATCCACGCCAATACACCGCGCGATGCGCTTACGCGTCTGGAGAACATGGTCAGCATGGCCGGCCTCAATCTTCCACCGAAGGCAATCCGGCAACAGATATCCTCGGCAATCACCGTCATTGTGCAGGCGTCACGGCTGACTGACGGGCGCAGGAAGATAGTCAGCATCCAGGAGATCACCGGCATGGAGGGCGAGATCATCAACATGCAGGAGATCTTTACCTTCCAGCGTACCGGTGTAGCCCAGGATGGCACGGTCAACGGGCACTTCCGCGCCACAGGCGTGTACCCGAAGTTTGCCGAACGCCTGCGCGTGTTCGGCGTGGGCTTGCCCGACGAAACCTATGACCCGGCAAAGCGCTTCGACGTCTGAACCGGCCAGCGGCACAGAGAATGCGGGGAGAAGAAAATGAGCTTCATATTTTATGCCTTCATCATCTTGTTGTTCGCTGCGGTGGTGCTTTGCATCGAAGGCGCCTACCTTTGGTGGAACAATTACCACGGCCCGGCGGCGAAGCGGATCGAGGCCAGGCTGCGGTCGCTGTCGGCCGGCGGGCAGGTGAGCGCGGAGACCCTGTCGATCCTGAAGGGGCGCATGCTGAGCAACACGCCGTTGCTGCAGCGCTGGCTGCTGATGCTGCCTCGCGTCGGCGGGCTCGACCGATGGCTCGAGCAATCCGGGAGCACGTGGTCGGTTGCGCAGCTACTCGGATATTGCGGGCTGGTCGCGCTGTGCACGCTGGCGCTCGTGCCGCTGCTGCCCGTGCCACCAGGACTGGTGGTACTGGGCGCGTTACTGGTTGGCTCATTGCCTGTCTGGCATGTCATCGCACTTCGGCATAAACGCCTCAAGCAACTGGAGACGCAATTGCCCGATGCTGTCGACATGATCAGCCGCGCGCTACGTGCGGGGCACTCCTTCTCGGGTGCGCTGGGGATGGTGGGGCAGGAGGTAAAAGACCCGATGGGCCGCGAATTCCGGACTACCTTTGAGGAGATCAATTACGGAGTCGCTCTCGACGAGGCAATGACAAACATGGCAATGCGAGTGCCGATCAACGACTTGCGCTACTTCGTGATCGCGGTACTGATACAGCGCGAGAGCGGCGGCAACCTTGCCGAAATTCTCGACACGATCGGCAACCTGGTGCGTGAACGCCTGAAGCTGTTCGACAAGATCAAGGTGCTCTCGGCAGAGGGGCGCCTATCGGCCTGGATACTGGGCCTGCTCCCGTTCGCCACCGCGGGACTGATTCTCGTGGTGAATCCGGATTTCATGACAGTGCTATGGCAAGACCCGATAGGCCTCAAGATGGTCGGGATGGCGCTGGGAGGAATGACGCTCGGCGTCGTCTGGATGCGCCGGATCATCCGTATCCGGGTCTGAATGTACGCGACCCAGAAGCAGGCAGAATTCTCGATTCCGGAGGCGATCATGCAAGGTGTCCATACAGAGCAGGTCCTGATGCTGGTTCTCATTTTCGTGGCGGCGTTCGGCGCGGTGTTCGGTCTGCTGCTGACATTCACGCCAAGCCGGGCACGCGAGAGGCTGGGGCAGATAGTCGGTACGGCCACGGGAGCCGGCACGGGGCAGGACAATGCCTGGCTCGACAACCTGGTGCGGTGGGCCAGGCCCGTGTCCCGCCTGTCGTTGCCCAAGGAGGGTTGGGAAGGCTCGCAGATGCGCGTGCGCTTCATGAACGCCGGCTGGCGCAGCAGCGCTGCGCCGCATCTCTACTTCGCCGCCAAGACGGTACTGGCCATCGGGCTTCCCATGCTGGCGTTGGTAGCGGTGAGCGGCATGCCGGCGTTCCAGGGGCAGTACAAGACCGTAGCGCTCCTGGCAGTACTAGGTGCGATTGGCTACTACCTGCCCAATGCCGTGCTATCGCGCAAGGTGGATAACCGCAAGCGCGCGGTGTTCGAGGAGTTTCCGGACGTGATTGATCTGCTCACGGTTTGCGTGGAGGCCGGGCTCGGGCTCGACGCGGCGCTGATGCGCGTGGCGGATGAACTTGCGCTGCGCTGCCCGGTGCTGGCCGACGAGCTGCAATTGATGCTGCTGGAACTGCGCTCTGGCTTCGCCAAGGACAAGGCGCTGACCAACCTGGCGCTGCGCACCGGTGTGGATGACGTGGACAAATTCGCATCCATGCTGAACCAGGCCGATCGCTTCGGCACGAGCCTGGGGGAGTCGCTGCGGGTGCTGTCCGACATGCTGCGAACCAAGCGCCGCATGCGTGCTGAGGAACAGGCCGCGAAGATTGCGCTGAAACTACTGTTCCCCTTGATCTTCATGATCTTCCCGACACTGCTGCTGGTGTTGCTTGGACCCGCATTCATCCAGATTTATCGGGTCTTGCTGCCGACCATGTCCGGCCAGTAAGTTAGCTAGCCTCGCCTGACTGGACGTCGCTCCCTCGATTGTCTCCCGGTGCAATGCCAGGGAGCCAGTCTTGCCCGGACTTTGTCCGGGCATTTTTGCTGGTGGCACTAATAGCCAGTATGCCCGCCGGCGGGAGGTGAACGGCGCGACGCGCCCATGACGCTTGACCAGGTCTTCGCTCGCATGAAGAATACAGGCAGGCCCCTTGCCGTCGGCGCGTCGGCATTTCGCATGGAGACCCCATGAAGATCCGCATCCTCAGCGATCTGCACCTCGAACACGACATACCGGCGGCGATACCCGACTGCCCCGCCGACCTGGTGGTGCTGGCCGGCGATATCGCCAATGGCCGTGCCGGCGTCGACTGGGCCGCGCGCACCTTTTCGGGGCCGGTGGTCTATGTGCCGGGCAATCACGAGTACTATGAGAGCGCCTTCGAGCAAGTGGACGCGGCGATGGCGGAGGCCGCCGGGGCGGCGCCGCATGTGCGCGTGCTCAATGACGCGGTGGCTTGTTTCGACAACCTGGCAGGCGAGCCGGTGCGCGTGATCGGCACCACCTGGTGGACCGATTACGCGCTGTTTGGCGCCAACCGGCGCGAGGAGTCGATGCTGGCCTGCGCCGGCGTGATGGTCGACCACCGCCTGATCGAGGTGGCGGATGGCGAGGGCCAGCGGCGCCGCTTCACCACGGCCGACGCGCTGGCGCGGCACGAAGCGGCCAGCGCCTGGCTGGCGGCGCAGCTCGCCACGCCCTTTGCCGGCAAGACGGTGGTGGTGACCCACCATGCGCCGGATCTCGGCAGCCTCGACCCGCGCTTCTCCCACGATCTGGTCTCCGCCGGCTTTATCTCGCGCAGGCCGGATCTGGTCGCGCAGGCCGACCTGTGGGTGCACGGCCATACGCATACCGGCTTCGATTACCGCCTGGAAGATGCGCGCGTGGTGTGCAACCCGCGCGGCTATATCCGCCGCAAGACCGGCGAACTGGAGAACCCGGCCTTCGACTGGTGCTACACGGTGGAGCTGTAAGCCTTTCCCGCGACGGCGCCCCTTCGGCCGGTGCTGTCGCCCCATAAACAAAAACCCCCGCCGGCTCGCGCCAGCGGGGGTTTTTGCTACTACGGGTGATGCGGGTACAGCAGGCTGCCGTTTGGCAGGCCGGCAGATTTACATCATGCCGTCCATGCCGCCCATGCCGCCCATGCCGCCCGGCATTGCCGGAGCCGAGTCATCCTTCGGCAGTTCGGCAACAGCGCAGTCGGTGGTCAGCATCAGCGATGCGACCGAAGCAGCGTTCTGCAGCGCGGTGCGGGTCACCTTGGTCGGGTCCAGCACGCCCATTTCCACCAGGTCACCGTACTCGCCGGTGGCGGCGTTGTAGCCGTAGTTGCCGTTGCCTGCGATAACCTTGGCCACGACGACCGAAGCTTCTTCGCCAGCGTTCAGCACGATCTGGCGCAGCGGCTCTTCCATGGCGCGCAGCACGATCTTGATGCCAGCGTTCTGGTCAGCGTTGTCGCCGGTCAGGTTAGCGATGGCAGCGCGAGCGCGCAGCAGGGCCACACCGCCGCCGGGGACAATGCCTTCTTCCACGGCTGCACGGGTTGCGTGCAGTGCATCTTCCACACGTGCCTTCTTTTCCTTCATTTCGACTTCGGTGGCTGCACCAACCTTGATCACTGCAACGCCGCCAGCCAGCTTGGCCACGCGTTCTTGCAGCTTTTCACGGTCGTAGTCCGAGGTCGCTTCTTCGATCTGGGCACGGATTTGCTTCACGCGTGCTTCGATCGAGGCTGCGTCGCCGTGGCCGTCGATGATGATGGTGTTTTCCTTGCCGATTTCGATGCGCTTGGCTTGACCCAGTTCTTGCAGGGTTGCCTTTTCCAGCGTCAGGCCGATTTCTTCAGCGATCACTGCACCGCCGGTCAGGATGGCGATGTCTTCCAGCATGGCCTTGCGGCGGTCGCCGAAGCCCGGAGCCTTGACAGCAGCGGTCTTCAGGATGCCACGGATGTTGTTCACCACCAGGGTCGCCAGGGCTTCGCCTTCGACGTCTTCAGCGATGATCAGCAGCGGGCGGCCCGACTTTGCCACTTGTTCCAGCACCGGCAGCAGGTCACGGATGTTCGAGATCTTCTTGTCGAACAGCAGGACGAACGGGTTGTCCAGGGCGACAACTTGCTTTTCCGGGTTGTTGATGAAGTACGGCGACAGGTAGCCGCGGTCGAACTGCATGCCTTCCACGACTTCCAGTTCGTCGGCCAGCGACTTGCCGTCTTCCACGGTGATCACGCCTTCCTTGCCAACCTTGTCCATCGCTTCAGCGATCAGCTTGCCGATCACTTCGTCGCTGTTGGCCGAGATCGAGCCAACTTGCGCGATTTCCTTGCTGGTGGTGGTGGTCTTGGTCAGCTTCTTCAGCTCTTCAACCGCGTTCACCACAGCCTTGTCGATGCCGCGCTTCAGGTCCATCGGGTTCATGCCGGCGGCAACGTACTTCATGCCTTCGCGCACGATCGACTGGGCCAGCACGGTTGCGGTGGTGGTACCGTCACCGGCGTTGTCGCTGGTCTTGGAAGCCACTTCCTTGACCATTTGCGCGCCCATGTTCTGCAGCTTGTCCTTCAGCTCGATTTCCTTGGCCACGGACACGCCGTCCTTGGTCACGGTCGGGCCGCCGAAGCTGCGCTCCAGCACCACGTTACGACCCTTCGGGCCCAGGGTAACCTTGACTGCGTTGGCGAGGATGTTCACGCCTTCGACCATCTTGGCACGGGCGGCGTCGCCGAATACTACGTCTTTAGCTGCCATGTTCTGAATCTCCTAAATCTGTACGAATGGGGTGCGTGGATTACTTGTTCACCACAGCCATGATGTCTTCTTCGCGCATGACCAGCAGTTCCTGGCCATCCACCTTCACGGCCTGGCCGGCATACTTGCCGAACAGCACGCGGTCACCCACCTTGACGTCGAGGACGATCGAAGCGCCCTTGTCGTCCTTCTTGCCGGGGCCCACGGCGAGCACTTCACCTTGATCAGGCTTTTCGGCAGCGTTGTCGGGAATCACGATGCCGGAAGCGGTCTTGGTTTCATTGTCCAGACGCTTCACGATCACGCGGTCGTGCAAAGGACGCAGATTCATACGGACTCCTTGGTACAAAAAGTGATTTCAGGTTCACAAAAATGACCGCCAGCACTGACGGCCAGCAGAATTAGTACGCTGGGAGAGGTCTGTTAGCACTCATGCCCAACGAGTGCTAATTATAGGGACGGGGGGTAGCGTTTTCAAGTCAACGACTTGATACGTGTTTACCCTGGAGTCGTGAAAATCGTTATAGGGCCTGGCTGTCGAGGTTCACTGAACCTTGAACTTTGTTCACTTAACGTTGAACTGGCCAGCTGTAAGTGGGATCGGGGAATGAGTTCGCTGATCACGGAGCGCGAAATGAGAAGACACCCCTACATACCCCTATTGCTCGATCTACCCCCGGTTGGAAGAGTGTCAAAAGTTACGCATTTGTTTCACAATGTTACAAAGCCTCGTCGGAGGCGGATGCGAAGCTTTCCTCAAACTCTCGAACTTTCAACCAGACACCCCCCGAAGCAGCGGAGGAGGCACGTAGCCTATGGGTCAGATCCAATCGATAGCCCATCTGATCGACTACCACTCGTATTGGATCCAAGATGACGACGGAGACAGGGTCGTCAACCCGAAATTCACGAGGGAGTGCGGACAAATTCTCGACTTGAAGAATGCAACGGCTCAGGGACACACTCGTGCGGTCGCGCTGTTTGCGCAGCGTGCGGAAGCGATGCTTACTGCTCATTCTGTACCGCCGCAGGATCTACAGGTTCACGTCGTTTTGGTACCATCCTCAACAAGGGGGTCGTGGTGCCCTGGGCTGCTCAGGATTGGGGAATACCTATGCCGCCGCAACAGGAACTTCGTTGACTCGATGAAGGTGCTGGAGCGAACGACTCCAATCCAGAAACTTGCTCGGGGCGGCGACCGCAGCGTTGACGTACACCTTAGATCAATCACAGTCCACAATCCTCTGAGAAGGCTCGCGCAGAAAACGATTCTTCTCTTGGACGACGTTACGACCACAGGGAACTCCCTACACGCCTGCAGCATGCTTCTCGACCAGAGTGGAGCTGCCAGAATCATGCCTCTAGCGATGGGGCGGACGGTATGACAGTAAATCACGCTCTCGCATGCGCCTTTTCCCTCAGCCTCTTACGGGCTGCGCGGCTTTCTGCCGCTGCGACGTCGCGTGTTGCTCTGACCCTGCCCTATGAAAAACTGGACTCGCCGAGCGAGATTCTCGACTGGTACAAGGAACGCTGGCCAAGCCTGCCTTCGGTCTCCCTCGACGAATTCAGGACTGCTTGGGCAATCATTTCCGAGACTCAGCTCAAGGACATCAGCGCGATTTTCATCGGTTCTGACGAATACCCCTCATACCTAAAAGTCATCGAAGATCCGCCGCCGGTTCTCTATATCAAGGGAAACAAGAGTCTCCTCCGTACCGCCCCAGGCGTCTCGGTGGTTGGCACTCGGAAGGCGTCGAATGCTGGGGCGATAATCGCCGAGAGAATTGCGACCTACTTCTCAACGCGGAAATGGACTATCGTCAGCGGACTTGCTCTAGGCATCGACGCTGCGGCGCATCGCGGCGCGCTGCTTGGCAATGGCCCGACAATTGCGGTGCTCGCTCACGGGCTAAAGTCGGCAAGCCCAAAGTCCAACGCCGGGCTTGGTGCGGAGATCCTGGAGGCAGCAGGAGCCTGGGTATCAGAGTATCCAATCGACGTCGCTGCGAGGCCCGAACAATTTGTCCTACGAAATAGGATTCAAATTGGACTTTCCGCAGGATCAATCATCGTAGAAGGCGAGGAGCGAAGCGGCACAATGACACAGGCGGAGTTCTGCTTGCGCAGCGGCCGACATCTATTTGCCGTATTGCCCGAAAAAGCAGAGTCCCTGGGCCTCGTGTCAAAAGGGCCAATGATTCTCATCAACAAGCGTGGAGCTACCCCGTTGCGCTCCCGGGCCGACTATGACGATGCTCTGCGCAGCCTTGAGTTGAAGCGAATCGAAATCTCGAAAAGTGAGGTTAATCGGCCAAACGAGGATGTCTCGTTCTCGGACCAACCTTAACAGGCCACGGCGCGCAATTGCGCACCATCGGACAATAGCACCCGCACAGCTTCGCTGGCTTGCGGCACCATTGGATACTGCCGCGACGACAGGAAGACACATGCCTGTTCCCAAAAGCCGGTCGCCTTTGGGAGAGACTTTATCGGCCAATGTAGGCGGGGGCTCGCGCTCACCGCGCTCCCTCGAAGCCCTCAGGCACATTATTCTCTTTAACCTTGCACAATGCGTTATGAACGGGCTGGATCAACACGCTCGTTGATGCAAGGCCATGCTCCCGCATCGACTCCGAGTGCGACGCTGTCTATTGGCCTTAGTAGCATCAATAATTGCTGTATCACCTTGGGCGTTCGCGTGATTCTCGAACACAAGTGCAATGCCACCCACGATCTAGCACGACGACGCATCGTCTAGAAACGGTGTTCGCTTACGTCTTCGTTCGGTGGGTGCCCATTCGCCGCGCGTATTCTGATCGCTTGACTGCGGCCTGCGCCTTTCTGAACGCAGCGACGCGCTTAACAATTTCCATGAGATCGCTTAAGTTCTTTATCGTTGGCTCGAATGCGAATAGAGGGCAGCCATTATCTTTGTCGACTGGAAAGCCAACGGCGCAGGGCTCATCCACTTTTTCGAGTCTAAAAAATCTACGCTCCTTCTCCTGGTCCATCCCATCGGGCTCAAACCTAAGCCAATATGTCTCAACCTCATCCTTGTCATCGGTGAGCGTTCGTCGGTCAGAAGCCATTATCCGTTTGCAGTCATCGCTGCATAGATCCTGCATTTCCGAGAGAATCTGGTTTATGATCGGCAGCAGCAGTAGTCCCTGCACGTGTTCCGGGATGTGATCGGATTCGCCACGGTTTAGGCAATGGATCAAGAGACGGGTGGTAGCATCGGCAGGCAACAGTTCCAGAACAACCAGGATCAGATATGCGAACGTGCGAATCAGAATTCGCTGGTCGATGCCCGCTCGCGACGACCGGAGGAAAAGATAGCCGACGTTGGCTAGTGCAATGCCCAGCACTTCGACTGCCGCTTCCGGATGGAGCACAGCTCCCCATGGCCTGTGTGTAATATCACCGCTTGCGAACTCATTGGCGATTGATGCAAACAATCCCATCCCAGTGAATTCGACTGCATCGCGCGCTTTCCACAGGTCGGCGAGAGTCTGACGTGGCACAAATTCGAGCTTGTTCCAGAAGCGGCTCTCCATCGCCTGAGCGCGGCCACGCATGCTGAGGGCATCTGAGAAGAGCCGCAGTACAACGTCCGGATGACGCGAAAGATACCGCTCCAGGTGCGCCTGGTCCCAAAGTTGAATTTTCGGGCTCGGATGCTTCTTTTGCCACTCTTTCACCCAATCCCGAGTCGGGTTCGAGTACTGCGTGTTCGTGGCGACTATCAGGCGATCGACCCCGTCATAAGCCAGCGCGTTGTTGACGGCTGCCTTCACCTCGTGTGACTCAACAGTGCCTGTCCGACCCTTGCACTCGATCCACCAGCGCTGCTGCCTGAGTTCGCCCTCGCCATCCCCCTCGAAGAAGTGAGCCTCGAGATCGCGTCCGCCGTCGGCCGCGCCTCCGCCGCCGCCTCCGATTCGCCACTCCAGATCCTTAGCGCCCATCGCGTCCAGAAGCCAATAAACGCACTCTTCCAGGTCCTTGCCCTTCAGTTCCGCGAAAGGAATAGACGCCGGCAAGATCCAATCGTGATCAGTGTTCTCAGGCATATCTACGACTCCAAAAAAATTCGGGCCCGCTCCTAATTCGACCAAGAAGGGTTGCTTGCTTCTTTTGCGGGATCGCACCCCACTCACCCGCCGGCCATCTGAGCCGCGGATCGAGCGACGGGACTCAGGCCAAGCTACTTCCGAGGTCGAGCATGCTCGAGCGCTTCGGCTGCCAGCTACCGTGCAACTCGACCTTCGAAACCATGTGGAACGCCGGCGCTGCGGTCAGCCTCAGGGGGAACCTCATCGGCTGCATTTCTGGCTCGTCAAATATCGCATAGTTGATCCCTGACTCGTCTTGTACCGACTTGAATATGATCCCGTCGAATCCACCGTCAACCTCGAAGTGTAGAAACTCGGCCATTGCCTGCGTCATAATGTAATCGGTCTCCTCCGATCTAACAGGCTGCGCGATAAGTCGATGGAGGTATTTCAGCATGATCAATGCATTTTCGCGCTCGTCATAGTCGCCATGCCAAAGACTCAGTATCTGACGTTCGAGTGGTAAGTCGAACCGCGTGAAATCGAAACACTTCAGTGTCCTAGTGGTTTCGAACAGGCCTACTGCGACTTCATCCCCGATCGAAGGCCGTACCTCCGCAATCGCCGTCCGAACTTCGCACGCTCCGTAAAAGAGTGGCACGCCAGCCGGGTTCATGCGGTTCTGCTTTGCGATGGTCAGGGGAGGTGGCCCGAGCTGGCCCGCAGCGTCCTTCTTGATCGCATTCCGTAATGTGGTTGTATCCGGGCCATCCACTCGCCGTGCTCGATAGATTCTGAAACCGACTGGAAGTGTGTGGACCGCTGCCGGGGTCGGCGTGAATATCGAGCTGTTCCTTGCTTCCAGTGCTACGCCGAATAGCGTAGAGAAGAAATCGCTTGCCCGGTGGTTAAAGTAACGCCGTGAGTGCTTGAACGTAAGCGTCTCGGATAGCCAGCGGTGCTCGGCAAAGAGGCGCTCGTGTCCGTGCTCGTCAAAACTGAGGCGCTTCTGGCTGTAGCGCATGCCCGTCGCAAAGAAGTCGCGTTGTTTTGCCGGGCAAACAGTTCGCAGATACGCAGCGAGTTGATCGCACATGGCGAGGTCGTCGATCGACAGTAGCTGCTGGATTACCTGCGCCAAGGTAAGGCCGTTCCGATAGTCGTGGTATGTATCGTCAAATTCGCTGAATCGTTCACAAATGATCCCTCGTCCCGCTCGTACCAGCTTGTAGAGGGACGCCGCCGCCTTCTCTAGTCCGCATAGGACGCAGCGACGGGTGAATCGGAATGGTATGGTGTTCCGCAGCACGTCGTCCTTGATACAGGCGTCGCACGCGTAGGGATCTTTATCCTCGATCGTCAGTCTCGTCCGCATCATCGCCATTTGGTTCGCAATGTCATGTATATGTTGTTGCGTCGCAACCCCGACCAGGGCCGCGAGGACGCAACAGATTGATGAAATCGTTCAGCCGGTGTTTCGAATTCTAGTGTCTTGCGCCCCCATTCGCTGAACGGCCTCTGCGGCGCGTTGAACTTCAGTGGGATCGTCCCGGCAATAGCACCCTCAGAACAAGCCAGGTTCGCCGTGTATTGTTGCCGCAGCGAAGGGCAAATGATGCTCGAGGCTACCCGTCTGGCGGACTGTTGGTTTCCAATCACAAATGGCTGCGCTCGGTCTTCTGCGTTAAGTTGCCCGATGGTCTTACGATACAACTCTGTTTTGGCGCTGTCTGTACAAGGTGAGTCTTGAAGCGTGACCTTTCCCGTCAAACTTCGGCATTGGTAGATCGTCTGGGCGTGAACGCTCGTCCCGATCGGCATGAGTAACAACGGGATAAGCATCGCAATCCTCCTGCCTCCATTGTTCGGACGCTTGCCTTTGCGCAGCCCCCCTCCGTAGGAGGGGGGGCCGGACTGCTACGCGTAATGTCAGGGCCATCACTGCCGTTCGTGCCCCGTGAGCTCGGGTATCCTGCTCGACGAAAGCCGAACTGGTACTGCCTGGTCGGAAATGGCTGTACTCTATCGTCCCCTAGTGCGAACAGCATCAAGGTGGTGAGCATGCACAGCAGCAACGGACTGGAATCTCCGTTGGTGTGCATTCCTGGCACAGGTATGCCGCACAAGAAAGATGAATCATCTGAAGAACAGGCACGCCTGTTGTATGTGGCCATGACACGCGCCACGCGGCAACTAGTGATGACCAATGGGAAAGCCTGTTCACGTCTCAATCGTTTCGAGGTCAAGTGGAGAAAAATGCAAGTCAAAGTCAACAATCCATACGATGATGTCGCGATGAAACTCTGCATCTATTGTAGGCAATTCAAGAATTCGACAGACTTTACACTTGAACACGTGATTCCACAGTGTCTTGGAGGCGCTTACGCACCAGACAGATACAAGACTCACGATGTGTGCAAGCCGTGCAACAGCAATCTGGGCTTGTTTGTCGACGCCGGGTTCGAAAAGGATTGGTTCGTTACGCACAAGCTCCGCGATATTGCCTATGCGTCGTTCGATCCAGATAGCGACATTGGTCTGCCGCTGATTTGTATGGGGAAAACGGATCTACTTCCTCCAGGGATGGAATCAAACGAAATTTGTGAATCGTGGCTGGGACCATTTGGCGAGCAAGTATATTGGGTCCGACAAAACGACGATCGCTTGTACTGGTATGCAGGAGGAAATCCTAGAACAGCGAAATCGATTCGAACCCGCGCGTACTTCATGTTCAGCGAGCGTTCACACAAAGCTCCATTGCTCACCGTCCGCTCATTCAGAGATGCGTTCTCGGATCGGAAGGTAAAAAAGATCGTTTGCACAAAGATCGAGGGAATTGATCCTGCGTTGATGGGCTTTTCCAGGCCTGATGATCTCGATCAGCAGCGCGTTCAATTCTTCTTGGACAACTGCACGGGAAGCCAACTGCGAAACAATCGCCTCGCGATGTACACAAAGTTCGACGTTCGCTTCGTTTCAAAGCTTGCCATCGGTATCGCTTACTGCCTATTTGGCGAACGCGCGCTGCGCACCGCGTATGCCGAAGAGCTGTACAAAGGCCTTGGGTTGCGAC
The DNA here is from genome assembly GCF_058801495.1 of Cupriavidus sp. GW822-FHT03E04. Lineage (NCBI taxonomy): Bacteria > Pseudomonadati > Pseudomonadota > Betaproteobacteria > Burkholderiales > Burkholderiaceae > Cupriavidus > Cupriavidus sp. GW822-FHT03E04. The sequence goes on from NZ_JBXANI010000037.1 coordinate 41,547, forward strand.
CTGACGACGAGATGCCAGAAATTCACGGCCTAATGAACATGAACCGCGACCGCAACCCGCACTATGACAAGCTCATCGGGGATATTGGCAGTGTCACACTCGCGATCCTGCCGGTTCCTGACGGTGTGGGTATCAACCTAAATCTTGGCGCGTCAATGAACTGGACGATCAAGTGTGCAAGCAGCGAGCATCTGACAGGAGATGATATGGCTTCGATAGGTCACGGTCTCGTCATCGTACTCTCACGGCAGTTGCGGCGAGGGGGAGAGTTCGCGATGCCAGAATACCTTGCTCACAAACTTGGCAATTACTATCATCCGATACTGGACGATATGAGCTCGAATACGAACAGATTTCAAGACTATCTCGCGACTCTATGAGACGGCCCCTTGGTCGGCATAGGGCCTGCCCCCGGGCCTTAGGCCTCGCTCGCGTGGTGAGGATGCGGCTACCGCTGTGGAGTGCGCGCCGCAGCTGACCTTCGTGGCGTTCGTCATTGTCGGCTTTGGCGCCGGGATGGGCGCTGCCATCACAAAAATCTTTGCCGGCGTCATTGCCGGCATGCCAGCATGCCTAAACCTCGTCAAGGCTCCGGGGCCGAGCCCCGTGCGAACCGGGCTTGGTCCCGAAGGCCACTTCCGCTCAGCGATGCTCATCGTGTTCGTTGCTAGTTGGTGCGCACGGACTTTGATAGACCAATCTTTGGTCGGAAGCACAGTGACCATACGCTTCTCGGTCGAAGATTGACACCACGTTGCAGTCAACGTTCCATTAGGCGGGGAACTATCCTTATTGGCGAGCAGCTACGGAACACCGCAGTGAGTTGCGCCTTCCGACGGATCCCTGACCTACCGGACAAAAGCCGCAGCTCGGCCATTTTGATAGTGGAAGCCCGCACATTGACGTCGAGAACGCCTTTGGCTGCGAAAAGAAGAAGCCTTCGCCATCTCGCTCAATAGCGCGGATTTCTGCCGGGGTGACGGGGCGGCGTCCTGGCCGGCAGAAGTCGGCCAGCTCGAGTCAGCCTGCCTCAGATTTTCCGATGACCGAACTGGCCGATAAGCCGTCCTCCGGCCTGCTGGGGAAGGATGGCCGTTTCGGGTCCCGCAACGATGGCTCGGCTGCTGTTCTATGCAATCTGGTCAGCTCAGGGCCCCTTGCAATGAACATAGCTACGACGTAGCTGGTTGAGCAGCTCGCCCCCCCCTTTCGGCTCTCGCATGGCAGATGGACGCTCCGCATACGTCCCATTTGATACGTATCAATAGACGTGTGGCCGCTACCATGCCATAGTGATTTGCGAACGTTTTTTTGGCTGGGTGAAAACGATGAACGGTGGAGACACGAACGCCTACGAAAGTGGCGATAAAGTTGCCGATGACCATGGACCGCGCAAACTCTCTTCATCTCGTCGCGTGTCACCCTCGAGTGTTAGAGCACTACCATCGGCTGACAAGCACAGACTGTCATTGATCCGTGAGACGTTCCTTACCTCAAGAGTAAAGCACCACGGCCGTCAATATCGAGAGGAGATCCAGAGGATCTTTACTCACGCAATCCGATTTTTTGGAGACAGGAGCGTTTTCCGAATCTCTGCCGGCGCGGTCCAACGCTATGTTGAGCACGAATTGTCAGCGGGACATCACGTCGGGAACGTAAGACACAAGCTCTATATCCTGCACGCCGCTGTGCGCCGATATATGCGAGAAAGTTCGCTTCCGTATATAAACCCCTTCGCAGAAGTCAATATTGAGTCCTCGTCGCATGCAGTACGTTCGAGCGCGCCACTCACTTGCAGTGAGGTGGAGCGTCTAAAGGCCTTGGTCGTGCAGAGGGATGATGAAATACGTTGGCTTCTTGCGCTTCTTATCGGGACGGGAGCGCGTGTCAGCGAAATTGCAGGGCTAGCACTTGCAGACATAAGTTTTTCTGGTGAACCTCCCTATATTCAAATACGGGAGCATCCCTGGCGCCGATTAAAGTCAAGACATTGTGTTCGCCCTATACCACTGGTAGGCGTGGCTCTATGGGCTGCGAGCCGAATCATAGAGAACTCGCTCCCCAAACAGATTTACGCCTTCCCTCGCTATATCTTCGGCGGACACCTGACGCGAGCCCCCGCAAAGGCTCTTTGGTTATGGCTACGTAGTCGCGGTATAGAGCATACTTTGCACGCTTTGCGTACTACAGTGATAGATCGATTTCGTGTCGTTGGGTGCCCGCCCGAAATCTACTTCGCCATAGCGGGATTGTATATCCGAATGACGGATACTAAATACGGCGTCGGCTATCCTTTGACGACCCTGCGACACTGGCTAGAGAAGGCTATGGATCTAGAGGGACACAACGCGTTGATCGCACCGTGCGATAGCGGATATAGCCGAGCCCATCCGCCTTACCAGTGTGCGGTGGAAGTCATTAAACTTATCGATTCCTTGCCGCGCCCCGATCTCCAAAACTTAGTGCAAGCTGGTGTTCTGGATCGCGTCGATATACTGCGGGGCATACGACACGCTCGCAGACACCGTTGCATCGCAATGAGCCCCGGTGTCCCAGGGGAAATAACGCGCGTCTATGAAACAACCGGTGTATCGCTGCCGCGTACACCGTACGGTGTCAAATCAAAGAGGCGGCAGCGGCTGGACGATCCGCATTACGACTATCGGAAATTGATGCTGGCGATGCCTCGGCCCAGTGGTTACGCCGCTGGAGGGTACAAATCCGCTTGCTGGGACGTGGCAACTCCTGACGACTATCAGTATGCGCTCGTAACGACCCGTGCCCGTCTAAGGCGGTGATTCGACCATGGCTCGTACGTCGATATTCGGAAGCTTCAAAAAGGTCGATGGCTTCAAAAGAGTCTCGGTGAAGCCCTTTTGTCAGCCAAAGGAATTCCATTCTCTTGCGAAACTCGAACAACTCTATTTAGCGGTAAATTCCGATCCTCGGCACAGGCGCCGATGTGAATTAGTCCGATATGGTTTCAAGCAAGCAAGCGACCACTTCAATGGACAGTGCCTTACGACAATACGTCCCTCTGCGGTGCGTTCTTTCGTGGCGAAGCAAATTGAGAGAGGCCTTAAGACATCCACAGTGCGCGCGATCCTCGACGTATTGTGCGCCGGCGCCTCGCTCTACATTCGTGAGCACGATTTGCTGATAAGAAATCCATTTCTCCGTTTTCCCATACCACGGGAGCACTATGACAGGCGCGTACATACCCCCATTTCCGAAGAGAGGCTGACAGCGTTTCGAACCGCTTGTGTGTTGAAAGACGACCCTGCGCGCTGGTTGCTGGCTCTTATTATTGACACGGGCGCGAGATTAGGTGAAATCTCCGGCCTTGGAATCAGCGACATTGTAGTGGATCATGAGTATCCGCACATCAGGCTGAAAGAGAGGCCCTGGCGTCGATTGAAGACGTTGGCCAGTAGACGGTCTGTTCCGCTCGCGGGAGCAGCACTTTGGGCTGCGCAGCGAGTTATCGATACTGCTGCACCTGAGCAAATACACGCATTCCCCCGCTGTATCAAGAACGGTTACACGAGCAGCAATATGTCAAGCATCCTGAAAGCTTGGCTCGGGCTAAGAGGGATGGACCGGGGTGTTCACGCGTTTCGCCATGCCTACGTGGATAGGCTTCGGGAGGTCGAATGCCCGCCTGGCGTTAGACGTGCACTGCTCGGGTGGACGGATCGTACGATCGAGGAACGCTATGGCTATGGCTATGGACTCGAAACGCTGTCGCGATGGGCAGCGGCCATTGTAGCCAGAGATTTTTATGATCTCGAGTCTCTTCGAGTGCTCCAACGAGAGGACCGTCCGTCAGCGTTCGCATGCGGCCTCGCTTTCGCTAGGATTGTTGAAAAGCTAGGTTCCCCACTCTGGCAAGAGATCGTGGCGGCGAGTAATTCGCCGTTTGACGACTTGCGCCGGGGAATCGCCTATGCGAGGCGCCATGGCCTCGTCACTGTCCTTCGCCCACTCTATGCCAACCATCGCACTAGAACCCGGTATGCTTCGAACACCTACTTCGATGACCATACACCACATCCAGTAGCGTTGCGACGGCCTGGCTACATCGATGTGAAGCGAGGTGAGAGAAGACCGCAACGACCAACACGGTTTCGTATCGCTGAGTGCTTTCCGTCAGTTGAACTCGATTCCATGACGGTGCATGACGCCTTGGCATGCTCGAGATCGCGTGCTTGCTCCGAGCGCTGACCTTCCTATTTGCATCGCAAAGAGTCGATCGACTCGATAGTCACCACTGCGCAGTGCTCTGAGCGCGCGGAACGCCGCTCTAGCCGCCCTCCGCCGAGGGCCGACTATGACATCAGAAACGGGCATGCACGGACAATGAGCGATTGTCGCCTTGAAGTCGAAATCAGGCACCTGAACTCACGGCCTTATTCGCAAGTACGGCTGAGCAGCCTTCCAGTGGGCTGCAATCTTGCCTAATCTGTTCTGATGCTCGATAGCCGTCATGATGCCTATTGTTTGCTCCGAACCCTTGGAGCGCCAGTACGCCTTATCCGACATGTCGAGCTCGTCGGCGAAGCTAGCGACGAGCTTATAGCGTTTCTGCGCTCACGCGGCATTCGTTTCGATGTGCAGCTCGTTGAGTGTGGCATCGCGCTCCACGATGCCGGCACTGTGTGGCGCCCCCCAGGCAGTCGCGGGCGTCCTCGCTTCCACTTGGCCGATGCCTCGCAAGGGATCGCGTCCGTTGTCATGAACCGGCTTCCGTTAAAGGGCGCTCACCACTGGCCCGCCGGTCAAGTAGAACTGGACGTCCATATTGAAGCGGGGCGGTTCAAAGCATTCACGGTCACGCTCTACGAGAGCGATGCGCGACCGATAGGCGGCAAGCGCGCGCCTCCGTTCCGCCGCGACCTCGACCAGTTCCTTCTCGATGGCGGTGTGCAGTGCGCGAAGAACACGGAGATTGGCCTAGTCGGCGCCCCCCTCCATATTCTCGATCAGGACCAGTTGGCGGTCGAGTTCCTGGTATTGGCGCTCCCACATGTCCACACAATCGGCGTAGCGGGTGAGTTTCTGGTCGAAGATGAGCATCGCGGGTTCCGTGCTCTTCGTAGCGTCCATGGCTGTACTGTGGAGCAACGAAAATGGCGCAGCAAGAAATCTTTGGTGGGGCAACGACAAATAATTGCAACAAGAGGGGATGACTGCTACCGGCCCAGTGGCTGACACTCGCCGGCCTACACAAGCGGGACGTTCAAGCGGGCGCTCTGCCGCGTTAGGGCCCTTGGAGCGTTGCTTCTCCATGAAAGATTGCCGGCCCCCGACGGCTTCATTCAGCGGAACGAAGTCGAGACATGCCAGCGACGCTGTGCGAGACATCATTGAGCAGATTGAGGAAATTGCGGGATACAGGCCAAGATGGTGAAAAATTGTCCGACAACGTTTCGCAGAGCGGCAGGACGCCTCCAGTCTTCTGAATTCAACGGGCGAGAATTCGACCGAGCGGTTTATTAATGTTTTCAAACGCTTCAATTATCTTGTCCATTACAAAATCAATTGCTCGCCCGTATCCCTGTTGAAGACTTGCAGTGTCAAAGCCGAGATCCTGCAGACGCGGTAGAGCGCGCGCGAACGTTTCGTGTGCATCCGCGATTCGTAAATCGTAGCCCACGAACAAAGCGGCCAATCTTTCGTTCGACTCGTTCCACCCTTCTGGAGCATCTACGCTATTGAACGCATTCGCATCCTCATCTTGAGCATCCAGCCTCTCAGCAACGTTGAGAATGGCCTGAAGGAGTTTCACACTTCCGAGTTTCTCGGTCTCGCCCTTGGGACATCCAGCCGCCTGGAGGATTCGCTTTAGGAAGCCGTTCGGAACCGTCTGCCAAATTTCGTGAAGGCTTTTACACCGACCTAGAAAGTCTTGCTCCGACATCGACAGCGGCGCAACCTGCGCCAGACGGCTGAGCTTGGGATAGTGAAGCCACCCGTTATCTCTGATCTCGGCGGCTGAGAGGCCGACAATTTCTTCGGCTGACTTCTCCTCACCAACGCTGGCGCCGAGTCGGGAAAGATTGTCCCCCAACGCCAAAATCGCGACCACAAACCTCCGGGTCTTGGCTGCTATGTGCTCTTCGTTCGGGTCGAACTGAGCCGCCAGCGCCGGGTCGAGCGCGAACGAATGCGCATGGAGGATTTCCTGGTCAGGCTTCGGCTTGTACAACTCTCTCAGCCCCACACGTACCAAGTTCCTTCCGATACGCCTGCAATCGGAGAAGCTCCATTGCCCGCGGTAGGAAGGACTGCAAAGCCACTGTCCGTGAGCGAACACCGGCGTTGTGTCGTAGAAACTGCTTTGCTCGTATCGATTGAGAAATCGGTCATCGAGGTAAATGACATGATGGTCTCTGTCCGCGTCGGCACTGGCATGCGTTACAGGTCCGTCAACACCAGGCCAACCGATATTGTCCGCCGAGCGCTCGGGGCACATCTCACATGAGACAGCGTCAACGGACGCCCACACCTGAAGCAGTAGCCGACCACTTTGCTCTTGGATATCTATCTCATACCAGCCCAAATCGGATTTGATATCTGCGTGTCCCTGGCCGCCCATAAGCTGCCTGAGCTCTGGGGATTCTGGGAGACTTGCTCGATAATAAAAGCTTCTAACGCCTCGTGCACCACGCATCCAAAGGTATTTTCGCAAGTGGGCATTGGACATCCGCCACGTAACGTTTCGAGATGACTTGAAATGGTATTCGCGAGCAAGCTCGCCCTCCGCAACTGCGAACTCAGGAACCCCAAGATCGTCATAGACGACGCGTTGCTGTGCGTTACCTAGACACCTTGGCGATAATCCGAGGGCCATCCAGACCTTTTCGGCGAGGGCATACGTGTAATGCGATCCGTCACCCCAGGACGCGACAATGTAGTCATAACCAGACATGCTAGGCGAAAACCCTGCGCTCGAGCCTTTGTCGCCGAGAACGGGAACCGAGTGAGACACCACACCATCTCCCGCCTCGGCCAGGATTGGCACGGGACTTTCAACCGCCTCGGGGACGACTGCCATTAGCATGTGCACGTATTCGCTGTTAGGACCGTGATTGTCGAACTCCATGTGGTTGGTAACCTCCACCTGTTCCAAAGGATCAAGCCCTATTGGACTGAGAAGCGCACGGAGGCGTGGCGATAGCATCGCTCCCTGAATGGGGAACGTTGTGAGATGGTCAACATTTGGCATGGGGCTGAAGGTCAGTTGCATCCGAATCTATTGATTCGGCCATGGTAGCCGCCCGTCGGTTTCGCGTATAGCTGCCGAGCACCCTGACAATCTTACGAACTACACGCAACTCCAGTTGGCGCGCAAGGCGTCGTGAAGCGGATGCCTAGCCGAACGGCCTAGGAGAACTGAGCTCGGAACCAATGTCTAGCCATGCCACTGTTTTCTTGCCCCGACATCGGCGATTTCGTGGCATGCCGGTCGATCATAAGCCATTGATTTATAAGGGTTAACAGGCATTGAAGGACCTTTGCCACGCTGCCACATCATTTCCCCCGCCCCCACGCCCAATCGCCATGGCAAATGCGGTGCTGTGCCGGGCTGCTATAGTTGCCTCGCGTTCCGTCTAGAACCGATCTTCATGCACCCGCATCCTTTCATGAGATTTTGTCTGCCTTGGCCGCCGATCGACAGTTTTAATCGCGAGTCCGCCTTCACAGGGAATCCGTGATGAGGGCAATTGAAAGCGACACCTCTCGTTTGCCGCTGGTGGGTGATCCCCGCAGGCAGGCTGTGCCGGCGCTCGGGGGATACGACTATCAAATTTGGCGTTCAGTGGAGGCTTGGCTGCGCCTTTCCGAGGGCGAGACACTGTTCCTCGAGTGCGCAGAGGATTACGATGTTGTCAGCGGCATCAACGCACAAGCCGTGCAGATAAAAAACTCCGCCGAGGACGTATCGTTGGGGTCATCCGACGTTCGCAAGTCGATCGCTGAATTTTGGAAGCTATGCGAACGCAACCCAGGACGGCGACCATCACTCCGATTTTTAACTCGGGGCGGTGTCCGCTCTGAACTGTCCACGCCATTTGGCGAGGAGAAAGGAATTGATGTCTGGCGGAAGGCGTCGGCCGGCGATGATGCCGCCGCTGCAGCCATAGGCCGCTACCTTGCAAGCTTCGTGACACTGCCTTCTCTCAAGGATTTCGTTGAGCGCGCAAGCCCCGGCGACCTTCGCTCGCAGCTGATTGCGCCTATTGAGTGGGTAACCGAAGAGAGCGACGCGGACGCTGTTCGTTTGGCGGTAAGCAGAATGGCCATTCAGATGGGCCGAGTCACTGGCATTTCCGCCGCCTTATCGGTATCGGCCGTTGATGGGTTGTTGGCCCGATGTTGGGAAACCGCCTGCCAGCCGACCGCTGAGCTACGAAGCTTGACATGCGAAGATCTTCAGCTCGTATTTGAATCGAAAACCAGCCTCTTGATTCCTGCAACAAGCGCACTTCTTGCCCAGATGGGCGATGCACTGTTGGCCCAGAATTTCCACGATCACAGCCCAGGGCGCCTCAGATTCGCTCCGATGTCGCTGGACTTAGGTCCTCCTCCGCTTCCTGACTTTTCGTTAGACCGGGCTTCAGTAATCGATGGCGTGCTAACTGCGCTTTCCACGAAGCGCGTAGTACTCATCGCAGGCTCAGAAGGGAGAGGCAAGACCACCATTGCGAACTTGAGCGCCCGCCGAATCGAAGGGCCCATTCGATGGATCGATTTCTCCGGCGTCGATGAAGAATCGGTCCGGCCGATGCTCGAAAGTTTGCTGGTACATCTGCGCAGCGTTGCCGACAAAGAGGTCGTTATCTTGGACGATCTTCCTGTCGCTGAGGGGCTAACGGATGCGACTTGGACCCGCCTGAAGTTCATCATTGAAGAATGCCAAGCGCGGCTTCATGAACTGATCATTACAGCGAAAGGAGTTCATCCAGACGCGGTCGATCCACGCGTACGCCTGGCTAGACTTGAATTACTCGAAGTGCCCGATCTATCTGTAGACGAGATATGCACATTCTTCCAATCACTCGGGTGCCCGGACGAGCGATCCACGCAACAGTGGGCAAAATGCACGCTCATGCAAACTGGCGGCGGTCACCCGAAATTGGTTTATCTGCGAGGCCTCGAGCTCCGGGAGCAAGGCTGGCCACCAGCCACGCTTGAGTCATGGGTTATGCCTCCACAGAGCGTCGACGAGGCCCGTGCATTTGCACGCCAGACTGTCTCACGCACATTACAAGTGGAAGCTCGCGAGCTGCTCTATTCAATGAGTCTCACAACCCTTCCCTTCTCACGTGATGTGGCATTGCGGGTTGGCAGTAAGATTCCGGGGCTGTCTGCGCCAGGAGACGTTTTGGATAGACTCATTGGGCGGTGGGTGGAGAGCCAAGGCACAAAGCGTTATCGAGTTACGCCCCTACTCTCCGGCCAGGCCAAGCTTGCGTGGCCTGAGGAAAAGGTTGCGGAGGCCCACGGGCACCTCTTCGACGCGTTCACTCAACGTCAATCCATCCAGGTCAACGAGGCGTTTCAGATCTTGATGCATGCTTGGCAAAGCCAAGACCGGGCACGTTTGGGCAATATGCTCACCTCCCTCATCATGGAAGGCGGCGACGCAAGAAATGCTGTCTATGAGGATCTAGCTCCATTACTGCTGATAGGCTCGAGTGGTACGCACCCTTCCGTCCCATTCAGTTTGACGTGCTCAATACTACTTCGAACCCTTCAGTTCAAGGTCGCTCAGCAGGAAAGGCCTGAGCTTTTGGAAGAGTTTGCCTGCCGATGGGCCGAAGAGATCAAGCGCTTACCAGACGGACGCTTGCGCGATAGCAGCCAACTCATCCGCGCGTTTGTCGTCTCGTCTGCCACTGGCGGCACTCTTGGTGCAGCAACCATCATCGGTGCCATTGAGGAATTGACTCGCCATGAATCGCTCTTTCCGGAGCTGAAGACCGGCATGTCAAACGTTCAAACCTCGCTAGATCAGCCAGATCTCGGCAATGATCTCATACCCGTCCTTTTCGGGTTCATGTACACCCGTTGCGAGACCATTGAATATCAAGACGCCATCCTAACTGCATTGAGCACATGCGAACCTCATGCACGCGACCGGATGCTACAAGCCTTTCGCATCCCATTCTTTAGCGAGCATAGCCTCCTTCTTGACCGCGCATGGGTAGGCGAATCAAAGCTTGCTTCGCCTCGCTGGGACTATGCTTGCGCGACATTGAAGAGAGCGATTGAGCTAGGCGAGGTATGGAGATGCGACGCATTGATCGTTGCATCTTCACGTCCACTGTCGATCATCTACGAGGAATACTTGGGAAAGCAGGACGAGTCTGTCGAATGCCTCCGTTACGCGACAGCGATGGTTGGTGTCCATCCGCAGTTGCAAGAACAAGAAGCCAACGTAATGTTTCATCGACGGGAGTACAGTCGCGCGCTCGAGCTGTGGCAGCTATGTCTGCGTCCCCACGGAGACATTAGCAAGTCCTGCATTCGCGAACCCTATGCCTTTCGCAAGGCTGCAATTGCCGCTGGGTCTCTCCGATTCTTCGCACAGGCCTCGGAATGGTTTGCACAAACAGCGGCTTGCGCCGTAGCAATGCATATGGATGCGACCGCCGCAGGGGCTCTTTTCGATGCTTCGTATTGCGCGTTTAAGGCTCGCGATTGGGCGGAGTCGATTGCTTTCGCGTGGGCGGGTTTAGAAGGGCTACAGAGCGACTATGACCCATCGGAGGAATTTTCACACTTCGCGACAAAGAAGCTCGGGGGTCAGATTCTGCTCTGGATGATGGGGCGGGTCCGCGACGACTATCGTTCATTGTCCACGCCGGAGCCAGTTCTTGGACAGTGCAGCAACCCAGGCAAAGACTCTGGCATTGCCGAATTGCCCGCCTCTTCCTATGAGGTCAGCACGGTCATGCTGATGGAGATCGCGTCGAGAGTTGGGGTAACCAATCCCGAACTTGATGCAGCAAGAGCGCGCATGGAACTTAGCAACTCCCCGACCGTTGCGTTCCAATATTGGTCGCTCAAGTGTCACGAGTGCATTGCTAGGAACGAGCCGCGCAGGCTGGCAGAGAATCTTCTGGGGTTGCAACGATCCCGTTGGCTGGGGGCAGCTCAGACGCGAGTTGGAGGGAGTGCACTTCACGCGTGCGCCGAAGTACCCAATGAGACAGACCGACAAGCAAGCATAGGCGCCGGAGCCACCTTCTTACTCGTGCTTTTTTTGCTCGCACTCACTAATCAGAGCGGTAGCATGGTCATGGCTGATTGGCGCGCCGATCTCGACGCCAGCGATGATGGCGAACTGCTCAAGAATGAGCTGGATTCGGTCTCCAAGTACTTTTCGGTTGATGCTGGTACCGCTCAGGCCACCTTCAGTGCAAGAGGTCCGGCGCACCTTGCGAAACTCTGTGCCGCCGCGCGTTTGTTGCTAGAACAACGTAGATCTCCCGCACAAACCTGGCTATGGCTGATAGCACTGCTGATGTGGATTTGGCAGTCCGACGCACAACTTATCTTGTCAGGATCACTCGGACCTCTTGCCAAGGTTGCAGCGAAATTGTGCAGACCACACTTGGACACACCGGCCCTACTCAACGTACCGAGGACCAGCGTCCCGCTGCTTCGTCACGCAATCGAAAGCGAAATTGGCGGCGCTCAGCAACTGCTGAATATCATGGAAGCTGTCGAGATCGCCTCCGGCATTACATTGCCAGATGTACTTCGTAAGGGGTTGCGCACCGCTGTTCAAACAGAGAGGAACTGCGCACCGAAGCGTTCGCGGGATGATTCGCAATAGGCCAAGCGGGGCTCCGCAAGTTGCCTGCTACACGGCCACGGACCCGGCCTTTTCCCGGTTCAAGATTTCCGAGGTATCCAACAACGGCGGGTTGGCCGGGTTCACCAGTCGAGCATGGGCACGGTCTTTCAACGTGACGAATGCGACCGTCCGCTTTCGCGTTCCCCTCGGTGCTGTGACGGTGACGACCGTTGCCCCTCGAAAGCCGCCAGTCGCGCGGTGAGGCATCGACCGGTTGAATCCGCAGTTGGAAGCGGCCGTTCGGCCGCGCCGCCGACCAATGGCCGCATGTCGGACAGGTCATTCGATCAGACCCACCACAATTCTGAGACCGCGCGAGATCGACCCATTCTTCTCAGTTGGCGGATGCGTGGCGCACACAAGATATTTTGCTTTGTGCCCAAGCTATTCGGTAGACTGTGTGCTATACAAAGCAAAAAAGCGGCACGCCGACGGCGTAATAATTGCTGCAAACGAGCGAAATTACCCTTGAAAATTACGCAGTGATTTCTTAGTCTTAGCGGAGACGAACTCGGCAGGTTCTTGATGAGCCCACCCCGCCTAGCCCCACGAGAACTATCCGCTAGATTCAAACCAGAACTAGCGTGGGGGAAGTGTCCAGTACGAGATCACTATCGGCAAGGCCGCGGCTTAACTCTCAATTTGACCTCCGTATCCTTAGACCTATCACACCAAGGTCTGCGACGTTGCCCCCCCCTTTTCATGCTGCTCGAATGCCGCACAGCTAGATCAGTTGTGCTCATCTTCCCGTCCCTCTTCTACCCGGTCAATACGAGCCGTTCTAACCTTGTCGAGGAAGATACAGTCGCGGTCGCACCCAACCGGCTCGCGTCGATCCCCCTTCTATCAGAAAGACAAAGGAGATTGTCAATGTAGAAAATAAAAACGCCACCTAACCCCGAAGGACTAGGCGGCGTGGAGATACCTCTCGATACCTCTGCTGGCCCAGTCAGTATCGAACGCACTCTCCCCACTGTCAAGTCCTCTCTGAACCTTCCGGCACCGGAAGAGGGATTGCTTTTGCCTGGAGAGGTCGCATGTCTGGCGCGAGAAAAGTTGTCACCCGTTCACCCCACCGGCGCGTGGGCCGCATTGCATGCCCATGGCTCCAACCCACAGCCATTGAATATGAAAGCCTGCTTGAGCGCGACTTCGTTCGCCTAGCGCTCTTCGATCTAGGAGTCACTTCGATCTCACACCAGCCATTTTCCTTGTCTCTCGGGGACCTTGGCACCTATATCCCCGACTTCCTGCTTATAGGGCAACACGAAAAGCTGGTTGTCGAAGTAAAACCAGCGGTGCACGCAACCAATGCAAGAAACAAACCTCGTCTGGTATGTGCCGAGGGGCTTTTGCGCGAACAAGGCTATCGCTTCATGGTCGCCCCCGAGAGCGTCGTGCAAAAGGACCAGCGTCATTTGCGCGCGGGAATTCTACTGCGCCACGCTCGCGGCCAAATATCCCCTCAACTAGCAGCGCGGATCACCGAATCCGCCTTACGATTCCCCAATGGCGTCGAAATACGCAGGCTGGCTACTGTCGCGGACACGACAACTCAGTCTGTGCTTCATTTGGTCGGACGCCGCCTTCTCCGAATCAATAATGCGCTAAATCTCGGCGAGCTTGATTTGGTCTATCCGCTCGGAGGTGATCATGTCAATCTATACGCTTGATTGCGATCTAGTCCTTCAGAGCGGTGACGCCCAGTGGCGTGTCCAACGGGTTCTGGACAATCAATTTGTCCAGCTTGAGAACCAAGCTACCGGCAGGATTCGTCGCGAGAGAATCGCCAAGCTCGCAAGCGATATAGCCGCAGGCAAACTCACGGTAGTCCGAGACAGTCAGGAGAAACCGGGCCGTACAGGCCAAATGGTAGCGTGCACCGCAACGCTACCGCCGCACTACAAAGAGGAATTTGAACGGGCATACGCCTACGTGAGACACATGCGCAAGTGTGGCATTACAAAAGGACAACGCTCGCGAATCTCAGAGGCCATTGCCACTTTGGCCGCGCTCCGCGGGGACACTCATCCGCCGAGCACTCCTACAGTCATGCAATGGCTACGCAACTACGAGCAGAGCGGAGAGAATCCGGCTTGCCTGGTGTCCGGAAACATCAGGAGAAGGACATCACGGCGGCTCTCTCCAGAAGTTCTCGCTGCCGCAAAGGGAGTTCTGAAGCAGCACTACTTCATTCGCGATGGATGCACACTGCGCGAAGCCCATGACAAGATCATGCGTACCCTCAGACAGTCGGTCAATGCTGGCCTGGTTCCAGAGGAGGAGGCGGAGATCAGCATATCCACTATCCATCGGATCGCTGGTGACACCACCCCCTTTGAGCGGGACAGGGCTCGCCTGGGAGCAACCAACGCACGCGCCAAATGGCGCTTCACGAAACCCGGCCTCTATGCGACTCGCCCGCTAGAACGAGTCGAGATGGACCACACAATCCTTGACCTGGTTGTCATTGACGACAACCTCGGCATTCCACTTGGCCGCCCTGTCATCACACTGGTTGTGTGCAGCTTCAGCGGTTACATACTCGGGTTCTTCATTTCGTTTGAGGGCGAGACCATCGGTCGCGTGGTGCAAAGCATCAAAGTCGCCATCCAGCCCAAAGACAGCATTACAGCTGGCCAGTCGCTTTCGAACCCTTGGCACGCTATGGGCCTTTGGGAAACGCTCGTACTCGACAACTCACTGTCCTTCCATTCACCTCATCTCCATCACATTGCGATCGACCTGTGTATGGACCTAGAGTACTGCCCGGTCCGAATGCCATGGTTCAAGCCCGTAGTAGAGAGACTCCTTGGCGACCTAACCCGGCAGTTACCCGCAAATGGGCGTCCGAAGAAGCCAGCCTCCGGCCCCGAGCCCATCGATCCCAACGCAAACGCCTGCATAACGTTCAGCGACCTCTGCTCGGGCATTCTCCGATGGGTCGTTGATGTTCATCCGTTTGAGATCAACGAACGAAAGATGGCCCGTCCAATTGACTTGTTCCTGGAGGGACTAGCCAGTTGTCCAGCCCCAAGGCTAGTGGATAACTCAACCTGTCTCGACGTAATCGCCGGCCTGAGCACCACGGTCACCGTCGATCACAGCGCGATAGTCCATCAGTGGATCCGATACACGAGCGACGAGCTTGGCTCCATGCGCAGAGAAATGGGCGCCAAGTTCAGGACCGCCATCAAGTACGACCCTTACGACCTGGGTAGGGTGTTTGTCCAACATCCACAAAACGGCCTCTGGATCACCGTATCAGCCCGCGACCAGGAGTACGCCAGCGGCTTGAGTCTCACTCAACATCGGCTCATTCGCAAGGCTGCTGGCCAAAAGCTAACAAATGCAAACGCCGAACTTGTGCTTCGTAACGCGCGTTTGGCTCTGCAAGATCATTGGTCAAACGCCATACGGGGAGGAAAGAAGCTCAAGCGTCGGTCACGCGACCTTGGGCTGTACCAGGGCTTGAGCTCAGTATCACGCTCTCAGGGTACTGATTTCTCGCCCAAAATGGCGAGCGGGTCTGTGATCACAGACACAGATACGCCTATGCCACGGCCCCCCATTCCGGTCTTCGAGGTGTTCACTGGAGATGCGTTATGAGCTACAGCGCGAAAGCATTACAGGTGGGTATCAGCATCAGTCAGATTCGCATCCACCACCCGGCCTTCAAGGAAGCACTGGATGGAGTTGGTCGAATAATTCAACTCGGAAATAGCCTGAATCATCCTTTCGGAGCTTGCATCGTCGCCCCGGCTGGTGCCGGCAAGTCGCTGCTTATCGAATCGGTACAGCGAAACGAATACAACTGGGCGTTCCTTCGTCCACAGAGCGTTCTGGTTGCGTCTCTGAAAGAAGCCCCAACCGTTGCGCAGATTCAGGAAGACTTGCTAGCGGACTTCAACTATGCCATTCCGCCGAGGACGGGACGAAAGACCAACGCCGCACTTTTCAACATCTTGGTGAACGCAATTGAGCAACACGATATCCAACTGATCGCCCTGGACGAGTATCAACATGTCTTTCTGTCTCGCAAAGATGAGGTACACGCCGCCATCAATGACTGGATCAAACGACTCATGTCAAAGACTGCACGTCCCATACTGCTGTCGGGAACGGAAGTACTCCGCGCGATCGAACGGGCAGACCCTCAGCTAACCACGCGAATATCCGCGATCTTCAACCTTCCGGACCTCAGAAACGACGAGAACTGGAGGGGTGTGCTGGCGGGCTTTGCCAACGCGACGAGGGAGGTTGATCTAACAGCGTTGACAACGTACGCAAATCTAGTCTTCAAGGCCACGCAGGGAGTTATGCGAATATTGAAGGCGCTAGTCATGGAGGTAGCAATGATCGCCATTGACTCGGACCAGTTCGTTGTCGAAAAGCGCCATCTCCACTTAGCGTTCCAGCGGGTTGTTGGCGCAGGTTCCAGCAAAGACAACCCTTTTGCCTAATGGGTCGCACAGAGATGTCTCCATTCCCAAAACGAGAGGAGATCTCCCCAGGTGAAGATGGTATCGGCTACGCCCTACGTTTGGCAACCGTGAACGGGCTAACGTTTCATGACTTAGCACGACATCTTGCCTCACCAGGCCACCTCTACCTCCCGGCGCGCGCCGCGGGTACTATCGCGTTCATGTTCGGATGCACTCCGGAACGGCTAAGCAAAGCTTTTGTGGCCCGCCACTTTCGCAATGGTGCGCAGGCGGCGCACTTCCTCGGGCATCTCTTCCTCAAGACTTATCACCTCCGGCAAGCACGTCCCCAACTGTGCCCGCTTTGCGTCGCAGAATCTATGCGAATCCAAGCGGCATGGTCCGTCTGTCTGCTCACATCGTGCGCCAGTCACGGAGTCCGTTTGCTCGACAGGTGTGCATGTGGCCGCCCCATTCAATGGCGACGACCGGCAATCGATTTTTGCGAGTGTGGACTACGACTGACAGCGGAACATCAAGGAGCTGCACCTGCCGATCCTCGCGAGCTGGCCATAAGCAGCCAAATCGAGTATCTGCTTGCCCCCAATCATTGTCACGTAAAGACGAGACTGGCTGCCGGCCTTCCTATCGGCTTCGACAATCTGTCCGTTGACACATTCATCCGGCTAATCTGGATATTTGGAATCATCGAAGATTTCCAGATCGATGATCATCCCAAGAGTGCGAATCGGGGCCTGTCTACTCTGGAAGCGGGCGCGGTCGTATGCCGAGCATACGACAGGCTCGTGTCGACCATCTCGAATCGACTGCCATCCTGGCCGCTGCGCATCTCCGTGACATCTCTTCAAGAGCTCTCAGAGGATTGCATATCGACAGCAGATTCATTGCTTATCTCCACACTGGCATCGCGTTTGCACAAGCGGATTGCATCGCGGCGATTGTTTCATCTGACCGCCCTCAATCGGCAGTTACCCCTTTTCGAGGAATAGCCATGAATAGACCGACTAGCATAGTCAATGCACCATATCCATTTCCCAGGGAGTCTGCAGCGTCTTGGATACAGCGAACCTGCCAAGCACACGACGTCTCATATAAGTCGCTCGCGGGCGCGCTCGGCATGAAGCCGTGCAAGGATCCGGACCTCGCCGTGCCGCGTGATCATGTGTGCCGGATCGGCATTGGAACCGGTGTTTCTGGCACGCGGCTCGCGGCACTTGCCGATGCATTCCATGCAGTCCGCCTGCAACCAGGCTTGAGCCGATTGCTGAGCTTCAACGAGAGAGGACTCCCAACATATCGATTCTGTCCAAAGTGCATTGCCGCGGACCTCACCCCCTATCTGCGGATTGAGTGGAGGCTCAAGGGGTGGACTGTTTGCCCTGATCATCGCCTACGGATGGCAGAGTGCTGCCCTCATTGCGGTGCAGAAGTCCAAGGGGCCGCACCTTCTCATAGCAACATCGGCGACAAGGCTCTCGGGATCGGCTTCTGCTCCGCTTGCAGGGAATCACTTGTATCACCGGAGACCGAAGATCAAGCGCAGGTCCCCATCAAGCCGCGCAAGATAAAGACTCAGCAGGCCACCGCATCGGCACTACGCAGTGGATTCTTCAACATTGAAGGCATCGACATGCGGTTTCCCTTGGAATTCATGCTTTGGCTTGAGGACAACCAAGCATGGGTAGACGAGCTTCGGTCGCATCGAGAAGCCACTGCGAATCGACGGCAAGATACGTATGTCGCGCTCCGGCTTCGGGATGCGTACTACTCAGAACTGGACTGGACGGAACCTCTCCTAGATGCGCCTTTAGGTTTAGGCCTTTGGCTGAGAAATAATAGTGCAAGGGTTGACCGGTTGCGCGAATACAGTCGAATTGAATGGAAGAAACGGCAGCCTACGGAATTCATGGAGCATCTGCTGACTGCATATAATACTGAGCGCCTAAGCAAGCAGCCATTCTCGGTGCTGTTTCAGCGCCAGATGCTCAGAGATAAGAAACGTAAGACTACATGGGCAGAGAAGTGCTGGGAGGCAAGCTTGCAACGTCAAGCAAAGTATCGAGCAACAGCCGCCGGGCCACATGAACCATCGCAATGTTCCCAGAAAGGGGACCCTAGTAGTTCCGAGCAATAGGATCTCTCTTACTTTGCCATCGAGTACTCTGTTCAAACTTGGAGTAGGATTCAATCGCTCACGGCTAATTTTCGGAGGATATAGTAGATGACGCGCGCCTGTCAGCCGCCCCCCTCGGAAAAGGAACTATTCAGGAAGGAAGATGTTGATGCCGATGATGGATCTGCCGCATATGCTCATCTGCGAGCTGGACGACCCATCTACATCGGCCAGTCCAACTGTCCGGGGAGAGTGATCCGTCTTCATCCCGACGGGCGCCGAGAACTTATGTGCCTTGGCGTAGATGGCGAACTTTCCCCAGAAGGACCGGCAGACCTACCGCCATCCCGCGAGAAAGTCAGCTGAACTGTCGCACGCCGTAACCATTGACGTGGCTGTTACTCGACAAGTGCCGGCGGGGTACATCCACGCCAGGTCGCAGTTTCCTCTTTGCTTTGAATCGTCGCCAGGCGGCACTATCAATCGCACCCGCAGCATACAATCTGCGCATAGTGATCCACATCGCTAACTGGATGTTACTTTGAACTCGTAACGCCCTCAGGCTTTGACTCCCCATCCGCTGCATTCTCGCTTCTCCTCTATCTGGCGTGTCTCTGTTTTTCCTGTCGTTCGCGCTCAAGAGAGCTACGCTCAAAAAAGGACAATAGGTTCGGCAATGATGAAACAGCCCCTGGCCAAAGCCTGACGGGTCGGATCCGCTGCAGCCGTGTTGGTCGACGCGAAGAGTGCCCTTGCATGACCACGCCAAGTTGGATTTCACGACGGAAAAGATACACATGGATCACATAAAATCGGGGGTTGTGCTCTCGAGGCGCGTGCACGTCCAGTAGCGCCCCTGGAGCGCGAGTGGAATACTGCGTTCCCATGTGACACGCTGCTCCTTGGCCTCTTGCCTCAGTTCAAGACGGATTCACAAGGCGCTTACGAACAAGGCTCGCGTGGCTGCTTTTGATTTTTCTGAGTACACCGAGAGGCCCCTGCCCCTCGACTTCAGTTGCGATCAGCGCACTTTGACTCATTTGGGCTCTCACTGACCAGGCCGTTGCTCTGATGGCGTCATTAGCCGATTAGTTTGAGGCTCTGCAACGGCACGACCTCGGGCTGTGCGCGTTGCTCCGCTAGGCGCAGCTCATAGTTCACCTGCAGTGCCATCCAAAACCGCGCCGTGCCGGCTCCGGCGCGCTCCAGACGCACCGCCAAGTCGGGACTGATGCCGACCTGGCCATGTATCACTCGCGACAGCGACGAGCGCGACATACCCAAGCGATGTGCCGCGTCTGTGACCTTGATGCCGAGCGGCTGCAGCACGTCTTCACGCAGCAGTTCCCCAGGATGGGGATAGTGCTTCATCATGGCTTCCTCCTTTTCACTAGTCGTCGAGGTAATGTACCAACTCCGTGTTCGGCCCGACGAAGCGGAAGATCAGGCGGCTAAGCAATCAATCCTGCGCGGCACTGCTTATATTTGCACAATCCCGATTTTGGGGCTATTTCGCAACTTGCGATAGTTCAGAGTTAAGTGAGACAGGTCGAGAAAGTTCAAAGATGCATGAACCACCAGTTCAAAGTTGAATGAGCGGGAACGCACTCCACCGCGGCTGGACAAGGGCAACTGGGTCAACGTTGAGTGACGCTCCACACTGGCCGCGCGCCGAAATCTTTATTCGCGTCCTGATGGAATCCGGACGGATTTCGCCGACATGAAAGTTACCCATGAATCACCAGCCCAATGTCTCCGGGTCGGATCATCGTATACCACCCGTGGTGTTGCCTGCGGCACTTTCGCCTGCTGCACAATGCTCAACGTCACCCACATCCACGGCGACGTGACAAGAAGCCAGCCCATTCAAAACTGCATGGCAAGAGTACAGAAGCGTTGATTTACGAGCGCGCCGGCCTGGCCAAGAATGGTCACACCACCCCGTCTCAAACCCCTCGCTAGTTCATCGCCAACCCATCCGGAGCGCATCATGTCCCACCCCACCATGCAGGCCCTCATCGTCGAATCCGCGGGCGCGCCGTTCACGCCCGTCCAGCTTCCCAGGCCAGTGGCCGGCCCCGGCCAGGTACTGGTGCGCATCCTGGCCAGCGGCGTCAACCCGCTCGACACCAAGATCCGCGCCGGCCAGGCGGGGCACGCCCGCCACCCCTTGCCCGCCGTGCTGGGGCTGGACCTGGCCGGCGTGGTCGAAGCCGTGGGCGCGGGCGTGACGGCCTTCGCGCCCGGCGACGAGGTCTATGGCATGACCGGTGGCGTGGGTGGCCTGCAAGGATCGCTAGCGCAGTACGCGGCAGTCGATGCCGACCTGCTCGCGCGCAAGCCCGCCGCGCTGTCGATGCGCGAAGCCGCCGCGTTGCCGCTGGTGTTCATCACCGCGTGGGAAGGCCTGGTCGACCGGGCGCGCGTGCAGCCTGGCCAGAAGGTGCTGGTGCATGGCGGCGCCGG
This sequence comes from Cupriavidus sp. GW822-FHT03E04, assembly GCF_058801495.1. Classification (NCBI taxonomy): domain Bacteria; kingdom Pseudomonadati; phylum Pseudomonadota; class Betaproteobacteria; order Burkholderiales; family Burkholderiaceae; genus Cupriavidus; species Cupriavidus sp. GW822-FHT03E04. Next base: position 62,440 of record NZ_JBXANI010000037.1, read on the forward strand.
CGGCGTGGGGCATATCGCGGTGCAGATCGCCCACGCGCTTGGGGCGCAGGTATATGCCACGGGCTCGGCCGCGCAGAAGGCGATCATCGAAGGCTATGGCGCCACCGCGATCGACCATGCCGCGACATCAGTCGCGCAGTATGTCGACCAATACACTGCGGGCGAGGGCTTCGACGTGGTCTACGACACGGTGGGCGGCTCGGTGCTGGACAATGCGTTCCTCGCGGCGCGCACCTATGGCGGCCATGTGGTGAGCTGCCTTGGCTGGGGCGTGCACGCGCTGGCGCCGCTATCGTTTCGCGCAGCCACGTATTCGGGCGTGTTCACGCTGATGCCAATGCTCACCGGCAAGGGCCGCGCGCACCACGGCGAGATCCTGCGCGAAGCGGCGCGGCTGGCCGATGCGGGCAAGCTCTTCGTGCGGCTCGATGCGCGGCACTTCACGCTCGACAGCGCCATCGATGCGCATCGCGCCATCGAGACAGGCACAGCCAAGGGCAAGCTGGTGGTGGAGATTGCCGGGGACTAAGCGTCTGCGCTATTGCCCAGGCGCTCGATGGTTGCATCCAGGAAGGCGCGCAGCCGCCGCAGGCGGCGCAGGTCGCGGTGATAGCCCACCCAGACGTCGCGCCCCGGTGGCGCCTCGCCCAGTTCGATGGCCTGCAGCCCGCCCAGGCGCTCGGCCAGCGCGCAGGGCAGGACAGCCAGCCCCGCGCCGGCCGCGCACAGCTTGGCCTGCGCCTCGCGGCTGTTGCTGCCGAATGCCACCCGGGCGTTCGGCAGCTGCTTGCGCATCCAGGCCACGTCGGGCAGGTCCGCGAAGCCCGCATCCAGCGTCAGCAGGGCATGGCCCTCGCCATCGCCCGCGCGCGGCGGTGCCACGCCGGGCGCCGAGTAGAGCGCGTAGTCCATGTGCATCAGCTTGCGCTGCACGATATCGGCCTCGTCGAATGCGCGGATGCGAAAGACCAGGTCCGCCTCGCGGCGTGCCAGGCTGAGCAAGCGCGCATCGGTGACCAGTTCCACCGCGACGCGTGGATGGGCGCGGATAAAGTCCGCGATCACCGGGGTCAGCATATGCACGCCAAACCAGTCGGACGAGGAGATCCGCAGCGTGCCGTCCAGCTCCCCTGCCTGGCCGGACAGCTGGCGCTCGAAAGCAATCGCCTCTGCCTCGATACGCTGCGCGTGGGCGAGCACGGCAGCCCCTTCATCGGTCAGCACGTAGCCGTCGCTGGTGCGCTGGAACAAGGCATGCCCGACGGCATCCTCCAGCGCCTTCAGCCTGCGCCCCATGGTCGGCTGGGTCTGCCCGATCGCGCGCGCGGCGCCGCCCAGGGTGCCGGCGCGGGCGATCGCCAGGAAGATCTTGATATCGCTCCAATCCATCCGGGGAATTTGCTGACGTTACTGACGTTACGTTTGGGAGGTGTCGGATTCAGCGCGGCCAGGCAAGTCACAGGCGGCTAGGCAATGATGGCACGGCGGTGTGGCGGGAACAATAACGGGCACGCCGGGCACGGGCCGGTATCCCGCCAACTTCAGGCGGAAGGCGCCCAGCCTTCCAGAGCCCAGTAGTCAGGCGCTTCCCGGCTGGGACTACGCAGCACCAGCGTGCAGCCGCACTGGCGGCAGCGGTAGGCATAGGCGGCGCCGTCCTGGGCCTGCGCATTGGCGCGCGCGGCCTCGAGGTCCTCGTGCGGCGGCAGGTGGCCTGGCCTGCCGGCCTGGCGCTTGCATCGCTCACACGGCAACATGGATTTACCTCAGGTTGATAGGGAGCATGGTTCCATCCTGTACAGTCGGATGGCAGCGGGCGAATTGGTGCGACGCACCATAATTATAGGCGCTTTACGAGTCCTTTCCAGATATATAGAGGGCGATGAGCCGCCTTGCGGCGCAACGAAACGATGCCTCGGCAGGGCCGCTGCTGCCCCGCTAGCGGACTGCAGGCGTGGGCACCGTGAGGAGGTCTCGCCGCGCATCCGGATTCGCTTCGGCACGCGCGGAGGTATCGCCCGGAGGCCGCTCACGCGGCGGCTCGGCCAGCGGCACCGTGACGACGGCGAACACAGAAAACGGGCACCAGAAAGACGGCCTGAAGAGACTCATTCTGCGGATGACGATGGCGCCGGCAAGAAATGGTGAAGGCTCTGAAAAGCGAAGGACCAGCAAGGCAGCGCCCTGCCGGTCCGGCTTCAGGATTGGTAAGCCCTGCCCATCTTAACGACCGAATCGGCGGATGGTTGAGGCTGTCATCAACTATTCACGAAACCCGCAAAATACGGCGCGCCCCTGGACGGAATACGTCCGGGGGCCACGCAATATACGCCGCAGCTTTACTGCCCGGAAGCCGCATCGCGCGCCTTGCGCTTGGCGGGCCGGCCCGTCTTGACGGTCTCGACCTGAGCCACGACGGCCAGCAATTGCCGCTCCGGCAGCGACTCCAGCATCTTGAGCCCAGCCCGCAGCAACTCACTCTTCTTCACGTGCGCGCCGCCGTTCAGGCAGCGCCGCTTGAGTTCCGCCAGCTTGGCATAGTCCCACTCCGGCATGGTGAAGCTGTCGCGCACGACCTTGGCCTTGGCAGGCTTCTGTGCCTTCTCAGTCTTCTCTGCTTTCTCGGCTTTCGGTGCGGCAGCCACGGTCTTGACCGCTTCAGCCTTGGCAGCCTTGCCTGCCGTCTCCGTCTTACTGGCGCGCGTGACCGGCCGCTTCACTGCGGTGGCTGCCCTTTTCTGCGCCGCGGCGGGCGCGGGCGCACGCGTGCGCCCATTCGAAACCGTTGCCATGCATCCTCCTGTTTTGATCGCAGTGGTATCAAAACAGTATATATCGTTTATTTTGACAAGCGGCGCGAAAGGGAGGAAGCAGAGGAAGGGGAGGAAGCAGCCATCGCCGCCAATCGGGACGGGGCCGTGCAGACACGGATTTCGTCAAAAAACCTGCCATCCCCGCGAAGGGAAAAGTATCGGCCGGCCCCGCCACGATCTTAGCCGCCGGTTATTTCAGTCTTGCGACGAAGCGCAAGCTCCCACGCTACGTGCCAGGCGCGGACTCGCTGGCGATGGCCTGCAGCGCCGCCTTGTCGGATAACGTCAGGCGCCCGTATTCCAGGCGCAGCACGCCCTGCTTCTCCCAGTCCTTGAGCTGCCGGTTGACGCTCTGGCGGGACACGCCAAGCATATGGCCCAGGTCTTCCTGGGAGAGCTTGAGCGCGGCGGGGGCACCGGATGTCCGCACACCCGGCATGCCGTGGGTGGACAGCGCGTGCGCATGCTCGACGGCAAGCAGGCGCCGCGCCAGCCGCACCGGAAACGGCATCAGGATCACCTCGTCGATCCACTCCAGTGCGCTGCGGTAGCGCCGGCAGATCAGTTGCGTGAACTCCATCAGCCAGCGCGGCTCGCGCGCGATGAGCGTATGGAAGGTGGCGGCGGGAATCACCAATAGTTCGCTAGCCTCTGCGGCGCGTGTGTCGTACACGCGATGCGCGTCGATGAAGAGCGAGACCTCCCCGAACCACTGCCCGGGCTCCAGCAGGCTGACCACGGCCTCGCGCCCGTTCTGCGCCGTGCTGCTGACCTTGATGGCGCCGCGCTCGACGCAGAAGAGCGCGTCCGGGTTGGAGCCGTAGGTAAACAGCACCTCGCCCTTGACCAGTTGCCGCCGCATGGCATGCGACCGGAGCAGTGTTTCGAGCTCGGCCGAAAACTGTCCAGCGGCGGTGTCGTCTTCGTGCGGCTTCGGTCGTGTGCTCATGCCTTTTCCCCGGGGTGCTGGTTACGCTGCTGATGCCGCTCGGGCGGTTCAGGCCTGATCGGTACGGAACCAGCCGGTGAGTGCCCAGCGCGTCTTGTGGCAGGGTAATACTTCGTGCGGAACCAGGTCGCTGCGAAACACGACCAGCCGCGCGCGCCGCGGCAGCACGCGGTGCAACTCGGTGGCGCCGTCGTCCTGTCCGTAGAGCGCGAGCTCGCCGCCATCGCGCTCGCTCCATTCAGGATTGAGGTAGAACACCAGCGAAATCTTGCGATGCAGTGTCGCGCGATGCTGGTCCACGTGCTTCTTGTAGGCGGTGCCGACCGGATAGTGCGAGAAGTGGAATTCCTCGCGCTTCAAGCCCAGGAAGTAGCGCTCGTTCAAGGCCTCGCGCAAACCCGCAGCCCAGGCCTGGAAATCCGCCCTGGCCGCGCCGGCGGGCGCGTCGTCGAGCCACAGGATCGAATCGCCGCGAATGCCCGCGTCGCGGGCGGTGGCTTCGCCCCGCCCGATGCGGGCCGGATGGAACAGGCCGGCCTCCCACGCCGCGCGGCTCTCGGCATGCAGCCGCGCCGCCAGCGTGGTGTCGATGAGGTCGTCGGACACGGCCCAACCGTGCTCTTCCAGGGCAACAAACAAACGTTCCAGGGCTGACATGGGTGGGAGACTTCGTGCTGGGGAAACGTCAAAACGAAAAGGGCCACCTGGACAACAGGAGACCCTTGGCGCGCAGGGGCGCATTTTAGCAGCCGCTGGCTGCAGCCATGCTGGCCGCTGGACTGTTACAGCCCGCTGCTGTCGAGATACTCCAGCGCCAGGCTCACCGCGCGGCGGGCCTTGAGCACATAGATCACCTGCCGGTCACGCACGACCAGCGCCAGCACATCGGCCTGCATCAGCTCATTGAAATGGTGACTGGCGCGCGGCAGGCTCAGCCCTGCGACGCCGGCCAGGTCGAACGCCGGCATGCCGGCTTCGCCCGCCTCCAGCAGCGCGCGGCAGATGGCGGCACGCGCTGGCACGGTCAGCAGCGCGTACGTCAGTGTGCTTTCTTGATCGGTCTCCATGGCCACGCCTTCCCGCTCGTCGTCCAGATGTCATGTCGATATATGCGTCAGCCGGCCGTGCGGATTGCCGCAGTCCTTCCGCCGCGGCCGCCTGACACCTACTTTCTACGCGGCAGGCGCAGCAAATGCAACCCGCCGGGGCTCGCTGGCGCACAATTACACAAGATTACAACAGGCTGCGGCAGCCCGCCCGTGGCCGCTCGCGCGGCGCCGTGGCGTCCTCTGCGGCGCTGATGCTGGCTCGCCTTTTGCCGCGCTGCACAAGCCGGCATCCACCCGACATCCACCCGCTGCAAGATACCGTAACAGGCACGCGCGCCCGCCGCTTGCCGCATCCGTGGGTGTATTTCGCGCTTCACTTGGCGGTGCAAGCCGTGGCGCCGCCCGGCGCATCGGCGTAAGCGAGTGAAATATTCAGTAATGCGCAGCGCGTTTCACACATTCCCGCGCCGCACTATCCTTGCCATAAGACCCGCCCGCGCGACGCCGCTCAGGCGGCGTGCGTGCGCGCGGAAACCAACCCGCCAGCCCGAGCAGGAAACGACAAACAACGGCATCGCCTCACAAAAGCCCTTCATGACTATCGCTTGCTTCTCGCCCTCATGAACGCCGCGCGTTTGGTCTCGCCGCGCCTGCTCTGCATCGCCCTGGCGTCTGCCTGGGTGGGCGGCTGCGCGGTCGGGCCGGACTATCAGCGCCCCCCGGTCGAGACCCCCGCCGCGTATCGCGAGGCCGTGCCGGACGATCACCAATGGAAGGTCGCCGAGCCCCGTCCGGTGGATCTGACACAGGCGTGGTGGGCGGGCTTCGACGATGCCCGCCTGAATGAGCTGGTGGGGCAAGCCAACGCAGCCAACCAGAGCCTGCGCCAGGCCGAGGCCCAGTACCGGCAATCCCGCGCGCTGGCGCAGGCGGCGCGGGCCGGCTTGTATCCCACGCTCGGCGCTGGCGTGGGAGTGGGGCGCGCGCGCACCAGCACGCTGGGCATCCAGACTGTGTCCAACACCCATTCGGCCAACCTCGATGCCAGCTGGGAGATCGACCTGTGGGGCCAAGTGCGGCGCAGCATCGAAGCGGCCCGCGACAACGCGCAGGCCAGTGCCGCCGACCTCGCCGCCGCGCGCCTGACGATCCAGGGCGAGCTGGTGCAGGACTATATCCAGTTGCGCGTCACCGATGTACTCAAGACGCTCTATGCGCGCACGCTGGCCGCCTACGAGGACTCCCTCAAGCTGACCCAGAGCCAGTTCCGCGCGGGAGTGGCCACCGCGGGCGACGTGGCGCTGGCGCAGGTCACGCTGAACGCAGCGCAAGCGCAGGCGATCGACCTCGACGTGCAGCGCAACCAGCTGGAGCATGCCATCGCCGTGCTGCTGGGGCGCGCGCCCGCCGAGTTCACGCTGGCGCCAGAGGCGTTTTCGATGCGCCCGCTGGCTGTGCCACCGGGGCTGCCTTCGGCGCTGCTGGAGCGCCGCCCCGACATCTCGGCGGCCGAGCGCCGCATGGCGGCGGCCAATGCCAATATCGGCGTGGCGCGCGCTGCGTACTTCCCGTCGCTGGTGCTCTCCGCGGTGGGCGGCGCCAGCAGCGGCAGCCTGGCCAACTGGTTCGGGCCGCCCGGCCGGGTGTGGTCGCTGGGCGCGACGCTGGCCGGCACCATCTTCGACGGCGGGCTGCGCAACGCGCAAAACGACCAGGCCGTGGCGGCCTACGACGGGGCGGTCGCGGCGTACCGGCAAACCGTGCTCAGCGGCATGCAGGAGGTGGAAGACAACCTCTCGGCGCTGCGCGTGCTCGACCAGGAAGTGGTGGTGCAGGACCATGCGGTGGATGCTGCCCGCGTGGCGGAGCGCGTGAGCCTGGCGCAATACCGCGCTGGCACCGCTTCCTACCTCTCAGTGGTAACGGCACAGGCCCTTTCCTTGTCTAACGAACGGACCGCGATCCAGTTGCGCGGCCGGGAGCTTGCAGCCAGCGTGGCGCTGGTCAAGGCGATCGGCGGCGGCTGGCAAAGCGACGCGCTGGCGCAACCCTGATCTCTTGATTCCCTGATTCCCTGATTCCCCGATCCACATCGGCAGACCACTTCCAAGGCAATCCATGGCGACCCAGTTCTCCCGCCGCAACCCCGTCCTGATCGGCCTGGCCGTGCTCATGCTGGCAGCCGTGGCGTGGTTCGCCGCCGGCCCGCTCAAGCGCATGGTGGCGCCGCGCGGGGCAGCGCCGCCAGCGCCGCTGGTATCCGTGACCAGCGCACAGGTCAAGCGCGAGGACATGCCGATCGGCCTGGCTGGCGTCGGCACGGTGCAGGCGATGGCCACGGTGACGGTCAAGCCACGCGTGGACGGCCAGCTCGACCGCGTCGGCTTTGTCGAAGGCGAGGACGTCAAGGCCGGGCAGTTGCTGGCGCAGATCGACCCGCGCACGTTCCAGGCGCAGCTGCAGCAAGCCATGGCGCAAAAGTCGCGTGACGAAGCGCAGCTAGCCAATGCGCGCCTCGACCTGCAACGCTACGAGGGCCTCATCAAGGAAAACGCCACCACGCAGCAAACGCTGGATACCCAGCGCGCGCAGGTAGCGCAGCTAGCCGCCGCGGTGAAGACCGACGAAGCGCTGGTCAACGTCGCCCGCGTGCAGCTCGACTACACCACCATCACCGCGCCGCTGTCCGGGCGCGTTGGCGCGCGCCTGGTCGACCCGGGCAATATCGTCCACGCCGCCGACGCCAACGGCCTGGTGGTGATCCGCCAGATCGACCCGATCGACGTGGTATTCACGCTGCCCGACGGCGAATTCCAGCGCATCAATCGCGCCATGCAGGCCAGCGGCACACCGCTCGCGGTCGAGGCCAGCGAGCGTGCCAGCGGCCAGTTGCTGGGACAAGGCAAGCTGATCCTGCTCAACAACACCATCGACACCACCTCCGGCACCATCCAGCTGAAAGGGCGTTTTCCCAATTCCTCGCACACGCTGTGGCCCGGCCAGTACGTCAATGCGCGGCTGGTGCTCGGCGAGCGCGACCAGGCGCTGACCATCCCGGCCGCCGCCGTGCAACGCGGCCAGACCGGCACCTATGTCTATGTGGTGCAGGCGGACCATACGGTTGCGTCCCGGGCAATCGAGGTGGCGGAGACCCAGGACGGCAAGGCCGTCGTGGCCAAGGGGCTGGCGGTCGACGAGCGGGTCGTGGTGGACGGGCAGTACAAGCTCAAGCCCGGCACCCGCGTGAACGAGACGACCGCGGCCACCACCATAGCGGATGCCGGCGCAGCGCCCGCCTCCGCGCCTGCCGCCGCAGCCCCGGCAAACCGCGCCGGGAACGCACGGCCATGAGCATTTCCGCGACCTTCATCAAGCGCCCGATCGGCACCTCGCTACTGGCGCTGGCCGTGCTGCTGGTCGGCGTGGCCGCGTGGCCGCTGCTGCCTATCGCGCCGCTGCCGCAGGTGGATTTCCCCACCATCCAGGTGTCGGCGAACTTGCCCGGCGCCAGCCCGGAGACCATGGCGTCGAACGTGGCGCAGCCGCTGGAGCGGCAGTTCTCGCTGATCGCCGGGCTCACGCAGATGACGTCGACCAGCGCGCAGGGCAACGCCCAGATCACGCTGCAGTTCGACCTCAACCGCAGCATCGATGCCGCCGCCGTGGACGTGCAGGCCGCCGTCAACGCCGCCAGCGGCCAGTTGCCCAGCAACCTGCCCACGCCCCCCACCTTCCGCAAGATCAACCCGGCCGATTCGCCGATCCTGGTGCTGGCGGTGCAGTCCGACACGCTGCCGCTGACCGAGGTCAACGACTTCGCCGACAATGTGCTGGCGCAGCAGATCTCGCAGATCTCCGGCGTCGGGCTGGTCAACATCGGCGGCCAGCAAAAGCCGTCGGTGCGCATCCAGGTGGATCCGCAGAAGCTCTCGGCCATGGGCATGAGCCTGGAAGACCTGCGCGGCGTGATTGCCGCCACCACGGTCAACCAGCCCACCGGCAGCACCGATGGCGCCACCAAGGCCTTCAACGTCTACACCAACGACCAGGTCACCAAGGCGGCGGCGTGGAACGACATGGTGCTGGCCTACCGCAACGGCGCGCCGGTGCGTGTGCGCGATGTCGGCGTGGCGGTGGACGGGCCGGAGAACGCCAAGCTGGCCGGCTGGGGCTTTGCCGGCGCCGCCGCGCCGGCGGACAACACCTTTCACAACGGGCGCGCCATCATCCTGGCCATCACCAAGCAGCCGGGCGCCAACGTGATCGAGACCGTGGACCGCATCCGCGCCGCGCTGCCGCGCCTGCAGGCCGCGATCCCGCCCACCGTCAACGTCAACACACTGGCCGACCGCACCCAGACCATCCGCGCCTCAGTGGCCGATGTGGAGTTCACGCTGATGCTCACCATCGCGCTGGTGGTGATGATCATCTTCGTGTTCCTGCGCAATGTGGCCGCCACGGTGATTCCCAGTGTGACCGTGCCGCTGGCGCTGATGGGCACCGCCGGTGGCATGTACCTGCTGGGCTACAGCCGCGACAACCTGTCGCTGATGGCGCTCACCATTGCGGTGGGGTTCGTGGTGGATGATGCCATCGTGATGCTGGAGAACATCTACCGCCACGTGGAAGACGGCATGGAGCCCATGGAAGCCGCGCTCAAGGGCGCCGCCGAAATCAGCTTCACCATCGTGTCGATCTCGGTCTCGCTGGTGGCGGTGTTCATACCGCTGCTGTTAATGGGCGGCATCGTGGGGCGGCTGTTCCGCGAGTTCGCCGTGACAGTCACGCTCACCATCGTGGTATCGGTGCTGGTCTCGCTGACGCTCACGCCGATGCTGTGCTCGCGCTACCTGACCCCGCCGCGCGGCCATCATCACGGCCGCATCTACCAGTGGTTCGAGCATGGCTTCGACGCCATGCTGGCGAGCTACAAGCGCGGACTGGACGTGGTGATGCGCCACCAGTTCTTCACCCTGTGCGTGTTCATCGCCACGGTCGCCACCACGGTGGCGCTGTTCATCTACATACCCAAGGGCTTCTTCCCGCAGCAGGACACCGGCTTTATGTTTGGCATCGCGGAGTCCGCGCAGGACGCATCGTTCAAGTCGATGAACGCGCGCATGGTGCAGCTTGCCGATATCGTGCGTGCCGACCCCGATGTCGCCGCGGTGGGCATGACCGGCGGGCAGAATACGCTCAACACCGGCAACTTCTTCATCAGCCTGAAACCCAAGGACGCGGGCCGCACCGTCAGCGCCGACGAAGTGATCGCGCGGCTGCGGCCCAAGCTGGCGCAGGTGCAGGGCGCCAACCTCTTCCTGCAGGCCGGGCAGGACATCAACGTGGGCGGGCGGCTGTCGCGCACGCAATACCAGTACACGCTGATGGACTCCAACCTGGACGAGCTCAACCAGTGGGCGCCGCGCATCCTGGAGCGCCTGCGCGCCCTGCCCCAGCTCGCTGACGTGGCGTCCGACCAGCAGAACGCCGCGGCAGCGGCGCGCCTGACCATCGACCGCGCACGCGCCTCGAGCTTCGGCATCACGCCCGCGCTGATCGACTCCACGCTGTACGACGCGATCGGGCAGCGCCAGGTCGCGCAGTACTTCACCCAGATCAACAGCTACCACGTGATCCTGGAAGCCACGCCAGCGCTGCAGGACGACCCGCGCTTGTTCAGCAAGCTGTATGTGACCTCGCCGCTGACCGGCGAGCAAGTGCCGCTGTCCACCTTCGTCAAGATCGACACCGACAGCACCGCCTACCTGTCGATCAGCCACCAGGGGCAGTTCCCGGCCGTCACGATCTCATTCAACCTGGCCAAGGGCGTGGCGCTGGGCGATGCCGTCAAGGCCATCAACAGCACGCTGTCCGGCATGGGCCGCCCGCAGACACTCTCCGGCTCGTTCCAAGGCACGGCACAGGCTTTCGGCGCCTCGCTTGCCTCGCAGCCCTACCTGATCGCCGCCGCGCTGGTCGCCGTGTATATCGTGCTGGGGCTGCTGTACGAAAGCTACATCCACCCGCTCACCATCCTCTCCACCCTGCCGTCTGCCGGCGTGGGCGCGCTGCTGATCCTGCTGGCCGGCGGCTATGACCTCAGCGTGATCGCGCTGATCGGCATCATCTTGCTGATCGGCATCGTCAAGAAAAACGGCATCATGATGGTCGACTTCGCGCTCACCGCCGAGCGCGACCACGGCATGAAACCGGAAGAAGCCATCTACCAGGCGTGCCTGCTGCGCTTCCGGCCGATCATGATGACCACCATGTGCGCGCTGTTGTCCGGACTGCCGCTGATGCTCGGGCATGGCGCTGGCTCCGAGCTGCGGCGGCCATTGGGCTTTGCGATGGTGGGGGGACTGGTGCTGTCGCAAGCGCTGACGCTGTTCACCACGCCCGTGGTGTATCTCTACCTGGATCGCGCGCACTATTGGTATATGAACCGCAAGGAACGGCGGCAGGCACGGCGCGAGGGACGTGAGCACGCGAGCGGCACGGAGGCCAAACGCGAGAGCCAGCAGGTGCTGGCGTCCGGAGAGGGAGATTGAGGCACGGTCAATGAGATCTCGCGCTCTTGCGAGCGCCCGCCCTCTCCCCCGGCCCCTCTCCCACAAGTGGGAGAGGGGAGCCAACCAGCGGCAAGATCAACCAACTGTGATAGCCGTGTTTCCCGCCCGAAGGGGCGGGAAACACCCACGGCGATGCGAAGCGAGCCGTGGAGGTGTTCAGAGGCCGTATGGGGCGCCTCGGGATTCGGCGAAAAGAGCGGAAAAGAGGGACCCATGTCTGAGTATCG
>NZ_JBXANI010000038.1:0-72063 GCF_058801495.1 Cupriavidus sp. GW822-FHT03E04
GTTAGTCTTCTTTGCCGACGCAAAGAAGAGTGACCGGCAGCCCCCGCAGGGGGATGTCGTATGGCTCTTGGGTGCAATAACCATCGCCGTACAAAGAAACAGCGACCAACCCCGCAGGCAGATGTCGTACGGCCCTTGGCTACAAAAACCAACGCCGCAAAAAAAAACGGCCACAAACGTCAGCCAACCAACTCATCCCAAAATCAATCCGTCGTACTAGGACTCCAAAACGCCTGATGAATATGCTCCGACTCCGCCAACTCCGCCATCAACCGATCCAGCACATCCCCATCGACGGAGGTTGACGTAAGCACCGCTTCAATCTCGACATCGCTATCCCCGAACGCATGCACCTCCAGGTCCCGGGTCGGGTAGTTCCCCGCCTCCAGCGTATCCTCAAGCAAGCGCAACGCCAGCTTCTGCGCGGAGCGCGGCGCAATCACATAGACCGTGTTGGTCACCTCTACCGCGGTCGTATCCATTGGCTGCTGGTTGATGCGATTCACCACCGGCCGCAACAGGGTATTGGCCGCCAGCACAAACAGGCAGCCCAGCCCGGCCTCGAGAATCAGGTCCGCCCCCGCACTGGCGCCAATCGCCGCCGATCCCCATAGCGTGGCCGCGGTATTCAACCCCCGCACATTGCCTTCCTCCCGCATGATCACGCCGGCACCGAGAAAGCCGATGCCCGAGACCACATAGGCCACCACGCGTACCGCGCCGTCGTGCCCGGCCATGCGGTTGGCCATGTCGACGAAGATGGCGGCACCTACCGCCACCAGCACATTGGTGCGCAGGCCAGCCGTGCGCTGGCGGATCTGCCGCTCGTAGCCGATCACCGCGCCGAGGATGAAGGCGGTGGTCAGGCTGACGGTGGTGTCGAGCAGCGAGTCAAGGTTGATGTTTTGAAAGGCTTGGAGGGACGTCATGGTTTCCCCGGGCTTGAAAGTTATTGTTATGGAACCGCTTGCGTCTTTTTACGCCGGCCAGGTGTCACGCCGATGTCATCGGCGGCGCCTTTCGCGCAAGTATCGCGATAGGCGCTGCCCAAAGCTTATTGCCAGCCAAAGCGTCGGATATAGAACCGCTTGACCGCCGTCACCAGCAGGGCGTAGCCCAGCACGATGCCGATCATCCAGGGAAAATAGCCCGGCGGCAATGCCTCCAGCTTGAAGTACGCCGCCAGCGGGCCCATTGGCAGCCAGATGCCCACGGCCATGATGGCCACCGTGGCCAACGTCAGCGGCCACGCCGCGCGGCTCTGAATGAACGGCAGCTTGGGCGTGCGGATCATGTGCACGATCAGCGTTTGCGTGAGCAGCCCGACCACGAACCAGCCGGACTGGAACAGCGCCTGCGCCTCCACGTTGTTGGCGGCGAACACGTACCACATCACCACATAGGTCGTGATGTCGAAGATCGAGCTGATCGGGCCGAAGACCACCATGAAGCGGCCGATGTCGCCCGGGTTCCAGCGCAGCGGCCGCGCCACCAGTTCCTTGTCCACGCGATCGAACGGAATCGCGATCTGCGAGACGTCGTACAGCAGGTTCTGCACCAGCAGTTGCAGCGGCAGCATCGGCAGGAAGGGCAGGAAGGCGCTGGCCACCAGCACCGAGAACACGTTGCCGAAGTTGGAGCTGGCCGTCATGCGGATGTACTTCAGCATATTGCTGAAGGTGCGCCGCCCTTCGATCACGCCTTCTTCCAGCACCATCAGGCTCTTTTCCAGCAGGATGAGGTCGGCGGCTTCCTTGGCGATATCCACCGCGCTGTCCACCGAGATGCCGATATCGGCCGCGCGCAGCGCGGGCGCATCGTTGATGCCGTCACCCATGAAGCCAACCACGTGGTCGTTGGCGCGCAGCGCCAGCACCAGTTGTTCCTTGTGCAGCGGCGACAGGCGTGCGAATACGTTGTGATCTTCCACGGCACGGGCCAGCGTCGGGGCGTCCATCTTCTCGATGTCCGGCCCCAGCAGCACGCGCGTGACGGGCAGCCCTACTTCGCGGCAGATCTTGGCGGTGACCAGTTCGTTGTCGCCGGTCAGCACTTTCACCGTGACGCCGTGCTCGGCCAGCGCCTTGAGCGCGGGCAGCGTGGAATCCTTGGGCGGATCGAGAAAAGCGATGTACCCGACCAAGGTCAGCTCGCATTCGTCGGCCACGCCGTACTGCGTTTGCGTGGTGGGCGTTTCCTTCATGGCCACCGCGACCACGCGCAAGCCTTCCTCGTTGAGGTCGTGCGTCACCTGGCGCACGCGCGCCAGCATATCGGCGTCCAGCGCTTGCGCCGCGCCATCGATCTGCACGCGCGTGCAGATGCCCAGCATTTCCTCCACTGCGCCTTTGCAGATCAGCTCGTTGTGATCCTCGCGCTCGGCCACCACCACCGACATGCGGCGCCGCTCGAAATCGAACGGGATCTCATCGACCTTGCGGTAATGCTGCGTCAGCTTCAGCTCGCTTTGCAGCTCCACGTGATCGAGCACCGCGCGGTCGAGCAGGTTTTTCAGGCCGGTTTGGTAGTAACTGTTCAGGTAAGCGTGCTTGAGCACGTCGGTGCTGATGCGGCCCAGCACATCGGTGTGGCGCTCCAGCACGATCTTGTCCTGCGTCAGCGTGCCTGTCTTGTCGGTGCACAGCACGTCCATGGCGCCGAAATTCTGGATTGCGTCGAGCCGCTTCACGATGACCTTGCGGCGCGACAACATCACCGCGCCCTTGGCCAGCGTGGAGGTCACGATCATCGGCAGCATCTCGGGCGTGAGCCCTACCGCGACGGACAAGGCAAAGAGGAACGCTTGCGTCCAGTCGCCCTTGGTAAATCCGTTGACCAGCAGCACCAGCGGCGCCATCACCAGCGCGAAGCGGATCAGCAGCCAGCTCACCTGGTTGACGCCAGCCTGGAAGGCCGTGGCCGAGCGGTCGGTGCTGGTGACGCGCTCGGCCAGCGTGCCGAAGTAAGTGTGGTTGCCGGTGGCTAGCACCACGGCGGTGGCGGCGCCCGAGACCACATTGGTGCCCATGAAGGCGATGTTGGAGAGCTCCAGCGGGCTGTCGTGGCGATCGCGCAGCTCGGCGAATTTTTCCACGGGCAGCGATTCGCCCGTCATGGCCGCCTGGCTGATGAACAGGTCCTTGGCCGCGATGATGCGGCAGTCGGCGGGAATCATGTCGCCGGCCGAGAGCGCGACCAGGTCGCCAGGGACCAGCTTGCGGATAGGCACCTCGATCTTGTGCGGCGGGCGGGAATGCACGTGCACGTTGAAGTACTCCGCGCTGAAGGCGGCAACGCCGGCCGAAAGGTCCCGCCGGATCACCGTGGCGGTGGTGCTGACCATGGCCTTGAGGCTTTCCGCGGCCTGGTTGGAGCGCCGCTCCTGCACGAAGCGCAGCAGCGTGGACAGCGTCACCATGGTGCCGATGACGATCGTTGCCTTCATGTCCTCGGTGAAGTAGGAAATCGCCGCCAGCAGTGTCAGCAGCAGATTGAACGGGTTGCTGTACGAATGCCACAGGTGCAGCCACGCCGGCAGCGGCTTCTCATGGTCGACTTCGTTCGGGCCGAACTGCTTGAGCTTTTCGTCCGTCTCGGCGCTGGTCAGCCCGTCCTCGTGGGAGTGCATGCGTACCAGTACGGCTGGCACGTCCTCTCGCGCGGCGCGCTTGAGCGATTGTGCCAACTGCTCTGGCACGGTGCGCGACGGCCCCGGCTTGCCCAGCGACTCGAACATCGCCAGCCGGCGGAAGTGGTGGGTCGCCCGGCGCGTGCGCAGGAAGGCGACGAAGAGCGTTTTCATCAGGTTCATCGGTGCGGTTTCCCAAAAGTCCCGGCGTGCCGGGCAGCGATGCTGGAGTGAGGCGAGGAGCGGCGAAGGCGGGCGCGGCGCGCCGCCTTCGCCGGATGCGGTGAGCGTGACAGCGTCGCGCGCGTCAGCCCGGCCGGGGTCGGTGCGCGGCGTCATGACGCGCTGCGGCACGGCGCGCGGGGGGCAGGGCCAGCGTGAGCAGGAGGACGGCGGCACTGCCTGGCCCGCCGGCGTGGCAGCGCAGGATTTGCAGCGCCAGCAAGGCATGTTGTGCGATGAAGAGGGACGGCATGGGGCCTCCTTGCGCTAACGCTCGACGGCGCGCGCAGGCAGCGGCGGATAACGCATCGCGAAACTGCGGACGAATGCATTCTCGCGGCGGGGTAGCCGCAGGCATTTGCAACGAACTGGGAGGGGATCGCACGGAGAACCCGTGCAACGGACCACTACCCGCCGGTATCGGCTAGGCAGTGGCGGTAAGACGCCTGGACTTGCCTAGCCGTTCAAGGTTTGGCCGTAAGGCCAACTAGAACAACTGTCCATGGAGATGACTCCGAAGCGATAACGGGGCGAAGGGTAACAAAGGCGGCGCGCGCTTGGCAATCTTTTTCTTCCGGCTTTTTCCGCCGAATAGGACACGTCCTAAACTTTGCGTTTTTCGTGCCGTAAGGCAATGCGTATGGGCTGGTCTTGCGAGACGATCAGCGCGCCTTCGATGCGTCTTCGATGCGTATGTGTAGTAGCGCCTCGCACCAACCTTTGTCAGAATAGGGGGCTGCCATTTTCCCGGCGTTGGGCAAAGCACCGCCAGACGTCCAGCCACTCGGATGCTCACACAAGGTTCCAGCATCCGAGTCAACCACCGCGTCGGCTCGCGGCATCACGCTGTGGCCTGCCAGCATCGAACCCCTTCCGTTCCCTGTGTTCCCAACCTGCCAGAAGCCTATGACCACTGTGCTCCCGAGTGAAACGCAGGACGCCGTGCGCGAGCTGATCCTGCTGATTTCTCTGCACGACCAGGATGCCGCGGACAAATACTGGACCGCGTTCCAGCATGCGCTCGCGCGCACCGAGACCGGCTGCGAGGGCCATATGCTGCTATGGCCGCTGACCGAAGCGATCGGCGCCGCAGGCTTCTACGTGGAATGGAAAGACACGGCCGCCCTGGTGCGCGGTGTGCAAGCCATGTGCGACCGGGTCGGCCTGCGCGTGGACTGGGGCGCGCCCGAGCCGCTCGCGGCGGCCTTCCTCGCGGGCAAGGATGTGCCCGGCTTGATGGCGATCGCGCAGGTCTCGTTGCAAGCGGCCGGCTTTACGCTGTGGTGCTGGGACACGCAGGCGGACGCCTACGCGGGATGGATGATCCGCAGTGCGGACGAGCCGGTGCTGGCAGAGCTTGCCGGGCATCTTCACCTGATGATCGATCCCGCGGATGAAACCTACTGAGCCGGCTCCGGCTCAGCGTTCACAATTGTTGACATTTGCACCGGGTGGCCGCGATAGCCTCGTGGCCGTCCGATGCTGGCTCGGCAGCATGCCTGTGCGCTTTGTGCATTGCCGCTGCCTTTCACGCCTTTCGACAAAGCCGGACCGTGCGCTCCACGCGCGCGCCAGGTGTATCGTCTGGCGGGATTGCCAAACGGGTGAGGCGCAGTGACACAGTTGTTTGCGTTTGCAAAATGGGGGAGCCGCTAACCTGTCGGCCGGGGTGTCCAAAACGGCATCCCTTACCCGCAGGCAGCAGTGCCCCCTGCTGCCGATTTGCCCGCCAGGCCATGTCTCATGGCCTGGTTTTTTTTCGCTGCGCGGGCTCGGCTGCACCAGCGCAAAAGCGCGCCAGCACGATATGGCACAATGCCATTTTGCTTTTTGCCGGGGCCACGGCGATCGCTGCGGCGATTCGCGCACATGGCTGCGGTTCGCCCCAATTCTTTAGCTTGAGACTCATTCCGGATTGCCCGCGCAGCGCGCCAAAGAGCGCCCGAAGTGGCGAACCGGACGCCCCGCATGCGCTTTTCCCATTTTGTTCGTCTCGCCGCCGGGACCCTGGCGTGCAGCCTGAGTCTCGCCTGCTTGGCCGCGCAGGCAGCCCCTTCCGACATGCCGGCGAGCGCGCTGCCCGCGATCCAGCTGGCCGCCCTGCGCGCGCAGCGGCCGCTCCCGCCCATCCGCTTCCTGCTCACGTTCGACGACGGCCCCGATGCCGGCGAGGATGGCAGCACGCCGCTGATTCTGCGCCAGCTTGCCGATAACCCGGTGACGCCAGGCATCAAAGCGCTCTTTTTCGTGCAGACCGCCCACCCGAGGCGCGGTGGCGGCGAGGCCGGCAAAGCGCAGATGCACGCTACCTGCCTCGCCGGCCATCGGCTGGCGGTGCATAGCGGGTTGCCGATCGGGCATCTCTCGCACACGCGCATGTCGCCCGAAGAACTGGAGGCGTCGCTGCTGTCGGGCGAGGCCGACATCATCGCGCAATGCCGCGGCGCGGCCCAACTGGTACGCCCGCCCAACTGGGCCTACAACGATGCGGTGCAGGCGGTCTACCGCAAGCTCGGCCTGGGCATGCTGATGTCGGACGTGAACGCGCGCGATGGCAAGATCTACGGCTGGCATATCAGCCTGCGTCGCCGCTCCCATATGAATAGCGAGCTCGCGCAGGTCAAGGTGGCCATCGCCGAGCAGCGGCTGCCATCCATGGGGGGCGTGGTGCCGATCGTGGTGAGCTTTCATGACACCAACGACTACACGGCCTCGCACATGACCGAGTACCTGCAGATCCTGGTGGAAGAAGCCCGGGAGAATGGCCTGGTGCTGGCGGACCCGCCGTTCTACACGGATGCCCGGGTGGCCGAACGCGCCGCGCGGCTGCGCGCGCAGTCGGGCGTGTATGCGCGCGAAAGCTGGCCCTGAGGCCTTGGCGGCAAGGCAATCGCAGGCGGGTCCTGGCTTGGGATAAGGGGGCACCTGCGACGTACAATACTGCGCCGGGGCCCGCCGTGGCCTGCCGATCCGCCTAACCCAACTGCCGCCAATCACAATGGAAAGCGTCGTCACCGAGATTTTCTTTCGCCTTTCCACGGCGTTCTTCTGGCCGGTCGCGCTGGCGTTGCTGGTGCTGTTCGTGCTCTCGCTGGCCGATCTCGGCAGCCTGATCGTGCAGTCCCGGCGCCGCGCCGTGGCGCCGCGCAGCGATCTCCCCGCGCTGGCCAACGCGCTGGCCTCCAGCCTGCAAAATGGCACGCAGGCGCATCTGGACGCGGCATTGCTGTCGCCTTCGCTAGCCCGCTTCTGGGGCATGCTGGAAGAACGGCTCGCCCGGCTCGATTCGCACGAACACCTTGACCTGTGGCTGGACGAAACGCTGCAGCGCGAGGAAATGCGTGTGGCCAACCGGCTCGACCTGACCCGCACGCTGGTGCGCATCGCGCCGATGCTGGGCCTTGCCGGCACCATCATCCCGCTCGGTCCGGCGCTGCAATCGCTGCTCGGTGGCGATATGGCCGGCATGGTCAACCACCTGGTGATCGGCTTTGGCGCGGTCGTCTGCGGGCTGGTGCTGGGCGGCATCGCCTACGTGCTGACGCTCACGCGCGAGCGCTGGGCGCGCAGCGATCTCAAGGAAATGGAAAACCTGTGCGAGCTGGTGCTGCGGGCCATGCCCGAACCAGTGGCGCCCGCTGCACGCGCGCGCGCCGCCATCCATCTGGCCGGGACCCAGGCCTGATGGACGCGGGCCAGGGACACCAGTTCAGGCGGCGGCGCTTCGTGCGGCGGCGCCGCGCGCAGGGCGAGCTTGCCTCGGTGCATCGGGAAGACCCGCTAGCTGGCGTGGCCAACCTGTTCGATGCCTCCATCGTCTTTGCGGTGGGCCTGATGGTGGCGCTCACGCAGGCGTTCAGCCTGACCCAGCTGCTCAATCCCGACTCGCAGTTCACCATGGTCCAGCGCGATCCGCGCACCGGCGAGCTGCAATGGCTGGAGAAGAACCGCAAGGAGGTCAAGGTCAGCAAGATGTCCCCGCGGCAGAAAACGGGCGAGGGCACCCGGCTGGGCGTGGCTTACCAGTTGCCGGATGGCAGCGTGGTGTATGTGCCGGAGGGCGCGGCGGCCGGCGCGGCCTCGGCCACGGGCGCGCGTTGATGGCTTCGGCGCGGCGGGTTTCGCTGTGGCAGCGCTGGCTGCTGCTGATGCTCGGGCTGCTGTGCGGGTGCCTTGCCGGCCCGGGCCACGCCCGCGCAGCCCAGCCCGGACAGCCAGCCCCGGTACGCGTGCTGCTGGTCACCACCAACACGCACCTGCTGCCCGCGGCCGAAGCGCGCCTGCGCGAGCTGGCCGGGCCGGGCAGGGTGGTGCTGGATGCCGTGACGGCAGCGCCCGATGCCGCGCAAGTCGCCGCCGCCGATGTCATCTACGCGTATTTCGTTCCCACGGCCGTGCTGCGCCAGATGGCGCCGGCCGTGCGCCAGGCGCGGCAGCGCGGCGCGCTGGTGCTGGCCGCGCCGGCAGCGTCCGCCGAGGCCGCCTGGGGCTTTGGCCTGGACGCCGCGCGCAACCAGGCCGCCGAGGCTTACTGGAGCGCCGGTGGCGCCGACAACCTCGCGGGCTGGATGGCCTGGCTGGTGGCCACCGTGCGCGGCGAGCAGGCCATGGCCGTGCCGCCGCCGCGCCCGCTGCCCGCGGCCGGCATCTATCACCCGCGCGCAGCGCAAGCATTTGCCACGCTCAAGGACTATCTCGCCTGGTACCGCGCCGGCGCAAGTGGCCTGCCGGCCGGCGCACCGCTGGCCGGCATTGCCTTCTATGCCAGCAACTATCGCCAGCAGGATCTCGCGCATATCGATGCGCTGATCGCGGCGCTGGAGCGCCAGGGCATTGGCGCGGTGCCGGTGTTCGGCTGGCCGCTGTCCGGGCTGGATCCGATGCTCACGGTCGACGGCCAAAGCCCGCTGCGCGCATTGCTGACGCTGAACCTCACCATCAGCCGCGCCGAGGACAAGGCCTGGCTGGAGCGCCACGGCCTGCATGCCATCAACCTGATCGCCACGCGCGACAGCCAGGCCGGCTGGCGGGCCGATGCGCGCGGCATTGGCGGCGAGCGCCTGCCGCTGCTGCTTAACACGCCCGAGCGGGCCGGCGTCTCGGAGCCGATCCTGTTCGCCACGCTGGAGGACGAACACGGCGCCAAGGCCAGCCGTGCCGTGCCGCAGCGGGCAGACGCTGCGGTGGCCCGCGTGCGGCGCTGGATCGCGCTGCAGGACAAGCCAGCGGCGGACAAGCGCATCGCCATCCTCTACTACAACAACCCGCCGGGCCGCGGCAATATCGGCGCCAGCTACCTGGCTACGCTGCCCTCGCTGGTGCAGGTCATGGCGCGGCTGCGCGAGGCGGGCTACCGCACGGGCGCCACGCTGCCGGACACGGCCGAGCTGACCGCGCTGCTGGAGCGCAATGGCCGCAATATGGAGGAATGGTCGCCCGGCGAACTGGCTGAGATGGTGTCGCGCGGCCGCGTTACGCTGCTGCCGATGGCGCAGTACAAGCGCTGGTTCGATGCCTTGCCGACGGCGTTTCGCCAGTCGGTGGTGGCCGCCTGGGGCCCGCCCGAGCGCAATCCGCTGATGCTGGTGGGTGACGGCCATGGCGGGCAGGATTTCGTGATTCCGGGCCTGCGCTTCGGCAATCTGTTCGTTGGCCCGCAGCCGCTGCGCTCCACCTTCGCGCGAGCGATGGACAGCTCGCACGATACGGTGACGCCGCCGCCACACTCCTATATCGCCGCCTACCTGTGGTATCGCCACGCCTTCGGCGCGGACGCGATGGTCCACGTGGGGCGCCACGGCACGCTCGAATGGCTGCCTGGCAAGCAGGTGGGGCAAAGCGGCGACGACAGCGCCGAGGTGTTGCTGGGCGACCTGCCCAACGCTTACTACTACATCCAGGACGGCGGCGGAGAAGCCATCCAGGCCAAGCGCCGCAGCGCTGCCGTGCTGGTCAGCCACCTGACCCCGCTGATCGCCCGCGCCGGCTGGCCGGACAAACTGGCCAAGCTCGACGCGGTGATCGAGCAGCAGGAGGCCGCCGCCGACAGCTCCCCGGCGCTGGCGGACCAATACCGCCTGCAGGCGCTGGCGCAGATCCGCGCCCTCGGGCTGGACCGCCAGCTCGGGCTGGATCCCGGCGCGCCATGGGAGCAGGTCGAACCCGTGATCCACCGCTTCTTGCATAAGGTGGAAGCCGAGCCGGTGCCGCTGGGCGTTCACACGCTGGGCGAGCTGCCGCCGTTGGATGCGCAGCGCCAGGCGTTGGCCACCGTGCTGGAAAGCGCATTCGACGCGAGCGAGATGCGGGTGATCGGCAAGGACGCGCTCTCGCGCTGGGCCGGCGCATTGGCAGAAGGCCGCGAGCCGGACGGCGCTGCCAACGCGCCATTGCCGCCGCCGCTGGCGCAGAAGGTAAGAGCCGCGCTGTCCAGTACGCGCGCCTGGCTGGCCAATCTGCGCGAATCGCCGCGCCGCGAGCTGGATGGCCTGGTGACCGTGCTGTCCGGCCGCTACCTGCCGACCGCGCCGCTGGGAGACCCCGTGCGCACCCCGCAGGGCCTGCCCACCGGGCGCAACCTGCACGCCTTCGACGGCGCGTTGATCCCCACGCCCGCGGCCTGGCAGCTCGGCAAGCAACTGGCCGCGCAGACGCTCGCGCGCTATCGCGAGGAAACCGGCAAGGCGCCCGAGCAGGTCTCGATGGTGCTGTGGTACGGCGAAACCGAGCGCCACCAAGGCGCGATGGAGAGCGAGGCGCTCTACCTGATGGGCGTGGAGCCGGTCTGGAACGCGCGCGGCGTGGTGGAGGATGTGCGCCTGATCCCCGATGCCGAACTCGGCCGCCCGCGCGTCAACGTGCTGTTCACCATCTCCGGCATCTACCGCGACGGCTTCGGCGACAAGGTGGCGCTGCTGGACAAGGCCGCGCGCCTGGCCGCCGCCGCCGGCGACAACGCCATCAGCCGCCACGACCGCGAAGCGCAGGCCACGCTGCTGGCGGCCGGCGTGGAGCCGCAACTGGCCGCGCGGCTGGCCCGCGCCCGCGTGTTCGCCGCCAAGCCCGGCAACTACAGCATCGGCGTGCAGCAGATGGTGGAGCAGAGCAAGGACGCGGCGCAGGCCGGCGAGCCGCCGGGCGCGCTGGCGCGGCAGTACTTGCGCTACATGAACTTTGCGTTCTCCAGCGAAGGCTGGGGCGAGACCGCGCCACAGGCGCTGGCCAGCCACCTCAAATCCAACCAGGCCGTGTTGTTCTCGCGCGCCAGCACGCTTTACGGCGCGCTCGACAACGACGATACCTACCAGTACGCCGGCGGCCTCAACATGGCCACGCGCGCCGTCAGCGGGCAGGCGCCGCGCTTCTGGCTGCACAACCTGCGCCGCGCCGGCGAAGAGCAGACCGTGGATGCCCGCACCTGGCTGGCCACCGAGCTCAACGCGCGCAACTGGAACCCGCGCTGGATCGAAGGCATGCAGCGCTCGGGCTATGCCGGCGCGCGCGAAATGTTCAAGGAGATCGAGCATCTCTACGGCTTCCAGGCCACCAGCCCGGAGCAGATGAGCGGCAGCTTCTGGCAGAACACGTATGACGTCTATGTGGCCGACAAGAATGGCCTGGACATGGACGCTTTCTTTGCGCAAAACAACCCGCACGCGCGGCAGGGCATCCTGGCCCGGCTGCTGGAAGTGGACCGGCAGGGGAGCTACCGCTTCACGCCTGCCGAGCGCGCCGACATGGCACGGCGCTATGTGGCGTCGGTCAATCGCGATGGCTTGTCCTGCTCGGCCAATAGCTGCGGCAATCCCGTGCTGATGCAGTACATCGCCGGGCTGGGGCAGCAAGCCCGGCTGCCCACGGATGCGCTGCGCGAATTCTCCGCGCGGCTGGCGACAGCCATGCCGGGGCGCGAGCCAGCCGCGCCGGCCGCGGCGTCTGGCCGGGCTGCACCGCCCGACGCATCCCGTGCGAGCCCGCCGCCGGCCCGGCAGGCCAAGCCGCAGCCAGCACCGGCGCCGCGTCCCGCGACCGGCCAAGTGACGGGCCAAGTGACAGGCCAAGTGACAGGCCAGTTGCTCGAAAGCCGCGTGCTCAAGCTCGCCGCGCCCGCCCCGCTCAGTGGCCTGGCGCCGCGCGAGGCGCTGTGGAGCGCCGCGCTGATGCTGCTGCTGGTTGGCGCTGGCGCCTTTGCGGAGTGGTGGCGCGGCCGTGGCCGGCGGCAGCCCGCGCCACGCTGACGCGCCGCGGGTGGACAGCACCGTGCGATCTCTTTATGCTGATCCCCTCGCCGCGGCCAGGCCCGTCGCCGTTTGCCGACACTGCGTTTGTCGATACTGCGTTTGTCGATACTGATTACCGGCTGCGCAAAACATAACTTGCGAAGGGCCAGCCACGCCGCGCATCGCACGCCCCGATTCAACCCCAGCGCCAGCGCTGAATTCCCTTATCCGCCATGCAGACCCGTAAAATCCCCGCCACCATCGTCACCGGCTTCCTTGGCAGCGGCAAGACCACCTTGCTGCGCCATATCCTCGAGAACGCCAACGGACGGCGCATTGCGGTGATCGTCAACGAGTTCGGCGAGTTGGGCATCGATGGCGAGATCCTGAAGGGTTGCGGCATCGGCTGCGACGAATCCGGCCAGAGCAATGGCCAGCTCTATGAGCTGGCCAACGGCTGCCTGTGCTGCACGGTGCAGGAGGAATTCTTCCCGGTGATGGAGCAATTGCTGGAGCGCCGCGGCGATATCGACCACGTGCTGATCGAGACCTCCGGCCTGGCGCTGCCCAAACCGCTGGTGCAGGCCTTCAACTGGCCCAGCATCAAGAACGCCTTCACCGTGGACGCGGTCGTCACCGTGGTGGACGGCGCGGCAGCCGCGGCCGGCCAGTTCGCCGCCGACCCGGACGCCGTGGACGCGCAGCGCAAGGCCGATCCCAACCTCGATCACGAGTCCCCGCTGCATGCGCTGTTCGAAGACCAGCTCGGCGCGGCTGACCTCGTCATCCTCAACAAGACTGATCTGATCGACGACGCGCAGCGCGCCGAAGTGCAAGCGCTGATCCGCCCGGAGATCCCCGCCGAAGTGAAGATCGTCGGCGCGCAGGGTGGCAAGCTGGATATCGCGCTGCTGCTGGGCCTGAACCGCGCCTCGGAAGACACCATTCACCTGCGCCCGGATCACCACGGCTCGGCGGACGATCCCGATCACGCAGATCACCATCACGACGAGTTCGACTCCGTCGTCGTAGAGCTGGGCGAGGTGGACCGCGACCCGTTGATCGATGGCCTGCGCCAGCTGGTGGAAAGCCACACCATCTACCGCATCAAGGGCTTTGCCAAGCTGCCAGCCAAGCCCATGAGGCTGGTGCTGCATGGCGTGGGACGGCGCTTTGACAGCTACTTCGACCGCCGCTGGCTGCCGGGCGAGGCGCAATCCACGCGTATCGTGCTGATCGGCCAGGCGCTTGACCGGCCTACGCTGCAGGCTGCCCTGGAGGCCGCGCTGAGTGCCGCCGCCGTGCGTACGGCGTAAGGCGCAAGGCATAAGGCCCACCACCAGCCCACACCAGCCCACACCAGCCCAGGCACCCGATGCACCTGCTTTCCACCCGTCCGGGCGGCTTCGTCGACGATAACGCCGGCGTGGTGCGCATTGCACAAAGCCCGGCGCAAATCGTGGTGCTCAGCGCGGCGGATACCACGCTGTCGCTGCTGGCCGGCGTCTTTCCGCGCCTGGGAGAGGGTTTTCCCACGGTGCGGCTGGCCAACCAGATGTACCTGCGCCAGCCGGCTTCGCTCGACATGTATGTGGACGACGTGCTGCAGCACGCACGCGTGGTGGTGGTCGACCATCTTGGCGGCGACAGCGACTGGCCCTATGGCCTGGAGCGGCTCACCGAACTGGCGCGCTCGCGCAAGCAGCTGCTGGTGATGTTCTCCGGCGACCTCGCCGAGGACGCCAACCTGCTCGGGCGCGGCAACGCGCCGCAAGCGCTGGCCAGCAACCTGTGGCGTTACCTGCGCGAGGGCGGCGCGGACAACGCCGAGCAGTTCTTCCGCTGCCTGGCGCATCACGCTTTCGGCTGGGGCGAGCCCGCCCTGCAGCCGCGCGTGCTGCCGCAGGCGGCGATCTATCACCCGGCACACGGCGTGGCTACCGCGGCGGACTGGCAGCGGGAGTGGGCGCAGGATGGCCATGCCGATGCGCCGGTCGTGGCGCTGGTGTTCTACCGCGCCCACCTGCAGGCTGGCAACACCGCTGTGTTCGATGCCCTCATCGCCGCCTTGCGCGCACAGGGCATGAACCCGCTGCCGCTGGCGGTCAATTCACTCAAGGACACGCTGTGCCGCGAGGTGCTGCAGCATCTGTGCGCCGGGCACGGCGCGGCGCTGGTGCTGAACACCACGGCGTTTGCCGTCTCGTCGCTGGACGCGCCTGAAACCCTGGCGCTCGCCGGCGACGCGCCGGTGCTGCAGGTGATCCTGAGCGGCGGCAACCGCGAGGACTGGCTGCAGGACAGCCAGGGCCTGGGCCCGCGCGACGTGGCCATGCATATCGCCATGCCCGAGGTGGACGGGCGCATCATCACGCGCGCCGTCAGCTTCAAGGGGCTGGCCTATCGCTGCCCCCATACCGAGGTCGACGTGGTGCGCTACCAGCCCGACGCGCAGCGCATCGCCTTCGTGGCCGAGCTGAGCCGCCGCTGGTGCCGCCTGCGGCAGCTGGACAATGCCGACAAGCGCGTAGCGCTGGTGCTGGCCAACTATCCGGCCAACGAAGGGCGCATCGGCAACGGCGTGGGGCTGGATACGCCCGCCTCTGTAGTGGGCATTCTCGGCATGCTGCGCGAGCAGGGCTACCACTGCGAAGGCCTGCCTGCCGATGGCGACGACCTGATGCGCGGGCTCACGCAGGGCATCACCAACGACCTGACGCACCGCGACCTGCGGCCGGCGTTCCAGAGCCTGTCGATGGCCGACTACCTGGCGCACCTGAGCCGCCTGCCGGCGGACAACCAGCGCGCTCTTGCCGAGCGCTGGGGCAGCCCGGACCAGGACCCGATGGTGCGGCAAGGGCGCTTCATGATCGCCGGCGTGCGCAGCGGGCATCTGTTCGTCGGGCTGCAGCCGGCCCGGGCGTACGCGCTGCCGGGCGAGCAAGGCAGCCAGAGCTACGCCAGCTACCACGATGCCGATCTGGTGCCGCCGCATGGCTACCTGGCGTTCTACTTCTGGCTGCGCCACAGCTTTGGCACCGACGCCATCGTCCACGTGGGCAAGCACGGCAACCTGGAATGGCTGCCCGGCAAGAGCGTGGCGCTGGCCGATACCTGCTGGCCCGATGCCATCCTCGGGCCGCTGCCGCATCTCTATCCCTTTATCGTCAATGACCCAGGCGAGGGCGCGCAGGCCAAGCGGCGCGCGCAGGCCGTCATCATCGACCACCTGATGCCGCCGCTCACGCGCGCCGAGAGTTATGGCCCGCTGCAGGACCTGGAGCGGCAGGTCGACGAATACTACGAGGCGCTGGCGGTGGACCCGCGCCGCGCGCGGATGCTGCGCAAGGAGATTCTGAAGCTGATCGTGGACCAGCAGCTGCATCGTGAACTGGGGCTGGATGCGCCGGCGGATAGCGATGGGGAAGATGCGCTGCTCAACCGCACCGACGCTTACCTGTGCGAGCTGAAGGAATCTCAGATCCGCGATGGCCTGCACGTTTTCGGCGTGTCGCCGCAGGGCCGCCAGCGGCGCGATACGCTGCTCGCGCTCGGGCGCTTTCCGGTGGGCGACGGCAAGGGCGCGCAAGCCAGCTTGCTGGCGGCGCTGGCCGCCGACCTGGCATTGGGCGATGGCTTCGACCCGCTCGATGCCGACTGGTCCGCGCCCTGGCAAGGGCCGCGTCCGGCGCAACTGGCCACGCTGGACGGCGGGCCGTGGCGCCATCATGGCGATACGCGCGAGCGCCTTGAGATGCTGGCCACGGCGTTGCTTGGCGATGTGGCTGGCGACGTTGCCTTGCCGCGGGCTTCGGCCGTGCTCGCGCGCCTGCGCCAGGACGTGATGCCGCGCCTGGATGCCTGCGGCCCGCAGGAAATGCGGCAACTGTCGCGTGGGCTGGCTGGGCAGTTCGTGCCGCCGGGCCCCAGCGGCGCGCCTTCGCGCGGCCGGCCGGATGTCCTTCCCACCGGGCGCAATTTCTACTCGGTCGACACGCGCGCGGTGCCAACTCGCACGGCATGGACGCTGGGCCTGAAGTCTGCCAACCAGCTGATCGAGCGCCACCTGCAGGAGCACGGCGAGTATCCGCAGTCCATTGGCCTGTCCGTCTGGGGCACCGCCACCATGCGCAGCGGCGGCGACGATATCGCGCAGGCCTTCGCGCTGCTGGGCGTGCGGCCCAAGTGGGCGGCCGGCAGCTACCGCGTGACCGACTTCGAGATCTTGCCGATGGCGATCTTCGATCGTCCGCGCGTCGACGTCACGCTGCGCGTGTCGGGGTTCTTCCGCGATGCCTTCGCCAACGTCATGCGCCTGTTCGATGCCGCCGTGCAGGCGGTGGCGGAGCTTGACGAACCCGCCGAAGTCAATCCCGTGCGCGCCCGCATCGAGAGCGAGCGCGCGCGGCTGGAAGCCGAGGGCGTGCCCGCTCCCGAGGCGCGCCGCCGCGCCGGCTGGCGCGTGTTCGGTGCCCGCCCGGGCGGCTACGGCACCGGCCTGCAGGACCTGATCGATAGCCGCAACTGGCAGGACGACAGCGATCTGGCGCAGGCCTACCTGCATGCCGGCGGCTACGCCTATGGGCAAGGCACGGATGGCGTCGAGGCGCGCGCCAGCTTTGCCCTGCGCCTGTCCAGCCTGGACGCGGTCGTGCAGAACCAGGACAACCGCGAGCACGACCTGCTCGACGCCAACGACTACTACCAGTTCCAGGGCGGCATGGTAGCGGCCGCGCGCGCGTTCGGCGGCGCCCAGCCGGCGATCTACCACGGCGACCACAGCAACCCGGCGGCGCCGCGCATCCGCACGCTGCAGGAGGAAATCAGCCGCGTGATCCGTGCGCGCGTGGTCAATCCCAAGTGGATCGACGGCGTCAAGCGGCACGGCTACAAAGGGGCGTTCGAGATGGCCGCCACGGTGGACTACCTGTTCGGCTTCGACGCCACCACCCGCGTGGTGGCCGATCACCAGTACGCGCTGGTGACCGATGCCTATGTGAACGACGCCGGCACCCGCGCCTTCCTGCGCCAGCACAATCCGCGCGCGCTGCACGCCATCTGCGAGCGCCTGCTCGAAGCGGCGCAGCGCGGCCTGTGGCAGGAGCCGGGCGAGCGTCGCGCCCAACTGGAACAGCACCTGCTCGATAGCGAGCAGGCGCTTGAAGGAATCGAAGGAATCAAAGGAATCGAAGGAATCCCCTCATGAATGCAACCGCCCGGCTCGCCCGCATGCCATTTCCCTTCAGCGCCCTGGTCGGCCAGCAGCGCCTGCAGCAAGCGCTGCTGCTCGCCGCGGTGGATCCCGGCATCGGTGGCGTGCTGGTCAGCGGCCCGCGCGGCACGGCCAAGTCGACCGCGGCGCGAGCCCTTGCGGAATTGCTGCCCGAAGGCCAGTTTGTCACGCTGCCGCTGGGCGCCAGCGAGGAACAACTGATCGGCACGCTCGACCTCGGCCACGTACTGAAGCAGAGCGAGGTCCGCTTTGCCCCCGGCCTGCTGGCGCGCGCGCACCAGGGCGTGCTCTATGTGGACGAAGTCAACCTGCTGCCGGATCACCTCGTCGACCAGTTGCTGGACGTGGCCGCCAGCGGCGTCAACGTGGTGGAGCGCGACGGCGTGTCGCACCAGCACGAGGCGCGCTTCGTGCTGGTGGGCACCATGAACCCGGAAGAGGGCGAGTTGCGCCCGCAGCTGCTGGACCGTTTCGGTCTGTCGCTGGCGCTGGAGAACTGCACGGACGCCGCGCAGCGCCAGGCGATCGTCAAGGCCCGGCTCGCGTTCGACAACGATCCGGTGGCCCTGCGCACGCGCTTTGCCACCGAGCAGGAAACGCTCACGCGGCAGGTGCGGCTGGCGCGCGCCGCGCTGTCCGCGCTTTCGTTCAGCGATGCCGTGCACGAGCGTGTCAGCCACCTGTGCCTGGCCGCCGCCGTCGACGGTGTGCGGGCAGACCTGGTGATGCTGCGCGCGGCGCGCGCGCTGGCTGCCTTGCAGTGCGACGCGGCGGTGGTGCCCGCGCATGTGGACACCGTGGCGGAGCTGGTCCTGCACCACCGGCGCCAGGCGCCGCCCAACGCTGGCGGGCAGGCCGGTGGGCAGGCCGATAGCGCTGGCCATGCGAATGGCAGCGGCGATGGCGATGGCCGCAATGCGGGCGACGCAGCCGCCAACAACCCATGGGGCGCGCTCCCGCCCCCGCCGGCAAGTGCTGCGGCCGGTATCGCCCCGGTCAAGGGCGTGAGGCCGCTGCCCGCAAAAAAAGCCTGAGCCACCGGCAGGCCGCCGCCGAACCCGGGCAAGGCGGCAACCGGTGGCAAGCCTCTCGTTTCGCCCCACGTCTGCCCGCGCCGCACGGCCGCCCGGGCAGCTCGCGCATCCACTGGACACGGACGCTGGCTGCCAAGGGCAGCCAGCCGTTTGCGCCGAGCCACCTGCGCTGGCGCGCACAGCAGGCGCACGCCGGCGTGCTGCACTGCTTCGTGCTCGATTGCTCGGCCTCGATGCTGCATGGCCGCCAGCTCGCGCTGGCCAAGGGCGTGCTGCTGCGCCTGCTGCAACGCGCCTACCAGGCGCGCGCGGAGGTGGCGCTGGTGTGCTTCGCCGCCGGCCGCGCCGAAGTCCGCCTGCAGCCGGCACGCGCCCGCCCATGGAGCGAAGCCTGGATCCGCCCGATCGCCGGCGGCGGCGGCACGCCGCTCGCGCTCGGCATGGAGCGCGCCGCCCAGTTGCTGGCCCACGCCGCGCGACGGCGCCCGGCGCAACAGCGCTGGCTGTGGCTGCTCAGCGACGGCCGCAGCACGGAGCAGCCGCCGCGCCCGCATTGGGCTGATGCGGTGATGGTGGTGGATTTCGAGCGCCAGGCGGTGGCGCTGGGGCGCTGCCGGCAGTTGGCGCTGGGGTGGGAGGGGGAGTATCTGGTGGCGGATGCGTTGATGGGGTGATGTTGCGCAGAGTCGCCATGACCTCGGCTACGGACGATCAGCGCATCGTCCCCCTGGAATCTGAAAACTCTCAATGGAAGTCTCGACGACCGGAGCCATCCTTGGTGCACTAAATCGCCGACCAGACCTGCATGGCTTGCTGACAAACTTTGAGCCATCTGTCAACATAGAAACATGGAACCGATTAACTTCCTCGTCCACTTTCACCAGCGTCGCGGTCGCAGCCCCATGCACCGTGGTTCGTTACGCTTACAGTGTTGATTCGGCCCCCTCCAGTCCCGACTGATGCTGATAGTGACCAAGGCGCCAACGGCGCCTTTTTTGTTTTCTAACTCTCAAGGAACCCGATATGACTATGGATTTGAGCGCTGTGACGGTCCGTGCAACCGCAGAAGAAGACTGGGAAGTCCTTAAGACTATTCGTCTCGCCTCCTTGCAGGACAGTCCAACCGCGTTCGGCCTGAGTCTCGGTTGGTCAGCCCATGATTAATCAATGACTGATCCGCACCGATATGCGGACACCTGAGGTCGTGAATTCCGTGAAGCCGATTGCGCCGGCCAGACATGCACGACGGATGGGCAGGCACAGAACTCCTGCCCCGAATGGCGGACCGACGTACGCCAATTATCTAGCATCATGAAAGATGATGCCCAAGGTATGCCGCTGACCCCGATGCAGCCTGCTAACACCATGACGCAGACTCAGGCGATGGAATCCTCGCGCCGAGCGCACGGGTCTGTGATTCACGGCAAAGATTGCTGCATCACCTTGACGCAGGGGCACGACCTGAGCACGTCCCGGCTTTGTCGGGTGCGTTTCGGTTAGCAGCAACTCGCCACCGTCAAAGTCGCGCCCCGGCTCGTTGAGCAAGAAGACCGCCTGGAACGGAAATACGTGGTCGCCATACAGATCTTGGTGGAGGCAACAATAATCGTTGGCGCCATAGCGTAGCAGGAGCGGGGTTGGACGGGTCTGTCCTGCCCGGCGGCAGATTTCGCTGAATTCCGCATGTGTGGCCGGAAACCTCTCCGCAATGCGCATGACCGCATGCCAGCGATTTGCAATTGGCGAGAGACGTGGATAGAGGTCGCGCCGCAGTTCACTGATGAGATCAGGCAGTGGGTCTCGAAAGTATTTGTATTCGCCTCGCCCAAATGCGTATCGCTCCATCACGATCCGGCTTCGGAATCGCTGGTCCTCAGGAAAGTATCCAGTGACTGACTCGCACTGCTCGCATGTCAAGAGCGCCGGAATCACGGCGTATCCATCGCGCGTCAACGCTTCCTCGAATGCGAGCCAGTCAACCATCGCAAGCTTGTCGGCCAGGGACTGCGGTTTCAAGGGTTCTCTTCCCGAGGCCTTCTCCAAGACTGCGTTGAATAGCGTTTCAGCGGTCATGACTGCACTCGATTTCGTGATGTAGGGCGGCTTCCAGTGGCTTGCGTCCTCTTCCAGGCAGCGTATCGAACAGGCATGCAAACCGCACACGGCCGGAAGCAGGCGGCGATAGCGATCGACTCGTCGAGAAAGAAGACCCGCTGTTTGATATAGCCCCCGCGGGCGATGGACTGCAGGGCCGCTCGGCAATCAAATCTGCCGTAGATCCGCCCGCCTCGATGGCCACCAAGTGTGCCCGGCACCGAGCTTTCATAGGGCTTGCCGTCCCGTCCGATCAGCGTCCAGGTTCTCGATTCGGTCATAGTCCGATCCACCATTTAGGCTCACACAAAATGATGGAACGTGAGTTCCACGCCAATACGTTCACCCTGCCGGATGCGACTGATCGCGTGCTTGAGGTTGACCCGATAGTCGCCACGCGTGCCTTTGAACGGGCGCTGAGCTGTCGTGATAATGGCCACATCGCCAAGTTTGAGCGGAACGACCAGTGGCCGTGATTGCATGCGTGGGCGCTGCTCCGTCATGACAAACTCCCCTCCGAGGAAGTCGTCGCCCGGTGTCGTAAGCAAGGCAACGACTTGCATCGGGAATACGTGCTCTGCATCACTGCGTTGGTGCAACGCGACGTAGTCTCCAGCACTCAACCGGCTCAAGTAAGACTGGCCGCGCTTCTGTCCCGCCGCGCTGCATTGCTGGAGGAAAGCGGACAATTCCTCTGGGTAGCGGTAACTTATGTCCAGTCGCTCGTTCCATGAGTTGGCAATTGCCGCGAGCTTGGGATAAAACGCTTCGTGCAGCGACTGCCACGGGTCTGGTAAGTTCTGATCGAAGTAGAACAGATCACCTTGCCCGAGCTCGGTGGTCACCAATGGCATTCGGCGCGTCTTTCCGTCGAAATCGGTCCGCCGCGCCAGCTCGCGCGCCCGATCGGCTGCAAGCAGTCCCGGAATCACGGCGTAGCCGTCTGCATCCAGGTGGCCGTATATGGCAAACCAATCCAGTTGATTGAGCGCATCGGAGAATTGCGTCATGGCAGCATCCTTTCAGGTTTGAGCTTCGCGTTGGAGCAATTCGCGCTTGCGATCCACGCCCCAGCGGTAGCCGGCGATATCGCCATCGCGCCGCACCACGCGGTGGCATGGAATGGCCACGGCAATGTGGTTCGCTGCACAGGCCTGCGCTACGGCACGCACGGCCTTGGGAGCGCCGATGCGCTCGGCGATCTCCGCGTAGCTCACGGTCGTGCCCGGCGGAATCTCGCGCAGAACCCGCCAGACGCGCTCCTGGAAGGCCGTGCCCTGTACGTCCAACGGTAAGTGCAGCCCGATAGCCGGTGCCTCGATGAACCCCACTACCTGGGCGATCAATTGCTCGAACTCAGCATCGCCGCCGATAAGCCGAGCCTTGCGGAACTGGTCCTGCAGGTCACGCACCAGCGCATCCGGGTCATCGCCCAACAGAATGGCGCAAATGCCGCGCTGGCTCTGTGCGACCAGAATGGCACCTAGCGAGCACTGTCCCACCGCGAATCGAATGACCGCCCCGGTGCCGCCTGCCAGGTAGTCTCGCGCCCGCATGCCCAGCAGATGGTCGGAGGCTTCGTAGAACCGGCTATTGGAGTTGAAGCCGGCGCCATAAATCGCGTTGGTGACCGAAGCGTTGGGTGTGCTCAACTCCTCCCTCAACTTGCGGGCACGATAGGCCGAGCTGTAGGCTTTGGGGGTGAGGCCCGTTTCGGCCCTGAACAGACGGTGGAAGTGGAACGGGCTCATGCCGATTTCGGCTGCCAGGTCGTCGAGCTGGGGCGGTGTCTCTGACGCCTCGATCAGGCGACAGGCACACTCCACCAGCGCGGCGCGCTCGGCTGCCGCGCTGGTCTGGTCGCCACGTGCGCGGCGGCTGCGGCGGTAGCCCGCCGCTTCGGCAGCTTTTGCCGAGTCGAAGAACTCCACATTTTCGCGCTTGGGTAACCGTGCCGTAGAGCTAGGCTGACAGTACACACCCGTGGTGCGCACGGCATAGACGAAGTGCCCATCGGCCGCGACATCCCGCGCCTGCACAGCCTCCCAACGGGTATCCTCGGTTTCGTAGACATGGGTCGTATTCATGGCGACAGTCCTGGAATCGTCAATCACAGAGACAGGATAGGCAGGAATTCATTCGCAAGAACTCCGATTCTTGCGAATGAATTTCATCATTTAGGCGGCAGTCGCCACAAGTACCAGGCCGCGACAGTCCGCCAGGGACTCCAGGCCCCGCCGATCTCGCGCAACTGCCGAGGTGTCGGCGCCTCCTCCAAGCCCTTCAGGCGCCGGTAACCCTCGCGCACGCCGAAGTCGTCCACCGGCAGGATGTCTGAGCGCTCCAATGAGTAGATCAGGAACATTTCGACGGTCCAGCGCCCCACGCCACGCAGGCAGACCAAGCGCTCGATCAGCGTGGCGTCAGGAAGGCGCCGAGCTTCATCGAGACTGGGCACAAATCCGTCCACGGCGGCCTGCGCAATGCCACGTATGGTGGCCAGCTTGGCGGCCGAGAAGCCGCACGCGCGCTGTGACTCAGGATCGGTCGACAGGAGTTGTGCCGGCGATGGGAAGGAGGCTCCCGGATAGAGCGCCAGCAGTCGCGCAAGAATCGCATCGCCGGCCTTGGCGTGCAACTGTTGGTAGGCGATGGCGCGCACTAAGGCTTCGTAGGGCTCGCGCGCAGGTTTGGCCTCATGTCGGCATGGGCCAACGATGGCGATATGGCGCGCCCAGTCTGCATCTAGACCGGACAAGTACTGAGAGGCCCGTTCGTACGCGCGCGGAGACAAGTCAGCTGCAATGGTATCGGCCAAGATCAGATCCCCGGCAGCATGGCAGTCTGTGGTTCGGCACGCTCTGGCGCGATCGCCCTCTCGTGTTCCAATAGCCAGCGCTTACGGGGCACCCCCCAGGCGTAACCCTTGAGGTCGCCATTGCTGGCGATGACCCGATGACACGGTACGATGATGGCGATCGGATTGGCGCCATTGGCTGCACCGATGTCGATGGCCGCGCGCGGATCGTCGAAGCCCAGTTCCTTGGCCAGCTTGCCGTAGGTCGTGGTCGTGCCGGCCGGAATGCGGCGCAGCGCGGCCCAGACCCGGCGCTGAAGCTGAGAGCCAGCGGTCTCAGTCCGCAGGGCATCCAGCGCGCCCAATTCACTCGAAAAATAGCGAGCCAAGGCTTCGGCGATCTCGGATGGGGCCGGAACTTCAACCAGCTCGACACTGCCATAGTGCTCGCGCAAGCTGCGATGCTGGCGCGCCTTGTGGTCGGCAAAATCGAGCCCGCGCACAATCTGCCGCGCATCGGTGACGAGCAGTAGGTCGCCCAGCGGCGACTCCAGATAGCTCAAGAACAATTGCATGATGCACTCCTTGTTGAATGAATCGGCGGGCACACTTGGTGTGGTCAGTCTGCTCATCTCAGGCGGGTAACGCCCCATTCTCCAAACAGGTAGGCCTCGCCGCTTTCCATGCGCAGCTCGATGGCACCGGCATCGCCGACCCGCCATTGCGCCGCGCCCATGTCCACCAACGACTGGCAATAGGCCTCAATCTGGCGGCGCGCTTCGGCCCGTTTGTTCGTCGGTTCCATGGATATCGAGTGCATGGGAGCGTCTTGGCAACTGCGGCTACTCTAGGTGTATCGTCTCGGGAAAAAACTCCGACTCTTGCTCTTGAATTCCGATGCTCATCCCGCTTTGCGGAAGGTGAAGTTGATGCGTTGACTTCCGAGCAGCGGATGCGGCTCTTCTTTTAACGGCATCACCCCGTGATAGCGCAGGCGATCGACCTCTCCCCGTACCATCACATCACCGTGGTGCAGAAGAACTTTGAGCGTGGGATCGGAGCGCTCATGTCCACCAAACAGGAAGGTGGCCCTCATGCCTAAAGAGACCGAGACAATAGGTGCTTCGTAGTCCCGCTCGTTCTTGTCCTGGTGCAACGAGAGCCTCGCGCCAGGCAAGTAGCGATTCACCAGACAGGAATCTGGCTCAAAATCGGCGAATCCCGCTGCTGCCGCTGCTTCGTTGGCGAGTCGCGCGAACGCGTCGGGCATGGCAGGCCACCGCTCGCCGGTGTCCGGATCAACTGAGGTGTACCGGTAGCCACGCCGGTCTGTCGTCCATCCCAGTGCCCCGCAGTTCGTCAGCGCAACCGACATGGTGAAACCTCCAGGCGTCACCATGTGTCGAAACGGCGACATGGCCGCGATGTCAGAAATGGCGGGCATCAGTTCGCTCACATACGGCAGTGCGAATCCGCGCAGCACCAAGGCGCCTGAACCCAGGCGCAAGCGTTCGCCACTTGTCTCGAAGCGTTCACACGGCTCCATGTTCACCTCGAGTCGTGGAAGATAAGCCCCACCGTATGCCGCTTGCCGCTGCGGATGCGGCTGACGCCATGCCGCATCGCCACGTTTTTGATGCCACGCAACCCCGTCGCTGGCCGCTTGTTGACGGTGAATACCACTGCATCGCCCTGGCGCAGTGCGACGACATCGGCGCGTTGCCCTTTGGTCGAACACTCCGTCATGACGAACTCGCCACCGGCGAAGTCCCTGCCAGGTTCCGACAAGAGAATTGCCACCTGCAACGGGAAAACGTGCTCGCCGTAGAGATCCTGATGCAGGCAGTTGTAGTCACCTTCGCCATACTGGAGGATTAGCGGCGTCGGCCGCGTCTGCCCGGCCTGGTGACATCGGTCGAGGAATACATCCAGCTCATCCGGGTATCGCGTGTCGATTCCCAACTGCCGGTTCCAGCGATTTGCGATCGGCACGAGTTGGGGATACAGCGCATGCCGCAGCCAATTGAGCAGCGGTGGCAACGGGTATGTGAAGTACTTGTATTCACCCCGCCCGAATCCGTGGCGAGCCATGACGATCCGAGCGCGAAAGCCTTCCTCCTTCGAGTACAGCGCCGCGAGCTCATCGCATTGCTCCGCAGCCAGCAGGCCAGGCAAGACGGCATTTCCATGGACATCAAGCGAACGCTCCATGTCGATCCAGTCGTAGGTCAAGCGTTCCATGGGGCTATAGCGCCCCGCATTGGCCCTCATTGCG
Organism: Cupriavidus sp. GW822-FHT03E04; assembly: GCF_058801495.1. Taxonomy (NCBI): domain Bacteria; kingdom Pseudomonadati; phylum Pseudomonadota; class Betaproteobacteria; order Burkholderiales; family Burkholderiaceae; genus Cupriavidus; species Cupriavidus sp. GW822-FHT03E04. The sequence goes on from NZ_JBXANI010000038.1 coordinate 25,503, forward strand.
CGCGCTCCTCGGCCAACATGGCAAGCTTGCGCTCGACACCCCAGCGATAGCCGGACACAGAGCCATCGCTGCGCACCACACGATGGCAGGGAATGACGATGGCCAACACGTTTGCGGCGCAGGCACCCGCCACGGCGCGAACGGCTGCCGGCCTGCCGAGATCCTGAGCTACTTCCAGCTGGCTTCGTCCAACGAGAACCATACCCTGCAATGTCTGGCCGACGGCGAATCGAATAGGGCCCTCTACCCGGGTTCCCGGGGCACGGAAGTTGTACTTGAACGTGGGAAAAGAACGAATTCTCATGGCAAATCGCTCGCATCGGCTTCAGGGTGTCGTAAGTGTAGAAATTCACGCCCGCTGAGAAACTCCGATCTTTGCGGTTGAATTCTTTGGCGGCGCGACTCACCAGCCGGGGTATCTGGCGATGAGTTGGAGCCAGAGCGTGAGACATCCTGCGTCTTGCATGTAGTGCAGGGCCTCGGACGCCTTCCAGGTACTAGGGACTCGCCGCAGCCAGATCGAATCGGGCCCAGACCGGTAGAGCCAAATGACGGTCGCGGCCATCATCTGCTGTTCAGGGGCCATCGCACGAAAGTCGGTACGCCAGCGCGCCATCTCTTCTGGATGGTGCCCGCCGGTACGTTCGTTGTAAGCCGCAGGGCAAACACTTCGATGATGGTCCCCACCGTGCGTTCTGGCGAACAGCTTGAACAATCGAAGCTGCCGAATTGCCTGCAGCAACGATTCGCAATAGCTCTCAGGACTTCGATGGAATGGCACTTTTGACCCTGACAACGCTTCCAGTTGCGCTGCCTCGCTCTCGTCGAGGTCGAGAAGATCGAGGACGAGGTCTTCCAGCCGCATGTCATCGAGTCTCGATGCAATGAGGTTCTGTGGCAGCAAGGCGACTCTTACTGCGGCTACCCAAGTAGCCAGCGACTGTGCAACGGGCTCTGCACACGAGATTTTATTCATCATGGAGGGCATCGCAAACGCGATGCAAGAAGTGAGGGCTGGGCCATAGGCAGATTACGTGTCCGCGATAGGGCGGCCGTCAGATGGCAAAGATAGCGTCCATCACAAGCTCACATCGGCGCACTCGTACAGCGAGGTCGTCGATGTTTTGCAGGGTCTGGCGAAGCGCACTGCTCGATGTGCGCCTTCCATATGGAAAGTAGAAAACTTCGACACCGAGACCCGCCAAGCTTCGTTCGAGCCGATAGCCTTTTTCGGTTCCGCGCCAATCATCCCCCTTGAACAGGACATTGAACCGCAGGTCCTTCCAGATCTCGACCTTGTCATTGGTGAACGCAGGATTGGCCGCATCGACATAGCGCACATTGCGGACAATCTCCAATCGCTCAGCGAGCGGAATGACAGGCTTCACCCCCTTGTGCTGAATCAGAACCTCGTCGGCCACGACGCCGGCGATGAGAACGTCGCAATGCTCCTTGGCTTGTCGCAGAAGATTGAGGTGCCCGATGTGAAAGAGATCATAGGCACCGGGTGCGTAACCGATTCGAATCATGGCAGTGATGTTCTCTCAAGACTGATCGATCTCACTGTCCAGGAATCTGCGACCTCATCCTATCCGGTGCGCTCGGTTTCTGCTCAGGCATTCTGGAATCACGCAACGTGGATATGAGGTGCGCAATGAATAGGCGTCGCGCGACGCGCATACTGCACGTCGCGCCACTTCTCCTGATTCCTGGAAATCAGCCGTCGCCATTAATGGCGGCCTCCTTGATCAGCCCGAGCTGGGTCAGCGCAGCCACACCGTCGTCCAGGCCGAGTTCTTCCACGATCCTGCCGCCGATCACCTTCAGCACGGTAGTACCGGTGAAATGCATCTTGCGGCCAGTTGCGGCAGGCAGACCGCCACTAAGGAAGTCATCAAATGCCGGGCCCGTGTGGGTGCCGCCACCTTCCCACTGGCCGACGACATAGTCGCCTTCGGCAATCAGCTCTGCCGTGCCCCAGAAGTTGAGATCCGGGAACGCGGCACGAAAGTCGGTCATGAAGGCCTTGATATCCTCGCGACCACGACGAGGTTCGTGCAGCGAATACTTGAGCAGCATGTTCGGGGCGGCAATCTCATCGATCACCGCCAGATTGACGTTCTTGCCCCAGAATTCCGTGAACCAACGACCGACGACGGCCTTGTTCTGCTCTTCTTTGCTCATTGGAAAGGTCCTCACAGTTAGTTTCGGGAAGGTTCATCGAAACCATTCGATGCCCTGAGCAAGAGAATAGGCATCCCCACGTTGTTAAGAACTCCGATTCTTGCTGCGCAAACCAATCCGAAGATCGACGTACCGTCTAGGCCAGTGACGGTACCTCATCGTCTGTGCGAGCGGTGCGCACTAGAGTGGCTAGCCGCTCCAGTGTCGTGTCGTGGATTCCATTGGCGCGCAAGCCTTCGCACGTGCGGAACAGATAGGCGTATTGGATTCAATCGCAAGAAACGGAGAGCGCGGCCAAGACCGGCCGCCTACTCTTCATTGCGAGCCAGTCGCGACATGTCTCGGTTCCACGCGCCCGGTATCCGCCCGGTATGTCTTCAAGCAAGGAGTCCGTCATGCCCATCAATGAAGTGCAGCCAGACGCCTATGCAGACCTTGGCGACATTTGGCTTCGGGATCAGTCGGCGCGACTCAGGCAGAAGCATCTACAGTTTGGACGGCACTATCGGATGGATGTCGGGGCGCTGCTGGCTCGAAACGCTCAAGCGACTCGAATGGACAGAGCCGCCGCAATGGCAGCCCCGAGTCATGGCCTGCCCATCGATCGCATTCGGCGGGCGACGATCGAAGCCATTGAACATTGTTCGCGGTTGAACGATCCTTTGGCGCGCATGGCGCTGCTGCCGGCGGCCACCAAATCGAGTTCGCATCCGATGCCGGCATCGGAGCCGCGCGGCGAATTGGGGTTCGCAACACCTGGTGAGTTTTCGCTCATCAACAGGCTCGGTGCTACGCCGCGCGACGAATGGATGGCGGTGCTCACGGATCTTACGGAAGTTGTCGTCGCCGATTTGCATGGCATGCCGAGCTCACTGGGCATCGCGAAAGCCGCGTCCATCGTGCAGAATCGCGCGTATCTTGAGGCGCGCGCCCGCCAGCTCCTGATTTCTCTAACCAAGGATGAGGGAGATTGGCACCTCGGGGTGATTAATTTCGGTGTCGAGGCCCAACGCCACGACTGCGAGTTTCTGATGTGTTTTGCCTTTCAGGCTGCGAACCCCGATCTCTCCGTCACGAGTCCATTTGCCGAGGTTGGATTCGCGCTGCACAAGCAATCACATGCAGATCCGATCTTCATGCTGACCATCAGAACCGCCCTCGGATATGATGCAGCGTCGGTATCGACCCTCCAGGGTTGATCCATCACATCACATCACATCACATCACATCACATCACATCTTCGCCATGCAACGCATGGTACAGGCCGGCGTCGTGCCGGTGACCTGGCAACAGGTACTGCTCGAATGGCAACGCGACTGGGCCCGCCGCGAGACGCACGACGCCGTAATGCAAGTCGTCAGAGAGCACTCTGGCACATATGGCATGGGTGTCGACTACACCTTCACCATGGTGCACAAAGCCCCGCAGCGCATTGCCACACCGCACGAGTTGCTCGCGCCGATGCCGGCCCGGATCAGTGTCTGAGCCAGTCCCTCGTCCGCATATCCAACCTCATGACCACGCGCCACTCACTCCAGCCCGCGCCGCACGACCCGGCACGGGCGCCAACTTCTTTATTCAGGCGCGGGCACAGTGGTGGCGGCAACCGCGCGTGATCTCTTGGGGCCGCGAGCACGGCGCAGGCGGCCAGCCCGAATCCGCCCAAACGCATTCTGGGATTATGGAAATGACCGCCTTATCCTCCGATTCCGCGCTTTTGAGCTTGTAGTCGATGACGGTCGCATATCAGCGCTAAGCGGTTATCCGTCCCACCATACCTTCACCCCATCCTCACCTCGATCTCGTCATAACGCCGGACCCGGTACACCACCATCGAGATCAGCCAGCTCAGCACGAACACGCCGATGATCACATAGCCGAGCATGCCGAAATGCTCGTTCAGCTCCCCGATCACGTCCCACAGGCCGCCTTCCAGCCCGAGCTTGTCGGCGATCAGCCCGAGTGCTTCGATGCCGCCGATGACCACTGCGACCACCACCGAGACCAGCGTGATGGTCATGTTGTAGTAGAGCTTGCGGATCGGCTTGGTGAAGGCCCAGCCGTAAGCGCCTAGCATCAGGATGCCGTCGGTGGTGTCCACCAGCGACATGCCGGCGGTGAACAGGGCGGGGAACACCATGATGGTCCAGAACGGCACGCCTTTTGCCGCCTCCGCCGCCGATAGCCCGAACAGCGCCACCTCGGTGGCGGTATCGAAGCCGAGACCGAACAGCAGCCCTATCGGGAACAGGTGCCAGCTGCGGCTGGCCAGCCGGAACAGCGGGCGGAACAGCCGCGAGAGCACGCCGCGGTTGTTCAGCAGCAGGTCCAGGTCCTGCTCCTTGAGCGCTTCGCCGCGCTTGACCGCGCGGAAGGCACGCCACACGGAGATCAGGATCAGCAGGTTGAAGAAGGCCAGCAGGAACAGGAACAGCGCGGAGACGCTGGTGCCGATCATGCCGCCCACGGCTTTCATGTCGGCAAAGCGCGTTTGCAGCGCGGCGGCGGCAACCGCGATGCCGATCGACATCAGCGTGACCACGGTGGAGTGGCCGAGCGAGAAGAAGAAGCCGACCGTCACCGGGCGCTTGCCTTCCTGCATCAGCTTGCGCGTGACGTTGTCGATGGCGGCGATATGGTCGGCGTCAACGGCGTGGCGCAGGCCGAGCGTGTAGGCCAGCACGGCGGACGCCAGCAGCATGGGGTGGTCGCGCAACGCTGCCAGTGCCCACAGCCAGGCCCCCACGTTGGCGGCGATCAGGAAGACGTAGAGCGCAATGACCTTGCGGCGCACGTCGGCGTCCTGGTCGTTGAAGATGCTGGCTAGAAAGCGGAACATGAGCGGTCCGTGAAAGATGGGGAATTCTGAATGGATGGACGCCAGGCCGGGACTCAAGCCCGCCGGCGGCGCCCGCGAAACAACCTGCGCCAGCCAATCACCACGCCACTGACCGAGACTACCAGCCCGGCAACCGAAAGTAGCCAGACCGTTGCATCCCAGGCCGGGCGATGGCGCACCAGCCAGCCAAAGTCCCAGCTGTGCGCGGCATGGAACAGCCATCGGTAGGCACGGCGGCTGCGGTCGCTGCGGCCCAGCAGGTTGCCGGTGTCCGGGTCGATGTACACCCACGTGGCGCAGTCGTCGTCAAAGCGCACGCGCAGCACCGGCAGCTTGCGCGGCTGGTGGTGGCTGTACCAGTAGGCGTCGTCCTCGTGCAGCAGGTCGTGGCTGGCCACGGTGGCGTCCGGCATCAGCCGCGCGGCTGCCTGGGCCAGTGTCCGGGCAGAGAGCGCCAGCGGCGCGCCGGTGTTGGCGTGATAGGCGTGCGTGGTGGCCGCGGTCGCCACCAGCATGACCGGCACGCCGGCCTGCCAGGCCAGCTTGATCTCCCTTGGAGGCAGCGCGGTGTCGGACAGCAGGCTCGCCAGCGCCGCACCATCGCCGGCGGGAAAGCGCGGCAGGGTTTCTCCGGCGTAGCGTTCCAGCGCTGGCTGCGCAAACGCGCGCCCGGGAAACCACTGATTGGGATTGACCGATAGCCAGCCGCTGGCCAGCCACGCCACGAGGAACAGCGATGCGGCCAGCCCGGCGATATGGTGCCAGGCCATCCAGCCGTGATAGGGCGACGTGCCGCCGGCGCTGCCGTGCGCAAACCGGCGGCGCACGCGTAGCCGCAGCCAGCCGATCCAGATGCCGCTGACGGCCACGGCAATGCACGCGCCGGAGGTCCACAGCACTACCTGCCGCCATAGCGGCGGGTCGGCCCGCACCGGCGTGAAGTACAGCCAGTGCGGTACCGAGCCGAGCCAGTTCCAGAACCGTTCGGCGCGGTTCGTGTCGCGCATCACCTCGCCGGTCCGGGCAGACACATACAGCTCGGAGCCGGCCGCATCGTCCAGCACAATGCGATGCAGCGGCCGCCAGGGATTGAGCCCGTTGGGCACGGTCCACTGGTCGCGCTCCGCGGTTTCCACCCAGCGCGCGCCCGCCGCGCCGGAGAAACGTTGGGCGATGGCTTGCGCGGCAACGGCATCCACCTGCTCGATGGGCGCCGCGTCGCGGGCGGAGACGGTGTAAGGCTTGCCGTTCCAGTCGATCATCCGGTAGACCGGGTGCGTGCCCATGATCTCCAGGCGCAGGCTGCGCGGAAAGCGGGTGAGGCCCGCGCTGGCCATCGCGGCATCCGGCGTGATCCTTACCCCGGGCAGGTCCAGCGGCGGGAGCCCCGCGTGGCGCTCGGTGTCGGTCAGCGCGGGAAAGGCCACGTACATCATGACCAGTCCCGAGAGAAACCACATGGCGATCAGCAGGCAGCCCGCGATCCCGGCCCAGCGGTGCACCAGGTAGAGCCAGCGGCGCGTGAAGCGCCAGCAGGCTTCACGCCAGGGCAGGGGTGTGCTTGCCATGGCCGGCCTAGAAGTAGAAGTTGGCCGTCAGCTCGGCCGCGCGCGGCCGGCCCAGCAGCCACTGGCTGCCGCTGTTGCCAGAGGATTCGGCGTAGTCGCGGTTGAACAGGTTGTACACGCGCAGCGTCAGCGTCGTCTTGCGCGATACGCGCCATTGCAGCGAGGCATCCACCACCGCGTACGACGGCATGGTGGTGGTATTGGCGTTGTTGGTATAGCGCTTGCCCACGTAGCGCAGGCCGCTGCCTGCCTGCCACCGCGGTGCGAAGGCCCACGTCAGCCACAGGTTGGCCGCCTGCTGCGCAACGCTGGTGGGCACGTTGCCATTGCGCGAGACCAGCGCGCCGTTCACGCTTTCCGCCAAGTCGTCGTAGCGGGCGCGCAGCACGGTGCCGTTGGCATCCAAGCGCAACCCGCGCATGAGTTCCACGCTGACCGAGGCCTCCAGCCCGCGCGAGGATTGCTCGCCCACCTGCACCGACAACGCCGGGTTGCTGGCGTCGCGTGTCAGCAGGTTCTTCTTGACGATCTGGTAGGCGGCAAAGGTCCACTCGCCGCGCTGGTTCCAGAACGATTGCTTGACCCCGGCTTCGATCTGCCGCCCGGTGGCCAGCTTGAAATCTTTCTGTGCGTCCGAGGTGGAGATCAGTGCGCCAAGGGGATCGGTGGCGGTGGCGTACTGCGCATACACCGACAAGGCTGGCGTGAATGCGTAGACCGTGCCCGCACGCCACGTGATGTTGTTGAAGCTGCGGGTCCAGTCGTCGCCCGTGACCAGGTTGCCGCGTTCCAGCTGGGCATGGTCCAGCCGCACGCCGCCAATTACCGACCATTGCCGGGTCAGCTTGAGGCGGTCCTCGCCAAACAGCGCGGCTTGCGTGGTGTGGGTGCGAAAGCGCGGCGACGTGACAATGCCCGGCGGGCTGAAGAACTGGCCCGGGTCGAACTGGTAGGCATTGACCGTGGACGCGCCGCCATAGGGCGAGTTGTTGCTGTGAGTGAAGTTGATGCGGTTGACGTCGAACCCCACCATGGCGGTATTGGCCATGCCGAACAGCTGGCCATCGATCTTCAGGTCGGCGCGGTCGCCCACCTGTTCCTGGTCATGCAGGATCTCCAGATAGTCGGTGCGGCGCACCTGGCCCGTCGCGGGCAGGAAGGTATAGGACTCGGCGTCGCGCCAGTGGCGCTGGCTGGTGAGGTAATAGAACTGGTTGCGCACCATGACGCGCTCGTTGGGCTGCCACTGCGCCGCGAGCCGGGTCCAGCGGTCGCGGTAGGTGATGTCGGCATCGCCAACGTTGTAGTTCTTCTTGCGTAGCGAGGTGTCCAGGCTGCCGCCCGCCAGCGGCGTGCCCAGGTACTGCATCGGGTGCTGGTCGGCGTCGTCATAGGACAGCGTCAGGTTGAACTCAGGCGATACGTCCAGCCGCGCCGCGGCCGACACCGCCAGGCTGCGCGAGTCGCCCCGGTCCACCCAGCCGCCGGAGCGGCCGTAGCTGGCGTTGAAGCGGTAGGAGAGGGTCTCGTTGACCGCGCCGCCGCTGTCGAACGCCGCGCGCGCTGTTTTTTGCGTGCCGCCGGTGAGCTGCAGCTCGTTGGCGATCGGCGCGCGCATCGGCTTCTTGGGAATCACGTTGACCACGCCGCCGATCGCGCCCTCGCCAACCATGACCGAGGCCGCGCCGCGCAGCACTTCGATGCGGTCCACGGACGAGGTATCGAAGGGGAAGGTGACGGTGCCGGAGGCCACGTAGAGGCGCGTGCCATCGTACAGCTGCATCACCGAGCCTTGTCCTGCAAAGCCGCGTGCCGCGAGCGCCGTGCCGCCGTTGCCGGGCGCGCCATTGGAGGTGATGCCGGTGGCGCGGGTCACGGCCTCGCGCACCGACAAATCGCCGCGTTCGCGAATGGTGTCGCCGGACAGGACTTCCACGCTAGCGGGCGTTTCCAGCGGGGTCAGGCCAAGGCGGCTGCCGGTGCTGGTGGGCTCGGACAGCGCCAGCCCGGCCGGCTGCGAGGCGCTCCTGACTACCACTGGCGGTAGCACCGTGCTGTCGCCGCGCGACGGCTGCGATTGCGCCCGCTCTGAAGGTTGCGCATCGTCCGCCGCCCAGGCGGCATCGGCGCCCAGGCCGGCGAAGGCCCCCAGCGATAGCGCGAGCGCGCAATGATGCGCGAGCTGGCGCGGCGGCTTGGGCGTATGACGACGTTGGCGTGGCGTGACGGCCGCCGGCGAGGCGGTACAGGCAATGCAAGGGCGCGCGGACATGGACTTTCCATCATTGGCCGCGGGGGCGACCCCGCCCGGCGGCAATAAACGAACCAGCCGCGGACGAGCGCGCAGTGACGGCCGGGCGCGTGGCCAGCCGTCTCACGCCTGGCCGCCCGTCCGCAGCCCCGGTGATCGGTCGAAGGCCGGTATCCGGGCTTGCAGGGGGACGCCTGCCGCTGGGGCGCGTCCGGGGTGCCGCCTTCCCGCGCGATGATGCGCAGTGGCTGCCGCGGCCTGTTGGCGCGGCGTGACACCTTTGTACCTGCTGACCGTTGCGGGGGCAGCACAGGATTAGCCGCGGCATGGCCGGCGGCGCACCTGTTTCCCGTTTAACCCCCGCCGCGCGCTGCGCGCCGGAGGCACCTTCGAACCCTTGGCAGTCCACTAGCCAGGTAATTGCAAGTCAATTGCAATTACCGAGTGGAATGCGAGGCGCATTGTAGCCGTATTTGCGCCGCTTTCGGGGGCGGATGGCAGGTGTTTTTTTTGGCACCGTGCGGGTGCGCGAGCGTTTCGGCCTGGCACAACCTGTCGCCATTTTGGTGCTTCATGCGACATTTTCTGCGCTTCGTGGTCTTTCGTGCGGTCCTGTCGCGCCTTTCGCTAAAGAAGGCGAGCCCGGCTCCGATATTCGGAGGTGCCGCATGCCTCCTGCATGACCGGCCATTGCCCCGAGAAGCGAATGCCATGAATCGTCTGACCCTGCGAAAAAAGCTGTGGATTCCCCTTGTGCTGGCCTGGCTCGGCCTGCTGTTGCTGACCGTGATGCACGCCTTCCAGACCCGCCAGCTGCAAATGGCCGATCGCCGCGGCGAGCTGGCTAACATTGTCGACATGTCGCTCTCGCTGGTGCGCGACTATGCCGAGCAGGCGCGCCAGGGCAAGATGTCCGAGGCCGATGCCAAGGCCCAGGCCACGGCCCGCGTTGCCGCGCAGCGTTATGGCAAGGATGGCTACATCACCATCGTCGGCGCGGATTCCGTGCTGTTGATGCATCCCATCAACGCCAAGCTCAACGGCAAGAACATGAGCGACTTCAAGGACGCCAAGGGCAACGCCTTGTATGCCGATATCGCGGCCCGCGGCGCGTCGGCCGAAGGCGCTGGCCACCTGGACTACTGGTGGCCCAAGCCGGGCAGCGACCAGCCGAGCCCCAAGATCGGCTACGTGGCGCGCTTCAAGCCGTGGGGCTGGGACCTGGTCGCCGGCACGTATATGGATGACGTGCAAGCGCAGTTCCGCGCCTCGCTGTATCAATCGCTGGGGCTGCTGGTGCTGCTGGGCATCGTGATTTCCGCGGTGGCCACGCTGCTGATCCGCAGCATCCAGAGCTCGGTGGGCGGCGAGCCCGCTACCGCTGCGGCCCTTGCCTTGCGCATGGCCAGCGGCGACCTCACGGCGCGCGTCGAAACCCACCCGGACGACCGCTCCAGCCTGATGTACGCCATCGGCCATATGCGCGACCAGCTCGCCGGCACGGTGGCGGGCATCCAGCAATCGGCCGATTCCATCACCTCGGCGGCCCAGGAGATCGCCTCGGGCAATAGCGACCTGTCGAGCCGCACCGAGCAGCAGGCGGCCTCGCTGCAGCAGACCGCCGCCAGCATGGAGCAGATCACCGCGACGGTGCGCCAGAACGCCGACAACGCCAAGGAGGCCAGCCAGTATGTGGCTGACGCCTCGCAGATCGCGAAGCAGGGCGGCAGCGTGGTCAGCCAGGTGGTGGACAAGATGCGCGGCATCACCGCCAGCTCGCGCAAGATCAACGACATCATCGGCGTGATCGACGGCATCGCTTTCCAGACCAATATCCTGGCGCTCAACGCCGCGGTGGAAGCCGCGCGCGCCGGCGAGCAAGGACGCGGGTTTGCGGTGGTGGCTGGGGAGGTGCGCAACCTGGCGCAGCGCAGCGCGGGCGCGGCCAAGGAAATCAAGACGCTGATCGTGGAGTCGGTGGGCCAGGTCGACAGCGGCTCGGCACTGGTGGAGCAGGCCGGGCAGACCATGGCCGAGATCGTCAACGCGGTCGGCCGCGTGACGTCGATCATGGATGGCATCGCCTCGGCCACCGCGGAGCAGCGCACCGGCATCGAGGAGGTCAATCGCGCGGTCGCGCAGATGGACCAGATGACGCAGCAGAACGCGGCGCTGGTGGAGCAGGCGAGCGCGGCCGCCACGTCGCTGGAAGACCAGGCCGGCGCGCTGCACCATGCCGTGTCGGCCTTCCGCCTGTCGGCCGCCTGAGCACTGAGCGCTGACCGGGCGCTCAGCGTGCCTGGCCCTACAGCAGCGATTTGCCCTGCGCGAGGATCTTGTCGCAGACCTGCTTGGTGACCTGGTCCTTGAGGCCGCCGCCGCTCAGGTCGAACTGCTTGCCATCGCTGCTGCTCAGGATGCCCTTGGCGCCGCTGGTGTAGCCGGCGTCGGATGTGGGAGAGTCGCCGCCGACCTTGCCCAGCAGCTTGTCTTTGACCGAGGCGGCGCCGCTGGCGCCGCCAAGGTAGTTGTTCTTCACGCAGTACTCCAGGATCCCGGCGACATTGCCGGTGCTGCCCGAACTCAGCGATTGCAGCGAGGGCATTCCACTCATCCCGCCCAGGCTGCTGCCCAGGCCGCTCAGGCCACCGGACGAACTCTCGGTGCCGCCCTGCGTGGCGCCTTTGAGCAGGTCCCCGAGCTGCGCATGCGCGGCTGCCACCGGTAGCAGCGCGGCGATCAGGATTTTCACGGCGGTGGTGCGATAGAGGCTGGCGTTCATGCGGCATCCTTCTGGCGGCGTGGAAACAGTCTTCACTATAGTGCTTGCCGCATCGGCCATCGCCTTTCGCTGCAGTGACGCTTTCTTCTCTCCGCTCTAGCCGATTTGCATGACGCGCGCATTAAGCGAGGCCTCGCGCATGCGATTGATCGTTCTGTAAGTCAGAATGTCGTGTCAGTGATACGGATTTTCCCAATTGAGTGTATCGATTTACCCAAATGCTGGATTTGTCGCCTTTGCGTCACCTCTGTGTCACGAACGCCAATCACTATCTGCGCCCACAAGAGCCTTGCCAGCGCGCCCGGACGAAAGACGCGCGGACCAGCCGGGTCAATACAAAACAGAGTCATCAGGGAAATCGAATCCAATGCGCCACACCAGATCCATCCTCGGCCTAGCGGCCTCCTTGTGCATCGCCGGCGGCTTCTACGGTTGCAACGGCAACGGCGAGCAATCCGCCAACACCGCGCCGGCCGCACCGAGCACGCCCGTCACGCCCGTTACGCCGCCGCCGGTTGCCGAAGTCACCGGCAAGTGGACCACCGGCGACCTGCACGTCCACACCATCGAATCGAACGACGCGCAGAGCCCGCTCACCACGGTGCTCGACCAGGCCTTCACTGCTAACAACCTCGACTGGATGGCCTTGTCGAACCACCTGCGCGTGTCGGATCGCGATAATACGGGCACGGCAATCCCAGGCGGCTCGATCCCATTCTCGAAGGGCCTGGCTAACTACGAAGTCCCGGCCGTCAAGCAACTGCAGGCCGATGGCCGCTACCCCGGCAAGTTGATCTTCTCGACCTTCGAGTGGGACATGCCCACCCACGATCACGTCAACGTGGGCATCTTCAGCGGTTCGCCCGCACTCGCAACGGCGGTCAAGGGCGCCAACGAATTCGAGTATTTCTTCACCAGCCGCCCCGACACCATGTTCGATCCGGCGGACGTGGCGGCCTGGAACGCCAAGGCGCCGCGCACCGCCGCCTCCAGCCACGCCGATGCGGTGCAGGCGTTCACCTGGCTCAAGACCAACTTCCCCGATACCAGCTACGCGCTGATCAACCATCCGTCGCGCAATCCAGGCAAGTACACGGCCGCCGACTACCGCGAATTCAATGACCTCGCGCCGAACATCGCGTTCGCGGTGGAAGGCATGGTCGGCAATCAGATGGAGCCCGACCGCGGCGGCTATAACAGCAGCTATGTTGATGCGAACCTCAAGTCGCGCACCTACGGCGGCGTGGACTACGTGGTCGCGCAGGTCGGCGGGATCTGGGACGCGCTGCTGGGCGACGGCCGCCGCTTCTGGAACATCGCGAATTCGGACCACCATTTCAAGACCGCCGGCGGGCTTTTCAGCAGCGGCTACTTCCCCGGCGAGTACGCCCGCAATTACGTCTGGCTGGAGGGGACCGGCATCAAGTCAGTGGTGGATGGATTACGCGCCGGCAAGGCGTTCTCGGTGTTCGGCGATCTCATCAACGCGCTGGACTTCAACGTGGCCGCGAGCGGCACCAAACGCGAGATGGGCGGTGAGCTCAAGGCCCGTGCCGGCGACAGCGTGACGGTGACCATCCGCTTCAAGAGCCCGGAGCGCAACAACTTCGAGTACCCGCTGGACAGCGGCGCCAACGTCAACGTCAAGCCCACGGTGGACCACATCGACCTGATCGCCGGCGACGTCACGCCGCGCGCCTTGCCCGGCACGCCTGGCTACAGCAAGGACACCAATGACTCCACCAAGGTCATCGCCACCTTCACCAAGGCCGACTGGAAGCTGGACAAGGAGGGCTACAACACGGTGACCTACACCTTCAACGCGGCCAAGAGCCAGTACTTCCGGCTGCGCGGCACCAATCTTGGCATGAACGTGCCGGGCGAGACCGCCAACGGCAACCCGCTGCCCGACCTGAAGACGGACCTGACGGAGAACACGCCGCGCTTCAACGCCATCAACGCGCGCAACTACAACGACCTGTGGTTCTATTCGAACCCCGTGTTCGTGACTGTCGCTTCCGGCACCTGAGGTAGCTGAGGCAGGGGGCGCGCCCGCTGGCGGGGCAACGCGCCCCGATCTGAAAATTCTCGTGCGCGGTATTCGGATCTTTACGCATGGCCCAGCCACGCGGCGCCGCGTCTTGACGATCCGGGGGAAACGGTTTCCGCTAGCAGTTCGGCCGGACGCGCGGCGCGCGCCCGGGAACTCACCTGGAGAGAAGGAAACGGATCGCCATGGCCATTACCACCAGCGTCAGAAAAAAGAAGAAGTACCGCAAGGCAGTGCTGAACCTGCGCGCCGCCATCAAGCGCGGCAACGAGGAAGCCATCAGGATCCGCCGCGAGCAGTTGAAGGCGCTGCCCGTGCCGCGCCAGCGCTACGCGCGTGCGGCCACCACCTGAGCGCCGCGCCGCGTTTTACCCGGAAGCTGCCTAGAACGAACCGAAGGCGCCGCCGAGCGCGATGACCGCCGCCAGCGCCGCGATCGGGCCGATGACGCCAACCACCACGATATCGCGATAGCTTTCGCGATGCGTGGTGCCGCAAACCGCCAGCAGCGTCACCACCGCGCCGTTGTGCGGCAGGCTGTCCAGTGTGCCAGCGCCAATCACGGCGACCCTGTGCATCAGGGCCGGGTCGATGCCTGTCACCTCAGATAGCTGCAGGTAAGTGCCGCCCAGCGCCTGCAGGGCGATGGTCAGCCCGCCCGAAGCCGAGCCAGTCAGCGCGGCGAGCACATTGGTGGCCACCGCCAGCGATACCAGTGGACCGCCCGCGATCGATAACACCCATTCGCGCACCAGTTCAAAGGCCGGCAGGGCGGCCACGACCGAGCCAAAGCCCACCAGGCTGGCCACGCTGATTGCCGGCAGCACGGCGGCATTGGCGCCCGCGTCCATGCTCTCGCGCAGCTTGCCCAGGCGCTTGCGGTGCAATGCCAGCAGGCAGAGGATGGCCGCTGCCAGCGCCACCAGCACCGCCCATACGCCCCCCAGCGCCGCCAGGCTGGTGCCGCCCCAGCGCTCGTTCGCCAGGTAGCTCGCGTCCCAGCGGGGCAACACCAGCAAGCTCATCGCCAGGTTCACGGCCACCACCATCACCAAGGGCAGGAACGCGCTCCACACTGCCGGCCATTCGGCGCTGCGCGCGCCGTGGCGCGCTTCGGCGGGATCGAACGCGTTGGCCACCGTGGCGCGCTCGCGTACCAGTTCATCGCCGGCGGCACGGTCGGCGGATTCCAGCGCCTCGTCGCCAAAGCCTTCGCCCGCGCGGCGCGCGCCGCGCTCCATGCGCGCGAGCCACCACAGGCCGAAGGCCAGCATGATGGCGGACGCCAGCACGCCCAGGCCCGGCGCGGCAAACGGCGTGGTGCCGAAGAACGGCATCGGGATCGCGTTCTGGATGGCCGGCGTGCCGGGCAGGGCGGACATGGTGAAGGTGGAGGTGCCCAGCGCAATCGCAGCCGGCATCAGCCGGCGCGGGATCTGCGCGGCGGCGAACAGCGCTTGCGCCATCGGCGCTAGCACGAAGAAGGCCACGAACAGGCTGACGCCGCCGTAGGTGACCAACGCGCCGGCCAGCACCACCGCCAGGATGGCGCGCCGTGGCCCGAGCGTGAGCGTCATCCATGCGGCGATGGCATTGACGCAGCCGCTGTCATCCATCAGTTTGCCGAACAGCGCGCCAAGCAGGAACAACGGGAAGAATTGGGCAAGGAAGCCCGCGGCGCTACCCATGAAGGTCTGGGTCCAGTGCGCCAGCAGGGGCTCGCCGGCCGTGGCCGCGGCCAGCAGCGACGCCGCCGGCGCCACCAGCAGGATGCTCCAGCCCCGGTAGGCCAGCCAGATCAGCAGGCCAAGGGCCAGCAGGATGCCAAGAAGGCCCATGGTGTCAGTGCTCCCGCAGCAGTTTTCAAACCTATACAGCATAGGTGACGCGGCGGTGCGAGCGGTGCAGCGATGAGTGTTATTGCGCTTGCCGCTCCAGCACCTCCCAGAGTTCCAGCAGGGTAGGGTTGCTGGCATGGGCGGCGCGATACGCACAGATATCGAATGCCGAGCACCACGCGGCGTCTCCTGCCGGCACCAGCGTGCCCGCCGCGAGCGCATCGGCCGCGGTGGTGCGCGGCAGCCAGGCCACGCCGTGGCCTTCGCTGGCCATCTTCATCAACAGGATTGCCATGTCGGCCTCATAGCAACGCGCCAGCGCACGGCGTGGCGGCGCGTCTTCGAGGATCACCTCGACGATGCGCCCAAGCGTGGTGCTGGCCGTATAGGCCAGGTAGGGAATCGGTTTGGCGCCACTGCTGCCTAGCGGGAACAGCGGGGCGCCGCGCGCATTGGGCGCGCACAGCGGCATCAGCACGTCGTGCCCGACCGTGAGGCTGCGGAACTTGTCCGGATCCAGCGAGACCGGCACCCGCGCATGGTTGTAGCCCAGCATCAGGTCGCAGTTGCCTTCCGACAGCGCCACCACGGCTTCGAGCACGTTGGCGGCCACGACCCGGGCATTGAACTGGCCGTAGCGCTTCTGGCATGCCTTGAGCCAGCCCGGCAGGAAGGTCAGCGACAAGGTATGCCCGGCGGCGATCTGGATGGCCTTGCCCGGCATGCGGCTTTCCTGGCGCAGCGTGGCACGTGCCTCCATCAGCAGCGTGAGTGCCTCGCGCCCGCTGGTGCAGAAGGTTTTGCCGGCCGGGGTCAGGTCCATGGGGAAGGTGTTGCGGTCGACCAGCACCGCGCCGGCCCAGTCCTCCAGCGAGCGGATGCGCCGTGACAGTGCCGACTGCGTGATATGCCGCAACTCGGCGGCGCGCGAGAAGCTGCGCGTCTTCTCCAGGACCAGCAGGTCGTCGATCCATTTCAGCTGCATGGGATGTGCCTTCGGAAGCGTCGGAACGGTGAGGGAAAGCCTGCCGCCGGCTTGGCCTGGCAAGGGCGCCAGGCCGTGGCCGCAATGCGTATTCCATTTTCGCATAGCTCTATGGCCGATCCGCATTCCGGTGGCCGCCGGGCGCGCCTAAAATCTGTGCTTCCCGTCAGTCAATCTCGCCCCAAGGCGAAGCCAGATCCAGCATGACAGGGGCGCGCAAACAAGCCGGCAGCCAAAGCGGCTGCGCCCCGGACCGTTCCGACTCTACCTCGGCAGTTAACGTCTTCGACGCTATCCGGAGCTACCCTGATCATGTTTATCCAGTCGCTTTACCGTACCCGCACGTTGCAGGGGCCAGCCCGTCTCTTCCGTGGGGGCAAGCGGGCACAAGCTGGCCTGCTGCTGGCGCTGGCCGCGGGCGCCGCTGCCACCGCCACGCCAGCCGCCGCAGCGGACTACCCGGACCACGCGGTCCAGCTGGTGCTGTCCTTCCCGCCGTCCGGCGCCACCGATGTGCTGGCGCGCGCGGTGGGCCAGCGCCTGTCCACCGTGCTCAAGCAACCGGTGGTGGTGGACAACCGCCCCGGCGCTGGCGGGGCTATCGGCATGAGCTTCGCGGCCAAGGCCGCGCCCGATGGCTATACGCTCTACCTGGCCGCTGTCAGCAATGCCGCCATCGCGGCTGCGACGTATAGCAACCAGCCCGCCAGCCTCGCCCGCGATTTCGTGCCCATTGCCGGCATCGGCACCGTGCCGCATATCCTGGTGGTGCCGGCCTCGTTGCCGGCGCATTCGGTGCCTGAGCTGGTCAGCCTGCTCAAGGCGTCTCCCGGCAAGTACAACTTTGCCTCGCAGGGCTCCGGCACGTTGTCGCACCTGGAGTCGGAGCTGTTCAAGCTGCGTACCGGCGTGGACGTGGTGCACGTGCCGTACAAGGGCAGCGCCTTCGCGCTGCCGGACCTGATGGCAGGCCGGGCGAGCATGATGTTCGACAGCATTCCCTCGGCCCTGCCGCACGTGAAATCCGGCAAGCTGCGGTTGCTGGCGGTGGCGTCCGAGCATCGTCTGAGCTCCTTGCCCGATGCCCAGACGGTGACCGAGGCCGGCATCCGAGACTTCCGTGCCGACAACCTGTTCGGCCTGGTTGCGCCCAAGGGCACGCCGCCCCAGGTGCTCAAGCAACTTTCCGCCGCGATGAAAGAAGTGCTGGCCGCGCCGGAGCTGGCTGCGGCCATGGAAGCACAGGGCGTGCAGATCAAGTACACCGCGCCCGAGCCGTTTGGCCGCATGATCGGCGACGAGATGCGCGCGTGGGAGAAGGTGGCGCGCGCGGCCAACGTCAAGATCGAGTAGCCGCCGCGCAAGAACAAAGCACAAACGCATCTGGCCGGCGCTGCCGTGCAAGCCGCTGGCCAGAACCCCCAACCCTCGGAGCCTCGCAAAGCCATGACCAATTTCTGGAATTTCCCCTATCCTTCGCAACGCGTGCCCGTGCTGGCCGACAACGTGGTGGCCACCTCGCAGCCGCTGGCGGCCGCGGCAGGCCTACGCATGCTGGCCCGCGGCGGCAACGCCGTGGACGCGGCGCTGGCCACGGCGATCGCGCTGACCGTGGTCGAGCCGTGTATGAACGGGATCGGCGGCGATGCCTTTGCGCTGATCTGGGATGGCAAGGAGCTGCATGGCTTGAACGCCAGTGGACGGGCGCCGGCGGCGTGGACGCCCGAGTATTTCTCGCGCTACGGCAGCATGCCGGTCAATGGCTGGGACACCGTGACCGTGCCTGGCGCCGTTTCCGGCTGGCGCGCCACCTGGGAAAAGTTCGGCAGCCTGCCGTTTGCCGAGCTCTTCGAGCCCGCGCTGGAATACGCGCGCAACGGGTTCCTGGTCTCGCACACCGTGCACCGCCAGTGGCAGGCGCAGGTGCCCGTGCTGATCGACAAGCCGGGCTTTGCCGACGCCTTCGCGCCGAACGGGCGCGCGCCGCTGCCGGGCGAGCGCTTCATCTGCGCGGGCCAGGCGCAGACGCTGGCGCGCATCGCCCAGACCAAGGGCGACGATTTCTATCACGGTGAGCTGGCCGGCCGTATCGCCGCGCATGCGCGCGCCACTGGCGGGCTGATCACCGAGGCCGACCTGGCCGCCCATCGCGCTGACTGGGTCCAGCCGATCAGCATGTCCTATCGCGACCTGGAGTTGTTCGAGATCGGCCCGAACGGGCAGGGCATCGGCGCGCTGATGGCGCTGGGCATGCTGGAGCATTTCGATGTCGCGGCAATGGGCGTGGACTCCGCCGCCGCTATCCATGTGCAGGTGGAAGCCATGAAGCTGGCGTTTGCCGATCTGCACGCGTATGTGGGCGACCCTACGGCAATGACCGAGGTGCAGGCCGCCCACCTGCTCGATCGCGCCTACCTGGCCAGCCGCGCCAAGGCCATCGACCCGGAGCGCGCGGCGGCAGCCGGCCCGGGCAAGCCCCACAGCGGCGGCACCGTGTACCTGACCACGGCGGACAAGAGCGGCATGATGGTGTCGTACATCCAGTCCAACTTCAAAGGCTTCGGCTCCGGCGTGGTCGTGCCCGGCACCGGCATTGCGCTGCATAACCGTGGCTGGGGCTTCAATCTCAAGCCGGGCCACCCCAACCAGGTGAGCCCTGGCAAGCGGCCGTTCCACACCATCATCCCTGGCTTCCTGATGCGCAAGGGCGTGCCGCTGGCCAGCTTCGGCGTGATGGGCGGCTCGATGCAGGCGCAAGGCCACCTGCAAATGGCCAGCCGGCTCGCGGATTTCGGACAGAACCCGCAAGCCGCGTGCGATGCGCCTCGCTGGCGCGTGCTGGACGACAACGCCACCATCGCGGTGGAGTGGAATTGCCCGGCCGCCACCGTGGAAGGCTTGCGCGCGCGCGGCCACAAGGTGGACGTGGCGCCGCAGGGCAACCTCGAATTCGGCGGCGCGCAGATCGCGATGCGCCTGGAGGATGGCTACGCGGCGGCTTCGGATCACCGCAAGGACGGCTATCCGCTGGGGTTCTGAGCACGTTTCCTGCCTGCCGGCTGGCGGCACCGGAGTGGCTCGCGCGCCAGCCACGGCGCAAAAAATGCTCCGGTGCGTGGTCCAGGGCACATTAAACGGCCGTGCCACGGGCCTACACTGGCGCCATCCCTTCGAGGAAGGCCGCCATGAACAAGCTAAGGTCCAGCCGTCTGCTCGATCGCATCTCGCCGTCTGTGCTGGCCGACCTGCGCCGCATGCGTGCCGCCGCCGAGGCCGAGCGTGCGCTGGCCGCGCAGGCTGCAGCAAGTGGCGCGGGTGCCATGGAATGCGATAACAACCCGCTAAACGATGCTAATTACATCGAAATAGCGCGCTACGATCCAAGGCGCGGCAGGTTCGTGATGGAGCGCCGCCGCGCCAGCCAGCGCGTTAAATAGGCGCTCGCCAGCCAATCTGAACGCGGTGCCGCGCGCGCCAGGCCAGCGCCAGCCCCGGTGGCGCTGGCGGTGGCCTGCACGGCACACCCTCCTCCAACCCCCTTCTTCGGCTGGTGCCTGAGCCCATGGCCGGAGTTGGTATAATCGCCCACTACCCCAAACATGCCGCCTGGCGCTGCGTGCCGGGCTGTGGCGACAAGCCAGGCCCAGGCAGCAAAGCAGCACGGCGGTCCAACGCGTGACGAGGAGTTACGTGGCCGGAACAGAAATCGCAGTGCAAACCGTCCCGCAAGCGGGCCATGCCGTATCGTCCGGCAGCTCATTCCATACCGCCCTCAAGATCCTGCCCGCCGCGCAACGCGAGGCGATGTTCGAGATCTATGGCTTTTGCCGTGCGGTGGACGATATTGCCGATGGCGATGGCCCGCGCGCCACGCGCCTTGCCGGGCTTGACGCCTGGCGCGCCGATCTTGCCGCGTGCTATGCCGGCACGCCGCCGGCGGCATTGCGCGGGCTGGCTGCCCAGATTCAGCGCTTCGGCTTGCAGCAGGAGGATTTCCTCGCCGTCATCGATGGCATGGCCATGGACGTGCACGCGGATATCCGCGCCCCGGACAACGCTACGCTGGATCTCTATTGCGACCGCGTGGCCAGTGCGGTGGGGCGCCTTGCCGTGCGTGTGTTCGGTATGGAGCGCGATGCCGGCGTAGCGCTGGCGCATCACCTTGGCCGCGCGTTGCAATTGACCAATATCCTGCGCGATATCGACGAAGACGCGGAGCTGGGCCGTGTGTACCTGCCGGCCGAAGCGCTGCTGGGCGCGGGCGTGCCGATCGGCGCGCCGCATGCCATCGTCGGGCATCCCGCCGTTGGCCGCGCGTGCCTGGACGTCGCGCAGCAGGCGCAGGCGTACTACGACCAGGCATTCGCCATCATGAACGCGGCGCCGCGCCGCACGGTCCGTTCGCCGCGCATCATGGGCGAGGTCTACCACGTGATCCTGCAGGGTTTGCTGGCACGCGGCTGGGCTGCTCCGCGTGCGCGGGTGCGCGTGCCGCGGCCGCGATTGTTATGGATTTTGCTGCGGCATGGCCTCGTCTGAGGTGGTCCCGCCGATTGACTGCCGCACAAGGCCGCTGACGGCCGCGTGCGGCATTGCCGTAATTGCGTTGTTGAAAAGAGGACATCGAAACCGATGAGCCAAGTTGCACTATCCCCCAATTCGAATGAGCCCGCGCAAGATGAGCTGGAGGGCACGCTTGACCGCGCGCTTGACGCCATGCTGGCGACCCAGCGGCCGGATGGCCACTGGGTGTTCGAGCTGGAGGCCGACGCCACGATTCCGGCGGAATATGTACTGCTGGTGCACTACCTGGGCGAGACCCCGGATACCGTGCTGGAAGCCCGTATCGCGCGTTACCTGCGCCGCATCCAGAACGCCGATGGCGGCTGGCCGCTGTTCCATCAGGGCCGCTCGGACATCAGCGCCAGCGTGAAGGCGTATTTCGCGCTCAAGATGATTGGCGACGACACCGAGTCGGAGCCTATGCGCCGTGCCCGCGCCGCCATCCACGGGATGGGCGGCGCCGAGGCCAGCAATGTCTTCACCCGCACGCTGCTCGCGCTGTACGGCGTGATGCCGTGGCAGGCGGTGCCGATGATGCCGGTGGAGATCATGTTGCTGCCGCTGTGGTTCCCGTTCCACCTGTCCAAGGTCGCGTACTGGGCCCGCACGGTGATCGTGCCGCTGCTGGTGCTCAACAGCCTGCGTCCCCAGGCCAGGAATCCGCGTGGCGTGGGCATCGACGAATTGTTTATCCGTCCATGCCAGGCAGCCCGGCTGGCCCCGCGCGCGCCGCACCAGAAGCGCGTGTGGTTCGGCTTGTTCCGTGTGCTCGACGCCGGCTTGCGCGTGGCGGAGCCATTGTTCCCCCGCAGCCTGCGCGCGCGCGCCATCGCCCGCGCCGAGAAGTTCGTGCGCGAACGCCTGAACGGCGAGGATGGCCTGGGTGCGATCTTTCCGGCCATGGCGAATGCCGTGATGATGTTCGACGTGCTCGGCGTGCCGCGCACCGATCCCGATGTGGCGGTGGCCCGCGCCTCCATCGAGAAGCTGCTGGTGGTGCATGGCGACGAGGCCTATTGCCAGCCGTGCCTGTCGCCGGTGTGGGATACCTCGCTGGCCAGCCACGCCTTGCTGGAAGTGGGCGGCCCGCGCGCCGAGGCGGCCGTTGAGCGCGGCTTGCAATGGCTGCGCCCGCTGCAGGTGCTGGACGTGCGCGGCGACTGGATCGTGCGGCGCCCCGACGTGCGTCCCGGCGGCTGGGCTTTCCAGTACGCCAACCCGCATTACCCGGACGTGGACGACACCGCCGTGGTGGCGATGGCCATGGACCGCGCGGCGCGCACCGGCGCAGCCGCGCCGGCTGTGGCACCGGCCAGCCATCGTTCACGCTACGAAGAGGCTGTCAGCCGCGCGCGCGAGTGGGTGGCGGGCATGCAGAGCGGCAACGGCGGCTGGGGCGCGTTCGAGCCCGAGAACACGCATGAGTACCTGAACAATATCCCGTTCGCGGATCATGGTGCCTTGCTCGATCCGCCCACCGCCGACGTGTCGGCGCGCTGTCTGTCGATGCTCGCGCAACTGGGCGAGACCGCGGCCAGCAGCGAAGCCTTCCGGCGCGCCCAGCGTTACCTGCTCGACGAGCAGATGGCCGACGGCAGCTGGTATGGCCGCTGGGGCACGAACTATGTCTACGGCACGTGGAGCGCGCTGTGTGCGCTCAATGCGGCCGGCATGGCGCCCGAAGCGCCGGAAATGCGCCGCGCCGCCGACTGGCTGATCTCGATCCAGAACGCTGACGGCGGCTGGGGCGAGGACGGCAGCAGCTACCGCCTCGACTACCAGGGCTACGAGACCGCGCCGAGCGTGCCGTCGCAAACCGCCTGGGCGGTGCTGGGCCTGATGGCCGCGGGCCAGGTCGATCATCCGGCCGTGGCGCGTGGTGTGGACTACCTCATGCGCATGCAGCAGGCCGACGGCCTGTGGAGCGAGGCGCGCTTCACCGCGGTGGGCTTCCCCCGCGTGTTCTACCTGCGCTACCACGGCTACGCGCGCTTCTTCCCGCTGTGGGCACTGGCGCGCTACCGCAACCTGCGCCGCGACGGCACGCGGGCAGTGGCGTGGGGGATGTGACGGCGCCAAGCTTGCCGCAACGCCATGCCGGTCCCACGCTGGTGGTGACTGGCATGCGCTTCGAGGCCGGCATCGCCGCCGGCCCCGGCGTTGAAACCCTGCACGGCCTGCGCGCCGAAGCCTTGGCGCAAGGCCTGCGGCAACGCCTGGCGCATCCCTGCGCCGGCGTGATCAGCTTTGGCGTGGCCGGCGGGCTGGATCCCGCGCTGTTGCCCGGCCGGGTGATCGTCGCCTCTGCCATCCATGATGGGAATCGATTGCGGCCCGTTGACGCCAGTTGGTCGCGCTCGCTTTCGCTTGCCTTGCCCGAGGCCATTTCCGGCGTGCTTGCCGGCGCTGACCAGGCTGTGACCTCGGTGGCGGCCAAGACGGCGTTGCATGCGGCCACCGGTGCGCTGGCGGTCGACATGGAATCGCATATCGCGGCGCGTGTCGCCGAGGAATTCGGGCTGCCGTTCGCCGCCTGCCGGGTGGTGATCGATCCCGCGCAGCGGGAAGTGCCGCCCGCCGCGGTGGCCGGCATGGGTCCCGATGGCAGCACCGACATCTGGGCATTGCTCAAGGCACTGCTGGCGGGGCCGGGACAGGTGCCGGACCTGATCCGGCTGGGCAGGGATGCGAGGCTGGCCAGGCTTGCGCTGCTGGCCGCCAGGGGCAGGGTGGGGATGGGGTTTGGCTTAGGCCTGGACTAAGGCCCGGATTAAGGCCAGAGCCAGCCAGACAGGGTCAAGCCAGGCTCAGGGCTTCTTCGCTTCGCCTTCGGGCGTTTTGTCTTCCGCGCCGGCAGGCGCGGGGGTGGCGGCCGGCGCCCCCGGTGCGCCAGGCGCAGGCGCCGCGCTTTCGGCCGGCGCTTCGGTATCCTCATAGTCCGGCAGCTTCCCTCCACCGCCCTGGATCAGGTACTGCCTGCGCTGGCGGTATGCATCGCGCACAAAGCTGTACTTATCCAGCGCCGCCAGCGACAGCAGATCGGTCGCGCCAAGCGCATTGGTCCGTGCGTCCAGGAAGCCCAGGCCCCACAGGCCCCACTTCACGCCTTCATCGTTCACCCACGTGGTCGGGGACAGCTGGAAGTTCACATACAGCCCAACGCCGTCGCGGACCGAGCTGGGGCCGAACAGCGGCAGGACCAGGTACGGGCCGGCCGGCACGCCCCAAACGCCGAGCGTCAGCCCGAAGTCCTGGGAGTGCTTGCCGATGCCGGCGGGCGTGGCGATATCGATCAGGCCGCCAATGCCCAGCACGGAGTTCACCGCCACCCGCATGAAGCTTTCCGCCGCATCCACGCCCTTGCCTTGCAGCAGGTTGTTGACCGTATTGCCGACGTCGGCGAGGTTCGAATAGAAATTGGTGACCGCCGTGCGCACCGGTTGCGGCGTGACGGCGCGGTAGCCCTTGGCCAGCGGCGTCGCGACGTACTCGTCGGCCTTGTCGTTGACCTTGAAGACAACGCGGTTGAGCGGCTCCAGGGGGTCGTCAGGGCTGGCTTGCGGGCCGCTGGCGCAGGCTGTGACCAACAGCGAGAAAGAGAGCGCCGGCAGGAGGCGAGAGAGGCGAGAGTCGGGGTGAGTCATTGTTCTATGGAGACGAGACATCAATGGGCCGGACCGGTGGCGGGGGCCGACCGCTCGCGCGGCCGCCCCATCAGGATCGGCTGAAAGAATACGGCACCGACCAGCGTGCATGCTAGCGCGAGTGCCAGCAATTTGCCCATGCTGGCCGTGCCCGGATGCTGGGACAGCCACAGGCTGCCGAAGGCGGCGGCGGTGGTGGCGGCGCTGAACAGCACGGCGTGCGTCAGCGGGGATTGCAGCAGTTGGGTCTTGCCCTCGCGCCACGCGATCACGTAGTAGATCTTGAAGGCCACGCCGATGCCGAACAGCAGTGGCAGCGCGATCACGTTGGC
Source organism: Cupriavidus sp. GW822-FHT03E04 (assembly GCF_058801495.1). NCBI lineage: Bacteria > Pseudomonadati > Pseudomonadota > Betaproteobacteria > Burkholderiales > Burkholderiaceae > Cupriavidus > Cupriavidus sp. GW822-FHT03E04. The sequence continues at coordinate 50,540 of NZ_JBXANI010000038.1, forward strand.
GAAATTGAGCGGAATACCGAACACCACGCACAGCTCCAGCGTCACCAGCGCGGACACCAGCAGCGGCACCAGCGTGCGCAGCACATCACCCACGCGGCGCAGCGTGATCCACAGCAGCAGCGTGATCGACAGCACGGCCCACACGCCGGCCTGGGCAAAGGCTGTCATGATGGTGTCGGCGGAGCCTCGGATCGAGATCGGGCCGCCAACCGCGGTGGGCTCGACGCGCTGGACGGCGTCGATAAAGCGCGTGAGCGCGGCGTCGCGCGCATCGCTGTCGCCGGTGCTGGAGGCGTCTCCCGGCGTGGCCGCGACGGGAAGCTTGGGGCTCACGCTGACGAGCGCCTGGCCATCCGGGGCAACCCAGTCGCGCACCAGTGCCGGCGGCAGGGTTTCGCGGGCGATCGGCTGTGGCGCTAGCGCGCGCTGCAGCCGCGCCAGCGCCAGGCGCAGCGGCTGGGCGATGGCTTGCTCGGCGCGCTCGCGCGTGGCCGCGTCCGCGGCGGCCAGTTTTCGCAGCGAGGCTGCCAGACGCGCCGCCTCGGCGGCGCCCGGGCCGGGGTGCTCGTCCGCGGCAAGCGCGAGCTGGCGTGCCGCGTTCTTGAGCGAATTGACTAGCCTGGCATCGTTGGCAGGGGTGGCCGTTGCCTGCGTCAACACCGGCATCAGGCTGGCCGAAGCGGCGGCGATCAAGGCGAGCCGCGCTGGCTGGTCGTCGGGGATGAAGGTCTGCAGCGTGACGGCGCGCGAGACTTCCGGCAGCGCTGCCAGGCGGGCGGCGGCGTCCTGCGCGGCGGCCAGCGAGGGCGCCAGCACGCTGACGTTGTCGGTGCCTGCCTGGGGCGCGTCCTTGAGCGAGAGCAAGGTGGCCATCGACTCGGAATGCGGATCCTTGAGGTGCAGCGGATCGAAGTCGAAGCGCAGGTGCATCAGCAGCGGCGACCCCGCCAGAATCAGGGCGCCGGTTGCAAGCAGTACGCGCTTGCGATTGCGCTCGAAGAAATCGTCGGCGGGCGCCAGCCATTTAAAGCCAGGCACTTCGACCCGTCCCACTTCGTCCTTCGGGCGGAACACGGTGATCAGGGCGGGCAACAGCGTGATGGTGGTGAGGAACGCCACCAGCATGCCCACGCCGGCGATCTGGCCCAGCTCGGCCACGCCGCGATAGTTGGTGGGCAGGAAGCAGAAGAAGGCCGCCGCGGTGGAAGCCGCGGCCAGCGCCAGCGGCACGCCGACTGCCCGCGCCGTGCTGGCCAGCGCGTCCGGGATATCGGTATGCACATGGCGCTCGGCGCGGTAGCGCACGCCAAACTGGATGCCGAAATCCACGCCCAGGCCGACAAACAGCACGGCAAAGGCCACGGAGATCATGTTGAGCGCGCCCACCATGGCCAGCCCGAGGGCCGCGGTGATGGCCAGTCCGACCGCCAGGCTGGCCAGCACGGCCAGGATCAGGCGCTTGGAGCGCAACGCCAGCCACAGGATCAGGATCACCACCAGCACCGTCAGCGCGCCATTGAAGGCCGCGCCTTCCTTGACCGAGGCAAACTCGTCGTCGGCCAGCGCCTGCGAGCCGGTCAGGCGTACCTGGGCGCCGTAGCGCTGTGCCAGGCCCAGCTTGGTGGCCGTGGCGCGGATGGCATCGGCGGCATCCGCGCCGGCCTGCAGGCCAGCGTAGTCAAGCACGGGGCTGAGCGCGACGAACGCCGTGGCGGGGTGGCCCGGGGTGGGCTCCTGGCTCGAATCCACCAGCCCGGTCCAGGACAAGGCGTCCGGCTTGCCAGCGAGTACCCGGTCGACCGTATCCGCGCTCTTGCCGAGCAGCTTGGCTATGTCGCCCAGTTTGACCTGGCCCAGTTGCAGCGGCAGCGACAGCGTGGTCGATAGCGTATCGGAAAGGCCGCGCAGGGTCGGGTCGTGCGCCAGCGCGTTCAGGAGCGGCCGCGCCTGGGTCAGCTCCGACGTAACGTCGCGCAGCTTGGCGGTATCGACGAAGAGCAGGCCGTTGCGTTCGAAGAATTCGCCGCCACCGGGCTGGCTGACGGCGCGAAAGAGCTTGCCTTGCTTGGCGAGCGCGTCAGCCAGCTCATTGGCGGCGGCGTTCGCCAGCTCGGGCGCCGGCGCCTGTACCACCGCCAGGATCATCTGGTCGCGTTGGGGAAACGCGGCGCTTACGGCGGCATCGCGGCGCGCCCAGGCCTGGTCCGACTCGAGCAGGCGGCTGATATCGGTATTGATGGCGAAATGGCCGGCCACATAGGCGCCGCTGACGAGGGTCAGCAGCAACGCCAGCGCGATGACGGGCCATGCGCGGCGGGTGGAAAACTGGACAATGCGGATGACCAACGACGTCAACATGGGCGATATAGGGAGCAGTAACGGTGTGGTGCGCAATGACGCGCGTAGTCAAAGGCGCAAAGCAGGGCGCAAAGTGGCAGCCGCGAGTATAACGGGACGGCGCGGTGTGGCGCTGCGCGGAGCGCGCGCGCCGGTACGCTATACTGCCCCGGCACGTGCGCGCGGACCGGGCTGCAGCCCTGCAGCGGCGCAGCGCGGCGCATTTCCTGTTTGATTTTCCTGGCAAGTCTGCCGGGCGTTGCCGGCGGCGAACCGACTGGCATTTTCAGGTCCAAATTCGCATGAAGAAACACGGTATTGCTTTCCAGGCCCTCGTTCCCCTCATCCCCCTCGTTCCGCTTGCCGCAGTGGCCATGGTTTGCCCCGCGCAAGCGCAAACGGTTGACAGGTCCTCGCCGGACCGCCTGGTACGTGCGGCGGTCGAGGGCGTGATCGGCACCATCCAGTCCAGCCCCGACACCCGCAACGGCGACCTCGCCAAGATCACCGCGGTCGTGCAGCGCCAGTTCCTGCCGTACGCCGATTTTGAGCGCACCACCCGGCTGGCGGTCGGCAGCGCCTGGCGCAATGCCACGCCCGAGCAGCAAAAGCAGCTGTACGAGCAGTTCCAGACCTTGCTGGTGCGCAGCTACGCGGTCTCGCTGTCGCAACTGCGCGAGCAGAACGTGAAGTTCAGCTACAAGCCGACGCTGGCCGCCAGCGGCGCCACGGATGTCGTGGTGGAGACACGCGTGCTGAACAACGGCGATGAAATGCAGATCGATTACCGCCTGCAGCGCAGCGGCAACGGCTGGAAGATCTACGACATCAACATGATGGGCGCCTGGCTGATCGAGGTGTACCGCCGCCAGTTCGCCGATATCGTCGCGCGCAACGGCATCGACGGCCTGCTCAAGTACCTGGCCAACCACAACGCACGCCAGTCCGCCGACGCCTGAGCGCCGGGCCTGAGCCAGCGCGTCAGCGACAACGCCAGACACAAAAGGCTCGCCCCCGGGTACGCGCGGTACCCGGGGGCGAGCCTTTTTGCTGGCTGGCCTTCGGCTTAGTGCGCAGCGGCCTTGCGTGCCGCGGCGTCGTTGGCTGCTTTGGAAGGCTTCGCGCGGCCGATCTCTTCGAGCTTGATCTCCACGTGCTTCGAGAACACGTACTCGGCCGGGCGCTGCTGGGTCAGGTCGATATCCGGTGCCATCGGGCCCGACGTACGCACGCCGCGCAGGCTCACGCCCAAGGCCTTGAGCGGGTGCGCGATGGTGTCCGCTACCGCGGTGGCCTCAAAGCCGCTATGGACCATGCAGTCGGCACACTTCTCGTAGTGGCCCACGCCATAGGCGTCCCAGTCGGTGCCTTCCATCAGTTCCTTGAAGGTGTCGACGTAGCCTTCGCCCAGCAGGTAGCACGGACGCTGCCAGCCGAACACGGTGCGCGCCGGATTGCCCCAGGGCGTGCACTTGTAGGTCTGGTTGCCGGCCAGGAAATCCAGGAACAGCGTGGACTGGCTGAACGCCCAGTTCTTGCCGGCGCGGCCGCGCGACAGGATGTCGCGGAACAGCTGGCGGGTCTTGCCGCGGTTCAGGAAGTGCTGCTGGTCGGGCGCGCGCTCGTAGGCGTAGCCCGGCGAGACGGTGATGCCGTCCACGCCCATGGCCTTCACGGAGTCGAAGAAGCGGGCGACCTTTTCCGGCTCGGCATCGTTGAACAGCGTGCAGTTGATGTTGACGCGGAAGCCGCGCTTCTTGGCCGCGGCGATGGCTTCGACGCAACGGTCGTACACGCCTTCCTGGCTCACCGAGCGGTCGTGCATCTCGCGGTCGCCGTCCAGGTGCACCGACCAGACGAAGTACGGGCTCGGCTCGTACTGGTCCAGTTTCTTTTCCATCAGCAGCGCATTGGTGCACAGGTACACAAACTTGCGGCGCGCAATGATGCCCTTGACGATGGTGGGCATGTCCTTGTGCAGCAGCGGCTCGCCACCGGCAATGGACACCACCGGTGCGCCGCATTCGTCGACCGCGCCCAGGCACTGCTCGATGGACAGGCGCTGGTTCAGGATGGGATCCGGATAGTCGATCTTGCCGCAGCCGTTACAGGCCAGGTTGCAGCGGAACAGCGGCTCGAGCATCAGCGCGAGCGGATAGCGCTTGTTGCCCGAGAGGTGCTGCTTGACGACATAGGCGCCCACGCGGGCAACCTGCAAAAAGGGAATGGCCAAAATGTACTTCCTTGTTATAGGGGCGCCCGGGCGTTAGCCAGCGGCGGTTTGCGGGTCCGGCTGCGGCGCGGCTTCGGCGGTGGCCGTGCCGGCTGCCTGCCTGCGCGGCGACGGATCGGCCAGCTCGGCTGGCAAGCGGAATTCGGCGTGTTCCTCGCGGCCATCCATGACCGATACGTCCACCGGGCCGAGCTGGCGCAACGTGGCGATCACGTCCTTGACCATTTCCTCGGGGGCGGAGGCGCCGGCCGTGATCCCAACGACTTCGACGCCGCGCACCCACTCGGGGTTCAGTTCGCTGCCATCGGCAATCAAATAGCTGGGCACACCGCTCTCCGTGCCGATTTCACGCAGGCGGTTGGAGTTGGAACTATTGGTGGCGCCGATCACAAGGATCACTTCCACCTGCTTGGAGAGCTCGCGCACGGCGCTTTGGCGGTTTTGCGTGGCGTAGCAGATGTCACGCGTATCCGGCCCGACCAGATTGGCAAAACGCCGGCTCAGGGCGGCAATTATATTACGTGTGTCGTCCACGCTGAGCGTAGTCTGGGTCACGTAGGCAACCGGGGTGTCTGCGGGCAGGTCGAGCAGTGCGACTTCCGCCTCGCTCTGCACCAGGATTACCTTGCCGGGAATTTGCCCCATCGTGCCCTCGACCTCCGGATGGCCGGCATGGCCGATCAGGATCACGGTGCGGCCACTGGCGGCGTACTGACGCCCCTGGGTGTGGACCTTGATCACCAGCGGGCAGGTCGCGTCGATCGAGTGCAGCTGGCGGGTCCTGGCATCGCTCTCGACATCCTTGGAGACACCATGCGCGCTGAAGATGGTGACGGCGCCGGTCGGCACTTCGTCCAGTTCTTCCACAAATTGCGCGCCCTTGCGTCTCAACCCTTCGACCACGTGCTTGTTGTGCACGATTTCGTGTCGCACGAACACCGGGGCTCCGTGTTTGACGAGGGCACGGTCTACAATCTCGATCGCGCGCACCACACCAGCACAAAAACCGCGGGGTTGAGCAAGAATCACCTGCATAAAGATAGGCCCCCCGACCCAGTCAACGGGTTCAGCATAAGTTGATATTCCGGAATCACTTTCCCGTCATACGGTGGTTACTATATACCGGTGCGGCAACCTTTGCCTGGCACCTGGCTACAGCCAGCAACACTTTGAGGGTTTTTCGGTGGGTGAAATGAGTTCAGGGGACTACGTCCTGGTAACGGGCGCATCCGGCTTTCTCGGCTCGGCAGTGGCGCGGCAGGCACTGGCGCGCGGTTTTCGCGTACGGGCGATGGTACGCGCCGGCAGCCCGCGCCGCAACCTGGAGGGCCTGCCCGTGGAGATCGCCGAGGGCGACATGCGCGACGCGCGCGCCATGGAAAGCGCGCTCCGAGGGGTGCGCTATCTCTTCCACGTGGCGGCGGACTACCGGCTGTGGGCGCCGGATCCCGAGGAAATCGTGCGCACCAATGTGGCTGGCACCGAGACGGTGATGGGTGCGGCACTAGCTTGCGGGGTCGAGCGCATCGTCTACACCAGCAGCGTGGCTACCTTGCGCGTCGCGGGCGCCACCGCGCCGGTGACCGAAGAGGCCGCCATGGCCGGCCATGAGGCGATTGGCGCCTACAAGCGCAGCAAGGTGCTGGCCGAACGCGTGGTGGAGCGCATGGTGGCCCGCGACGGGCTTCCTGCCGTGATCGTCAACCCCTCCACGCCGATCGGCCCGCGTGACGTGCGGCCCACGCCCACGGGCCGCATCATCGTAGAGGCCGCCACCGGCAAGATTCCCGCCTTCGTCGATACCGGCCTCAACCTGGTGCATGTGGACGACGTGGCCGAAGGCCATATGCAGGCGCTGGCGCGCGGCGTGACCGGCGAACGCTACATCCTCGGCGGGCAGGACGTGGGCCTGCAACAGATGCTGGCCGATATTGCTGCCATGACGGGGCGGCGCGCCCCAACCATGCGCTTGCCGCGCTGGCCGCTTTACCCGCTCGCCTACGCGGCGGAAGCGGTGGCGCGCATGACCGGCAAGGAGCCTTTCCTGACAGCGGACGGCCTGTCGATGTCGAAGTACCGGATGTTCTTCAGCTCGGAGAAAGCCCGCCTGGCGCTAGGCTACCAGGCGCGGCCATATCAACAAGGGCTGAGCGAAGCGCTCGACTGGTTCCGTAGCGCTGGCTACCTGGGTTAATGGGTTAAGCCCCGACGGTCAGCCCCGTTGGGGCGCCTGCGCGCGTCCCTTCCACTGGCCGCCTTTGCGCAGCCAGTAGCGGCGCGCGGAGTCGACCGTGGCGCCGAGGTAGAACAACGCCGTCACCGGCAGCAGGGGGGCCAGCCAGAGCGGCTGGCGGTATTCACGCAGCATGGGCACGTAGGCCAGCGCCATGGCCAGCCAGGCGGCCCATGCCGGCCACAGCCGCAGGCCGCCGCCGAGCGCCAGCAAGGGCGGCGCCAGGTAGGTGAGGACCATGCCGGCCACGGCGCCGGCCAGCAGCAGCGGCGAGTAATGCAATTGGGTGTAGGCGCTGCGGGCAATCATGTCCCACAGGCTGCGCCAGTCATCGTAGGGACGCACGGAAATGCTGTCGTCGGCCAGGTCAAGGCGGATCGAGCCGCCTTGCTTGATGCAGGCGGCCAGGCTGCAGTCATCGATCAGTTCGCCCCGGATCGCGGCAAATCCGCCAATGCGGGCCAGCGCGGTACGGCGCGCCAGCATGCAGCCGCCGGCGGCCGCCGCCACGCCGCTGCGCGGATTGTTCACTCGCGCAAACGGGTAGAGCTTGGCAAAGAAGAACACAAAGGCCGGGACGATCAGGCGCTCCCACCACGATGCGCAGCGCAGCCGCACCATCAACGACACCAGGTCCCGCTGCTCGTGCGCGGCACGCGCCACCAACCGGGCCAGCACGCTATTGCCGTGGTGGATGTCTGCGTCCGTCAGCCATACCCAGCCGGCTCCGGACGCTGCCTTGTCAGCGGCTGCGAGGCCTTCGGACTGCGCCCAGACCTTGCCGCTCCAGCCGGCCGGCAGGTCGCGCGCTGTGATCACGGTCAGCGCATCCGCCTTGCCCAGCGCTGCCGCGGCGCTGCGCGCGAGGTCGGCGGTGCCGTCGGTACTATGGTCATCCACCACCACCAGCCGCAGCGCTGCCGGATAGTCCTGGCCCAGCACGCTGGCCACGGCGCCGCCAATCACGTCCGCTTCGTTGCGAGCCGGGATGATGGCAACCACCTCAGGCCATTGCGCGGGCGCGGGCGCGGGGCCGGGCTTGCGCACTCGCCAGAAGCCGGCACGGCCGGCAAGCAGCACGCACCAGATGGCGAGCGAGATCAGGGACAACACAAACATCTCAAAAAACTCCAGGACAGGATGGGTAGGGCAGCGACGGCATCAGCGCATCACGCATCAGCGCAACAGGCGCCGGGCAAGCCGGGCAACTTTGGGCACGGTTTCAGGGCGCAGCAGGCGCGGATCGTAGCCGGCCATGCGGCGGTCGTTCTCGGCCAGGCAAAGCTCGATCATCGCCCGCGGCGACAGGGCTTCGGCTAGCGAGGACGTGCTGTTCATGGGGAAATTGGCGTCCTTGGCCACGCCGTCGGCATCGATGCCGCGCGCAATGCCGACGCGCTCCCAGATCAGGAAGGCCCACACCCGCATCACCTTGAGCGTGTAAAGCGGGCGCCGCCACCAGGGCAGGTTGCGGCGATACCATGCCGCCCAGTTGACGAAGAACAGGATATGGCGGCCTTCCTCCTGGATGACCGGCTCGAACGTTTCCACCAGTTCCACGGGGAAGAAGCCTGAGCGCTTGGCCGCGGCAAACAGGCCAAAGGCAAAAAAACTATCGATGCACTCGCTGTAGCCTGTGACCAGCCAGCCCCACTCCACGTCAGCCGGCGGGCGGTACTCAGGCTCGGGTGCCAGGGCGATGCCGTAGGCTTCTACCAGTTTCGACAGCACCACCTTGTGGCGTGCCTCCTCGCCACCATCCATTTCCAGCGCGCTGCGCAGCAGGGGGGCGGTCACGGTATCGGCGAAGGCCTGCACCCGCACGGAGGCACGGCCTTCGGTCTGTACCGCGATATCCCATATCGGCAGCGAGGTCACCCGGTGCAAGGCATCCGGGTCAAGCCTGGGCCAATCGATGACGGCGGGTTTGTAGGGGTTGTGGGTTTGCAGCAGCATATTGCAGAACATGCGCAAATGCTGCGGCGAGCCGATGCGGATCGGCCCGGGCTCGGGGTCGGTCCAGTTGCGCATGGCATGGTCGGCCTGGTCGATCTCGGCCTTGGCGAGGGCAGCGACCACGGCGGCGGCCTTGGCCTCGGTGCTCGCCTCGCTGGTCCTGCTGGGTGTGGCAAGCGCGTCTGACATCCTGCTCCCCTGGCGGTTGATGGTCCGGGGGTAATTCTAGCGTGGCCGGCGCGCTTGCGCGTGCCACACCCGCATCACGGCACGCGCAGGGTACTGCATGGAAAGGCAACGCAGGGGGGACTTAGCCCTGGTGCTGGACCGCCGCTCGCGCGCTAGCGCGATGCCGGCAAGGCGATGTTCGCCAGCCCGAGGCCCGCGCGCCATGCCCCCGGTGGCATGCCGAAGCGCTGGGTGAAGCTGCGCGTAAAGGTGGTCTGGTCGGGAAAGCCTAGGGCCAGCGAGATATCCGCCAGCGGCTGGGCCCGGTCCGCCAGCAGGCGCGCGGCCTGGTCCAGCCGCAGGCGTGTCTGGTAGCGATGCGGCGTATCGCCAAAGGCGTCGCAGAACAGGGTATGGAAGCGCCGCACGCTCCAGCCGAACTGCGCCGCGAGCTGGTCGGCCCGCAGTGGCGCGTCCAGGTGCTGGCGCAGGTAGGCGTCGATTTGCGCCAGCGGAAAATGCGTGGGCTGGGCTTGGCCGCCCACGCCCAACGCCTGCGCCAGGTCGGCGGCAAGAGTAGCGGCCAGTTGCCAGTGATGTTGCCGGGAGCTGGTTGCCTGAGGCAGCGTAGCCAGGCGCCGCACGCGTTCGCTCCAGCCGTCCGTGATGGCAAACGCTTTGGGCCGGTCCATCAGCGCGGCCGGCAACGCGAGCGAGCCCGGCGGAATGTCCAGCACCAACTGCCGGTTGTCGGCCAGCCCAAGGAAGTCGTGACGCTCCCCGGCGGGCACGATCAGCCCGCCGCAGGGATCGAGCCGGTGCAGGTGGCCGCCGATTTCCAGCTCGCAGGCACCGTCCAGTCCGAACAAGACCTGATGGTAGTCATGGCGATGCCACTCCCGTTCTGGCTGGTAGACGCGGGTCTCCACCAGCGGCGCCGGCCGGCCCGCCTGGGCTAGCAGCACAGCATCGTCATCGTGCGGCGGCATGGCGGGTTTTGCGAGGGATCCCGGCGCCCTGGGCGGCCTGGCATAGCCAGACCCCAATGCCGGCAACGAGCAGGCCAAGTAACTGCAGGACCCCGAGCTTGTCGCCAAACAGCAGCCAGGCCTGCAGCGCCGCCAGCGGCGGCGCCAGGAACATCAGCGACGCGGCGGTGGCAGCCTGCCCGCGCCTGACGATGCGCACCAGCAGATAGGTGCCCAGGCCCGACAGCACCAGCGTGGCCCAGGCCAGTGCGGACCAAAGCGCCATGCCCGGCTGCCAGTGCGACTCGCCCAGCAGCCATGCCAGCGCGCCGGCCACCAGGGCACCGCCCACGTTCTGCCAGGCCATGCTGGCGCGCAGGTCGGCCGCGGCAATCGAGGTTTTCTGCAGGATCGTGCCCATGGTGATGGAGAGGATGGAGATGACCGCCACCAGTACCACCCACGGCGAAACGGGGCTGGGTGCGCTGGCCAGGGTGGCGGGTGCCACCACCAATACTACGCCCAGGGAGCCCAGTGCAAGCCCGCCCCAGCCCTGCCGGGACGGAAACTCCCCCAGCAGCGGGATTGCCAGCAGCGCGGTCAGCAGCGGTTGCAATGCACCGAGCAAGGCCATGGCCGACGGCGCAAGGCCATGCGCGATGGCCCAGTAACCGCCGCCCAGGTAGCTGCCGTGCAGGAGCGCGCCCGCCAGCAAGTGCCGCGGCACTTCGCGCAGCGCTGGCCAGCGCGCTGCGCCGGCCACGGCCACAGCTGCGAACAGTACGGCCGCCAGGGAGAAGCGGGCCAGCAGGAACAGGCTGGGCTGGGCCACGGGCACGATGGCCCGGCCCACGATGAATCCGGTCGACCAGATCAGGACAAAAGCCAGGCTGGACAACCAGGCGGCCGAAGCGGGGACGCTGAAGCGGGATGAGGGCATGGTGTTTCAGCGCGCCGGCGGCGCGCGGGCGCGGCAATGATCGACAATGGGCTGCAGGCTAGTCGCCCGATGCCGTCCTGTCTTGGCAAATCCGGCAACGCGTGGCCGAACCGTCACGGCTTCGGTTTATAGTCTGGCGTTAGCCCCGGCTGCCATGCCGCACGCAGCGTGCCGCGCAAGGCAGCGCAGCATTCGTCAACCTACGGTCCTCTATCACCATGTCCGAACCCTTATTGGAACGCGTACTCCTCACCAACGATGACGGCATCGACGCCCCCGGGCTGGCCGTGCTCGAAGCCGTGGCGGCAACGCTGGCGCGCGAGGTCTGGATAGTCGCGCCCGAGCATGACCAGAGCGGCACCTCGCACTCACTGAGCCTGCACGCGCCGCTGCGCATCAGCCAGCAGGGCGAGCGCCGCTTTGGCGTGAGCGGCACCCCGGGCGACTGCGTCGTCATGGCCGCCCGGCACCTGATGGCCGACACCCCGCCGAGCCTGGTCCTGTCGGGCATCAACCGTGGCGCCAACCTCGGCCTCGAAACCGTGTTCTCTGGCACCGTGGGCGCCGCCATGACCGGCGTGCTGCTGGGCATCCCGGCCATTGCGCTGAGCCAGGCCTTCACCGATCGCAACGCGGTGCGCTGGGAAACGGCGCGCGCGCTGGCCCCCGGCGTGATCCGCCGCCTGCTTGCCGCCGGCTGGAACCAGCAGGCCTGCCTGAACGTCAACTTCCCCGATGTGGAGCCCGGGTCCGCCGGCCCGCTCACCGTCACCCGCCAGGGCGTTGGCCTTGTCAAGGATCTTGCCGTGCGGGCCCATGTCGACCCGCGCGGCATCCCGTATCACTGGCTGCAGTTCTCGCGCGGCCCGCAGCCGGACACCGACGACAGCGAGGCGGTGGTGGTCGGCCGTGGCGCCGTTTCGGTGACGCCGCTGCGCTTCGAGCGCACCGACGAGGAAGCGGCCGCGGAGCTGGCGGGGCGCCTTTGAGGTGATGCGCGCCTCAAGCGCTCGTCCACCAATGCCTCCGATATCGATTTCGATCCTGTCGCCCGGTTTCATGGATACCGGCGGCATGCCCATGGCGATCACGTCGCCCTGCATGATGACTCTCAGCAATGCGTACCTGATGCGCGCGTGTTGGCATCGTCCCTGTCAAACCTGAAATCGGGCGGCAGGCGCCCCCGGAACTGCCGGAGCTTGGCCAGATGGGCGGCCCTGCCAGGCTTGTTCAGTACCAGGAGCACATCACGGTTGCGAACGACGACTTCGAAGTCGTCGCCTTCATGCAGATCAAGCACGTCCGCCAATTCATTGGGCAAGCGGATAGCCAGGCTGTCGCCCCATTTGAAGACTTGCATAGTTGGATCCTCCGGAAGCACTCGTGGATCATATGGGGGCTACCGGAGCGAGACGCCCCCCTCGCGAATGCACACTTGCTACTGTGCTAGTGCAGTTTGATAATCATGTCACAAGAACTATGGTTATCAAACCTGCTTTGAATGTACTCCCTAGACGACCTGAAACTCTTTGTCCGCACGGCCGAGCTTGAAAACCTCTCCGCGGCCGCGCGCGAACTGGACCGGACCGCCGCCACCGCCAGCGCGGCCCTGATTCGCCTGGAGCAACGCCTGAGCGCACGCCTGTTCGCTCGCACCACCCGCCGCATGCGCCTGACCGAGGAGGGGCGGGTGTTCCTGGAGGCAGCGCGCAAGGCATTGGCGGCGCTGGAGGAGGGCGAGGGCGCACTGGCGGAGCAGCGCGAGGAACTGGCCGGGCCGCTACGGCTGTCGGCGCCCGCCGACCTGGGGCGCGCCTTGTTGCGTGGCTGGCTGGACGATTTCCTGGTGGCGCATCCGCAGCTTTCGCTTGAGCTGTCCATCGGCGATACGCTTGCCGACCTGTATCGCAGCAATGTCGACCTGGCGGTGCGGCTGGGCTGGCTGGAGGATTCGGGACTGGTGCGCCGGCAGCTTGCGCTGACGCGCCGCGTGGCGGTGGCCGCGCCGGCGTACCTGGCGCGTTGCGGCACGCCCGCGTCGCCCGAGGCGCTGGCGCAGCACCAGATGCTATGCCTGGCGCCGGGCGGGCAGGCGCGCATGCGCTGGCCGTTTCGCTCGCGCCAGTCCCGGCTGGAAGTGGAGGCGAACGGACGGCGCACCAGCGATGATGGCGCGGTGGTGCGCGACTGGGCGCTGGCGGGCCATGGCATCGCTTTCAAAAGCTGGTTCGATGTCGCGGCCGACGTCAGCGCCGCCCGCCTGGTGCTGCTGTTTCCCGAGTGGTACCAGGACAGCGTGCCGCTGCAGCTGGTGTTCCTGCAGAGCCGATTTCCGTCTTACCGGCAGCGCCGCCTGATCGAGTTCCTGCAGGCGCGTTTCGCGGCGTTCGACGCGGACTATCCTTTCCCGGGCTAGCCGCGTCGGTGCAGGCTTGCGTCGTGGCTACTCGTTGACGGCAAGCTCGCCGCCGGCAAGCACGGTCCCTTTGCCTGCGCCGCGGCTGGCTCGCCACGCGGAGTAGGTGACCCCGGTCAGCAGCAGGGCTGACAGCACGACGAAGACGCAGCTGATCGGGCGATGCACGAACACCATCATGTCGCCGCGCGACAGCAGCAGCGAGCGGCGGAAGTTCTCTTCCACCATCGGCCCGAGCACGAAGCCCAGCAGGATGGGCGCCACCGAGAACCCGAGCCACATGAGCACTGCCCCGATGACACCGAACGCCAGTACTTCCCAGATCTCGAACAGGCTGTTCTGCGTGCTGAACACGCCGACCACGATGAAGAACATGGCTGAGGGGAACAGGTAGCGGTAGGGCACCTGCAGCAGCTTGACCCACACGCCGATCAGCGGGACGTTCAGCACGATCAGCAGCAGGTTGCCAATCCAGAAGCTGGCGATCAGGCCCCAGAAGATGTCGGGGTGATCGCTGATCAGCTGCGGCCCCGGGGCGATGCCCTGGATCATCAGCGCGCCCAGGATCAGCGCCATCACGGCGTCGCCCGGAATGCCGAGGCTCATGGTGGGGATGAAATCGACCTGCGTCTTGGAGTGCGCGGAGGCTTCCGGCCCGGCGACACCTGCGATCATGCCCGTGCCGAACTTCTCCGGCGTCTTGGAGATCTTGCGCTCCAGGGCATAGGCGACGAAGGTCGTGATGGTGGGGCCGGTCCCGGGCATGGCGCCGAACACAGTGCCTACCGCGGTGCCTCGCACCATGGGCCAGAAGGCGGTCTTGAGCTCGGCCAGGCTGGGCCGCATGTCGCGGATGCGCAGCTTGGCCTTGCTGGCGATCACGCTCATCCGGTTGACATTGAGCAGGAAGTCCGCCACGCCGAACAGGCCCATGGCGATGGCGACCAGTTCCAGCCCGTCGCTAAGCTCGGGGATGTTCATCGCCAGGCGGAAGGTGCCGCTGTTCACGTCGGTGCCGACACAGCCGCAGATCAGGCCGAACAGGGTCATTGCCACGCCTTTCAGCGGTGAGCCGCGCGACATGGTGGAGCCTGCCAGCAAGCCCAGCAGCATGATCGAGAAGATCTCGGTTGGGCCAAACTTGAAGGAAATCTCGGTGAGCAGCGGCGAGGCGAAGATCATCACGATGATGCCCACCGACGCGGCGAAGAATGAGCAGATCATGGTGATGCCCAGCGCCGTGCCGCCCTTGCCGGCGCGCGTCATCGGATAGCCGTCCAGGCAGGTGACCGCATGCGGCGGGTGCGAGGGCAGGTTGAGCAGGATCGCGCCGATGGCGCCGCCATATTGCGAGCCATAGAAGATCCCCGCCAGCATCAGGATGGCGGGTACCGGGTGCATGGCATAGGTCAGCGGCAGCAGGATGGAAATGGCCGACAGCGCGCCCATGCCGGGCAGCACGCCAATCAGGTTTCCCATCAGCACGCCGAAGAAGGACCACATCAGGTTGGAGCCCTGGAAGGCAACGCCAAAGCCGAACCAGAGATCATGCAGAGCGTTCGCGGTCATGATGTTCAGACCCCCCAGGCAAACAGCGGCAGCTGCAACTGCAGCGCCCACCAGAACACGACCGTGGCGATGACGCACATCGCCAGTGCCAGGATGGCGGCTTGCTTCACGGTATTGCTCCGGTCGCCCAGCGCCGAGATGAACACGATGGCGAAGGTGGCGGGGATCAGGCCGCCATATTTGCCCAGCAGCAAGAAGGCGAGCACGCCCAGGATGATGCAGGCACATCCGCGCAGATCCGGCAGGCCGGCGCCATGCCCGTGTCCGGATGCCTGGGCTTGCGCCGGTGGCTCCTTGCGCGCCGAGATGGCGATGAGCACGCCGACGATCGCCAGTAGCGCCCCTACCGCTGCCGGGAAGAACCCAGGCCCCATGTGGCTCAGGGTGCCGGTGCGATATTGCAGGCCGGCCACTAGCGTGGCGAGCCCGATCAGCGTCATCAGCCCACCGCCGTAGTAGTCCTTCTTGAAACGCGAGGGGGTGTTCATTGCAGATCCCCTCTGGTCCGGCTACCCGAACGGTAGCGTGCGTTGGTGTGTCGATGCATGAGGTGGTCTCTCCGTCTCCTGTTTTTACGCCCTTGCCTTACCGCGACTTCATCGCGGGCGTGAGCGGGTGTCGAGACTGTAGGAACGGCATCTTCCAAACGGCTTTCCGACGGCTTGCAATCGGCTTTCGGGGCAGCGATGTTGAAGAGAATTTCTCGTGGCTACGCGTAATCCCTAGCGCCGGAAATCCATGGAGCAGGGAACTTCTGCGGCGGATCTCAAGCCATGCAGCAGCCAAGTGGTGCACTGCTCACCCGCTGCCGGCGACTCGCGGAAATCCATTTGCATCACGTTGTGCTATATCCCGCCGGATCGCTGCAACGTGGGGCGTGCCTGGATGATTGCAATTGCAGTCATGCAGACATGTAGCCATGCAAAGCGACATCAAGCTTTCACATAAGGCATCGACAATGCGGTCTGCCGCCACGGGTGCGGTTCATGGCGTCTATCGCATGGTTGCCCGCGGCTGGCGGAAGACTGCCTCATCCATCCATAAGACAGAGAAAATCAGTGAAGAAAGCTCTCCTTGCAATGACTGCCGCGGCTGCTGCCGCAGCCTCCGGCGCAGCGTTCGCCCAAACCTCCTCGTCCAGCGTCACGCTGTACGGCATCGCCGACGTTGGCATCGAAGTCATCAACCACATGCCGGCCACCGGCTCCGCGGGTGGCACCGTTACCCGCATGAACTCCGGCAACCTGTCGGGCTCGCGCTGGGGCCTGCGCGGCAGCGAAGACCTGGGCGGTGGCCTGAAGGGTATCTTCGTGCTGGAAAGCGGCTTTGATATCGATACCGGCGCCTCGGGCCAGGGCAACCGCCTGTTCGGCCGCCAGTCGTACGTTGGCTTGCAGGGCAATTTCGGCGCAGTGACGCTGGGTCGCCAGCAAAACGCGCTGTACGACCTGTTCGGCGCCTATGACCCGATGGCCGTTGGCCCGCGCTACTCGCTCAATAGTGTCGACTCGCTGTTCAACGGCCGTGCCGACAACGCCTTCAAGTACACGGGCAAGTTCGGCGGCCTGACGGCTACCGGCTTCTACAGCACCGGGCGCGATGCCACGGTGACCAACGGCAGCGAAGTGCCGGGCGAAAGCAAGGTGGGCCGCAACTACGGCGCGGGCCTGGCCTACGCTGTTGGCAGCTTCTCGGTCGGCGCGGCGTATGACCAGTTCCAGGGCTCGTCGGTGGCACTGAAGGACCGCAGCGCCAAGCGCGCGGCCATCGGCGCGTCCTATGCCTTCGGCGATGCCAAGGTGTTTGCCGGCTATCGCTGGCTGCGCGACGACGGCACGGCCAGCGCCACGGCCACCGTCACCCGCAGCAATGTGTACTGGGCAGGCGCGCAGTACAAGTTCACGCCTGCGTTCCAGCTGACCGGCGCGGCATACTACACCGACCTGAAGAACAGCGGCGCGGATTCGTGGATGTACGTGCTGTCGGGCGACTACTCGCTGTCCAAGCGCACCGATGCCTATGTGAACATTGGCTACGTGAAGAACAAGTCGGGCTCCACCCTGGGCCTGAACGGTGCCGGCACGGCTCTGCCGGGCGCGAACCAGACCGGCGCCACCGTCGGCGTGCGTCACCGCTTCTAAACCACACCTGAGCCACACCTGAGCAGCACCTGGGCGGCATCCTGCGCACGGAGGATGCCGCCAACAATCATATCGACCTTGCTTTGCGCGAGGATCGCTTGGCCGGTCAGATCGACCGGCCTTTTTTCTCTTCTTCGCCGAACCGCGTGAAGTGAGCAAGGCTGCCGTCGCCATAGACGCGCTCCACCTTTGACACCACGACGTGATAGCCGTCATACCACTTGCGGTACTGGCGCTTGGCGTCAAGGTGCCGTGGATGGGCAGCGAAGGCCCGCAGGGCTTCCTGATCCCGCCAGTAGTAGCTGGCGTTGGCCAGCTTTCCGTCGGGCGAGCGCCAGGATTCGGCCCCCAGGAAGCCCGCAATGCTGGCCGCCACGTCGTCAATGACCGCGCTTAGCCGCTGGAACTCTTCGTCGATCTTGCCGGGCTTGTAGATAAAGGCTGCGATGTACATCTCGTGTTGTCCTTCTTGTATTGTCTTTTCAGGATCTGGATGGAAGTGCCCGCCATCTTCGCCGGCTAGGACACCCTCGGCATGGCAAGCAGCCTCAGCGCCAGCAGCGCCAGCACCACGGCAAGCCCGTATTTCTGGAACACGGCGGCACGCGGGTTGCGGCTCAGGAACCGCCGTGCCGACCCGCCAGCCGCGCCCAGCAGGCCGTGGAACACCGTGCTGATCGCCGTCAGCACGCAGCCCAGGACAATCAGCTGCCGGGCCACGTTGCCTTTTCCCGGATCCACGAACTGCGGCAGGAAGACCATGAAGAACAGCAACGCTTTCGGATTCAGCAAGCTGTTCAGCGTAGAGCGGAAAAACACCGATTTCAACGAGGCCTGCCGGGTCACCGTGCCCAGCGGCAGCAGCGGGCGGCGCAGCGCTTTCCAGGCCATCCACAGCAGGTACAGGGCCCCCGCATAGCGGATCAGGTCGAAAGCCGGAGGCCACGCGGCAATCACGGCGGTGATGCCGGTTGCCGTCAGGACGGTCAGCACGAGGTCTGCCGCGGCAATGCCGAGCGCGGCCGCCGCGCCGCCGCCGAGGCCGTAGGTGACGCCGTGTGCCATGACGAAGGCCATGTTTGGCCCGGGTGACAGCAGCAGCACCATCACGGCCGCGGCGAACACCGACAAGGTAGCGAATTCGATCATGCCCAGGTTTCCAGATAGCTCCGCGGAGCCCTTTACGTTGTCGAGGCTGGTAGCGTAATCTTTGTGTCTGATACAAACAAAAAATTGTTCTAGATACAAAGAACAATCCTATGAAGGCGCGCAGGCCAAGGCATGATCCCAGCCCGGTACAAAACCATCATGGACGAGATTGCGGGGCGCATCCGCGAGGGGGCGCTGCCGCCAGGCACGCAATTGCCGACCGTTCGCGCCTTGATGAAGCAGCATGGCATCGCCCTGGCCACCGCATCGCGCGTCTACCGGGAGCTGGAGTCCATCGGGCTTGTCGTCGGCGAGACCGGCCGGGGCACCTTTGTGCGCGACACCTCGCTGCCGCGCGGCCTGGGCCTGGAGCAGCACCCGGTGCGTTTCGGCACGGTCGATCTCACCTTCAACTATCCGTCCTTGCCCGGCCAGGCCGAGATGCTGCGCGATGGCCTGCGTACCATCGCGGCCTCGGGGGACCTCGATGCGCTGCTGCATTCGGCGCCCCAGGGCGGGCGGGCGCACGAGCGGCAGACCGCGGCCAGGCATCTGCGCAACCGGGGCATCCGGGTGAGCGGCGAGCAGGTGCTCATCGTCAATGGCGCTCAGCAGGGCCTGGCCGTGACGGTCATGGGGCTGCTCAAGCCGGGCGACGTCCTGGCTGTGGATGCGCTGACCTATCCCGGCATGAAACGGCTCGCGCAGACGTACCGTCTTGACCTGGAGGCGGTGCCGCACACGGTAGACGGCATGGACCTGGAGCACCTGGCAGCGTTATGCAAACGGCGTCCGGTGCGCGCCGTCTACGCCATGCCAACGATGCACAATCCGCTGGGCACGGTGATGGCTGAGCCGTCCCGGGTCCGGCTTGCCGAGCTTGCCGAGAAGCATGATTTCCTGCTCATCGAGGATGGCGCCTATGCCTTCCTGGCCGAGCCGGCACCCAAGCCGGTGTTTACCTACGCGCCCGAACGCACGGTGTATGTCTCGGGGCTGTCCAAGAGCGTCGCGTCCGGCTTGCGCGTGGGCTTTGTCGCCGCGCCCCTTGCGCTGGTGCCCGCGCTGGAGGGCGCGATCCGCGTCTCGACCTGGAACACGCCCACGCTGACCGTGGCGCTGGGCTGTTATTGGATCGAGGCCGGACTGGTCGACGAGCTCGAGGACCGCAAGCGCAAGGACGCGCGGCTGCGGCAAAGCCTGGCGCGCCGCGTGCTGCGCGGTTGTGATGTCAAAGCGCATCGCGCTTCCTACTATCTCTGGCTGACCTTGCCGGAGGACCTGCGCGCGGACCGCGTCGCCGCTGGCCTGGAGCGCGAAGGCGTCCTGGTGACGACGGCCCAGCCGTTTGCCGCCACGCCAAGCGCGCCGCATGCGCTGCGCCTGGCGATCGGCTCCATCTCGCATGACGCGCTGGAGGACGCGCTGGTCAAAGTGCGCCGGGCGGTGCTCGGCTAGCGGGCTTCACACTCGGGCTTCATGCCCGGGTTTCATACTCACTCGATGACGTCGCCTACGCATACGCGGTCGAAGCTTGCCGCCGCCTCGTGCTGGATCTTGCGCACTGCTTCCGCGTCAGCGGCTTAAGTTCTCTCCAGCTTTCTCCAACCGTGATTCCAACGGTGCCGGTCTATAGTGCAACTGGGGGGCGACGCGGTGGCGTGGCCCCTCAAAAAAGTAGCGCATGGGTGGGGCGGGGGTGCTAGCCGCCGCGTGCAGCGGGGCGGTCCGCCCTCGCGACACCTGCGGCCAATGTTCAATGTCCAATGTTCAAGGAGCAGCATCATGTTGATAGCCAGGTGGCAGATCGATGCCCGTTTCGGGCACAAGCAAGAAGTCATCGAGCGCCTGCAGGCATGGGCGCGCGAGATCGCCCCGCAAGTCGGCCTGGTCACCGGGCGCTTGCTGACCGGCTCGATTGGCGCGCTCGAGGCCACGGTGGTCCACGACTGGGAGGTGAGCAACCTCGGCGAACTGGATAGCGCCTGGGCTCGGCTCGCGTCGATACCTGCCCACGCGCAATGGGGCAAGGAGCTGGAACCGTTCGTCGTCTCCGGCACCGCGCGCTGGGAAATCTATCGCGTGGTCTGACATCGCAAGTGATGCTGGCTTCGCATGTTTGCCGCCGCGCTGGCCGGCGCGCCTGCGTGATTGTTCCCATTGTCGGCTCACGGGCTTTCCATTAGGCTTTGCAACCACCTTCGAGGCCTCCGGCGCGTTCCCTGCATGTTCCCCGCATGTTGCCCAGACACCGCCGGCTACTGGAGATGTCCTGATGCCCGCAGCGCAGCACCTGCAGCAGACGCCGGCGCGGTTGACCACCGTGACCTTCGATCAATGGCGCGAAGCCATCGACACCAGTTTCCTGCCGCTCGATTATTCGCGCCAGACGCGCGGGGGCTTTCATTGCCACGTCAGCTATGCGCGTTTCGGCGCCAGCGCGGTGGCGGACATGGATGTCGACGCGCACCGTGTCGCGCGCGAGTCCCGGCACGTGGCGGCATCCGACGCGGGCTTCTTCAAGATCTTCTGGCAGCTAAGCGGGCGCAGCCGCGTGGCGCAGCGCGGCAACGAGGCCTCGCTGGAGCCAGGCATGTGGTCGATCTACGATACCGCGCAGCCCTATAGCATCGAGATGGCGGACCGCTGCCGGGTGCTGGTGCTGCTGGTGCCGCAGGAACGCGCCTTCGGCTGGCGCCAGGCGGCGACCAGCCTGGGCGGCCGCGCGCTGCGCGGGGAGGGCGCGGCGCGCATCGCGCTGTCGGCGCTGGGCGCCATGCTGCATGACACTTGCGCGGGGCACCTGCTGGATCATCAAGGGCAGATCGTGCTGCAGGATTCCGTGGTGTCGTTGATGGAGACGGCGCTGCAAGGCGCCGGCACGCCGCCGCCGGCCCTTGGCGATGGCGGGGACGCTGCCGTGGCGCGGCATCTTGGCGAAGCGCGCATGCGCCGGCTGGCCGAGTTCATCGATGCGCATCTGCATGATCCGGAGCTTTCGGCGCATCGGCTGGCGGCAGTGCTGAACGTGTCGCGCCGTACTTTGTACAACCTGTTTCGTGAGTCCGGGCGGACCCCGCATGCCTATATCCTGTCGCGCCGGTTGCGGCAGGCGGCGGCGCGGCTGGCGGGCAGTGGCGACGCCGGGCGCAGCATTACCGAGATTGCTTTTGCGCTGGGGTTTGGCGATGCGGCGCATTTCAGCCGGGTTTTCCATGAGCGGTTCGGGATGAGTCCGACGCAGTGGCGGCAGCAGAATGCGGGGAGCGGGGGGATTGTTTTGCGGCATTAGATTGGGGGATTGGGGGGCTTAACTTCAACTTCAAAGGCAACTGCCGTTTCACCACCCCTGCGGGGCGGCGACCTACTTTCTTGTCTTGCCAAGAAAGTAGGCAAAGAAGGCGCGCCGGATGG